>CAYFYO010000010.1:0-58581 GCA_964347335.1 uncultured Thermodesulfobacteriota bacterium
AGGTTTCTTAGTTACTCTTTTCCCTCTTGACAGGAGCGATATAGGATGTCCCCTAAAATATATGCAAATAGCCGTAATTCTTTTCCGAAACACGTATGGACAGCGGTCCAGCGTTGGATTCACATGATCTGCACCTTGATCCATTCCGCGTCATGTCCGGCCTTACGCTCGGGGTCTTCGTATTTGATTTCGACCGTGAGCCCCTTCTGGAAATCCGCGAAGCTACCCCTGTGATTGCTTTGCCTGAGCTTGCTCTTGTCCAACCAGATTTTTGTGCGTCCGGTGATCTTCACGGTGTGCTGTCCCGAGGAGTCAACGATGACAATGGTCTGATCCTGAGCGTTAATCGCATCGATCCGGCCGATTATGCTCAGCTTACCCGACAGTCCTGGAGATTGGCCAATGGGGATATAGATCTCGGTCATTTTTTGTCCATGGGCATAGAGACCGCCCCATAGTAGGGTGATTGTCACCAGAAGTCCTATAAATAACTTTGACATGATTACAAACCTCCCCTTTGTTTCATATCCTTGGATGAACTTGGTTAGGATCGTTCAACGAGTTCGTCCCGTGCGTTCTCCTGCTCGACAATGGCTTTTCGTGCGAAAGTGCGTCTGAAGAAAAGGCTCCGGATTGCTTTCTTTGTGAGCCGCCGTGCCTCACTGAGGTGTGCGACGGCCGCTGGATTCAGTCCGGCACCTGACAGGACCATGATGCTGTCATCCGTCTCCTGGAGAGCACGCTCAAGTAGCTCTTTGGCTTCCGTCCACGTGCGGAAGGCCCTCTGATCAACAGCCTCGAGCAGTTCGAGGCTTTGCCGGATGTTCTCCAGGGCATTGATCACTCTCAGGAACGCCGCCACGGCTACCACCTGGGTCCCGTCAAGGTTGATGCCCACGCCATTGGGGTCAAGATTGGCCAGAAAACGCCCGGAAGGTGAATTATTGAACGCGTCTCCATTGAAAAAGGCAACCGCCCCCTCGATCGTTTCAATGGCGTTGTTGTGAAAGAAGGGCCCGGTGTCGGCCGCCTCCACCAGAGAGGGTGTGTTAAAGGTGCCGTCACCGGGGGTACCAAACCCATCGTCAGGTGGAACAAACTCACCGGTTAGGTCCTGCGGCTGGTCAGGAAGGTCCTCAACCCCCGTATTGAAGTTGGCATTCCCCAGGTCCTGATCGCCCAGACGTGCGTTCGCCCCGGCGTTCCGGTGGCAAATGTTACATTTGCCGAGGGAGTTGTCGAGAAAGATCTCCTGGCCCCGTTTCGGGACCGTATCTTTCAAGGGCAGCGGCAGCGTCAGATCCTCCTGGCGCCCCAGGGAGAGTTGGAATGCCTCCAGGGCATCCAGCTCTTCATCGGTGGGGAGTCGAAAATCGACATCCGGGATGCGGTTCAGGGTTTTTGGAAAATGTTGAATTACCGCTCCGGTAGCAAACGAACGGAGCGACCCGTCGCCTGGTGCTCCATCACCAGACCACCCTGTGCGGGGGCCTTGTGGGCTGTTAATCGACTCCCGTAGGCCGAGCGTGTGAGGGACGCCACGCAGGACGAATTTGTTTTCCAAGTCGTCGAATCCGTCAAGGTTTTCCAAGATCAGACCAAACTCCCTCATCAACTCCGGTCTCTCAAGTGTGGCCAAATCGGGATTGAATTCGGCGACAAAGAGCGGATCGTCATCTGGCAACGTGGCGATGAAAGTGGGGTCGATGGTGAAATTATTCTCTGCCGGGTGACAGGTTCCACAGGTTCTGCCATTCCCGTTGAAGGTTTCGTTGAAGAAGATGTCTCTGCCCTTCTCAATAAGTGCTTCTTCAGATCCAGGTGGAGGCTTTGGTATGGTCTGACAAGTGGAGAGCATGATCAACCCAAGAATCACGGCCACTAGAATTCTCATTTTCTCCTCCTTTCTCATTACGAATAACTCCCCCCTGTTTCAGGTCTCGTTCCAATAAATGTATAAATGTGGTTAACGAATGTCAAATGGTGTCAGTCAATGGGGGGCATAAAAGAAACGCAAAAAACGGGACTTTGTTGAATAACTGAGTCGCTTCGATACAGGGAGATGAGCAGATGATCAGATGCAGATGGAGTTATGGCGTGCCAGGCACGTCTCGATGCTCCTCGGGCTATTCGGCAGTCCTCGTGGGCATATCTCTAGGCTGAATTCACAGAGAGCGCAAAGACTGTTGAAGGATTTTAGAATTTCGCTAAGAGAGATGACACACCATCTCGGCGTTTTGTCTTCGACGATTTACAGGGCCCTCCATGGGTGATTTAGGGGAATAATTCAACCACGTCCCCTAAATTGTATCTTCGGGACACTTTCCCACAGCGGGACCACTGACCGAAATGTCCGTCAGCGGCCGATCGTAACGACGCTCGGGAGGAACCAAGATGAAGAACTTCGCATCGCAAATCGACCACCTTGTTGATTCAATTGCAGCACACCGGAACCCGGTGCGATTACTCACGCTGGTCGGTCAGTCATAGTCTCTTTTGGTGACCCGCACTCGGTCGGGATCAATCGACATTTCCAAATCGATTTCGTCCTCGTAAGGATAAGTGTTCTCTCGCCAGCTTTCTCCTCTCATGACCTTGCCAGGGTATTGGCCTGTATACTCCGGCTCTGCCGGCCCCTGCGGATTTTCAGTAGGACTCGCCCCGTAGTACTCCGTGTCCTACCAATCGCTGCACCATTCCCTCATGTTGCCGCTCATGTCATAGGTGTCAATTTCGTTTGGGCCCAGCTGACCGACTTGATGAGCGGACCCACCCGCGTTGTTTCGATGCCATGCGACTGAGTCCGAATCGGCGCTTCCGCTATACAGGAAGTAATCCGTTGCGCCAGACGCAACCCTGTTCAGGTGACCGCCCTTCGCTGCGTATTCCCATTCCGCTTCGGTTGGAAGTCTCTTCCCAATCGACTCACAGAAGGCCTGCGCCCCATGCCAACTGACAGCCACGGGATGTTGACCTTTGCCCTCTATGGCGACAAACGCACCATCGACGAAGTCGATCTGCGCCTGATAGGTCAGGTGACTGTAGGGAGCAAGATACAGTGCGCGCTGGTCGTGAACCCGAACCTCCCGCTCGACATCAACGATTTGGACCCAACCAGCCTGAAACCCGGCGTTGAGGAAATCGGCATATTCGGCATTCGTAACCTCACGTTGGTCGATCCAGAAGCCACTCAGATAGACCGTATGCCGAGGTTTCTCGTTTGATAAGCTATCATCGCGCCCCATTTCGAACTGACCCTCTTCAACATGAGACATGCCGGAGTAATCGATTCTTGGGCACGACTCACACAGGGCGAGCAGTACCAGGGTGAAACCTGCTGGCGGCAAAAACCACGTCCATCGCATACGCGCCTCCAGTTCTTAGCGCTCCATTTTAGGTTTGACCCCCGACTGCCGCCCACGTTGGCGGGCGGCTTTTTTTGGCGACTTTGGCGTCTCTCAGCGGCGTGCAAGGAGTCGTCTTGCGAGCCTAGCTGTCCCTCTTCTCAGCCGTTGGCTGCATTTCCTACAGGTTCGTGCGGGTCTTTTGATGTAGGGCCTATCGAGGATCCCCCCCTTTGGCCGATGCCTGTGAAGCATTGACCGAGTCGCTCATGGCGGCTACGGTGGGTCTACTCCTCCTGACCTTCCGCTGTCCACTCGGTCCGGCTGGAAATGGCTTCGTCCCACGGCCGCAAGAATAGCGCCGATGATCCCTCCAGCCATGGCCGCTGCGCAGTAGGTGATGATAATGAAACTTTTGGCCATCTCCGGATGGTTGGTCTTGATCAGCGATGTCAACGAAGGCAGTAGCGCAATGCCCATCCCGACGGCTGCGCCTATGAGCACCCCGTCAAGCACCGTTGCCGGTCCAGTCGGCCCCTGGTGCTTAATAAGCCAAATCTCTACCCCAAATCGGTTGAGGTAGGCGGCGATGGGGCAGCCAATTCCCAAGCAGAGTATCAGGCGGAGTGTGTAGACGTGACGGAAAGGGACCGTAATTAGCATCAAGCCGAACCACACCAGGGCGGGGACCGCACAGTAGAAGGCCCCTATCCAGCTTGCGTTCCGGATGTAGAAATCGACACTCCGTCCTCATTCCGTGATGGATCACAGGGGATGAGAACACGCTTTTGGTGTGGTGAGTATAAGGGAGAGTGGATTCGTGTGTCAAGAAGAAGCACATACAAATACAATATATGGGGGGCTTGGGTTATCCGGTTGCGCGAGGGACTGCGAATGGTGCCAGGGCTGGGGATGCGGGTTTTCGCAGTGAATGAAACTGTTGGGAGTTTCTCATATTTCGGCTAGATCACGGCAAACCACTTTACCGGAATCCCGTGGCCATTTTTGAGATGAGAGGGTGCAGGTCTCAATCGGATAATCCGGGTCTTTCTCAGGGTAGTCCTCAAGAGCTCGGGGTTACCAACTTGTCACCAGGCTGCGGATCAAACCTGAGCTGACAAAGCGAGCCAAGGATGGTCTCATGCCGCTTCCAGCTCGGTGTTGAGGTCTAGGGCCCTGGGCTTTTTAGACTTTGAGACTTTGTAGAAAAGCCGTGTATCCACGTGGGTCACATTCAGGGTGACGCAGCCGTGGTCGTTATTGACGCGGCCATTCAGGACAAAGGGCTCGTTCAAGTCGATCAGATGGGCATAGCGGCGGAAGGCCTGGGGAAAGATGTTGGTTTCGAAAATGGCGGTCGTATCCTCAAAGGAGACAAATTCCATGAGCTCGTCATTGCTCGTGATGACGGTTCTGCTCGTGATACACCACCCGACCATGGTGACGTCTTTTCCAATATACTTCCTGATGTCTTTTGCCTGGATGTGCTGAAGCCCCCTGAGTCTCGGTTCATAGAGGGTCAGGGGATGGGTGCTGATCAGAAACCCCAGGACCTCGGCCTCGTGGCGGAGTTGCGTCTGAAGATCATAATCCCTCAAAGGAGGTGCGGGATAGTCTGTGCCATGAAAAGCAAAGAGATGGCCCGTGGTGCCCTGTTTTTGGACCACGGTGGAGTGGCTCCGTACGTGGGCAAGGAAAGTCCACATGATTTGTGAACGACTCAAGCTGGGCTCAAGGGAATCCAAGGCACCGGACTTGATGAGGAGGGTTCCGTCTCTCTCCGGGATCGAAACGCGCTCGAGCAGATCTTGAAGGGACTGAAAGGAGCCGCTCCGATCTCTCTCTGCGAGGATGGCCTGGGTGGTCTTCTTGTTAAGCCCCCTGATCTGCATGAATCCCACCCGGATCGCCATCCACGGTCGGATGGGAGGACTCTCGGAAGAGGGCATTTGATCACCACCCGGCGTTTCATCATTCTCAGCTCGGTAGTGAAATTCGCTCCGATTCACATCGGGCAGGAGGACCCGGATTCCCATCCGCTTTGCCTCTGAAATGTAGGCAAAGGTGGTATAGAAACCCCCTTGGTTGCTGATGACAGCCGCCATGAATTCGGCCGGGTAGTGAGCCTTAAGATAGGCCGACTTATAGGAGACCATGGCAAACGAAGCCGAGTGGGGCTTACAGAAAGAGTATCCCCGGAAAGACTCGGTCATGTCCCAGATTTCATCGAGTTTCTCGCGGGTGACGCCCCGCTTCTGGGCCCGCTCCTCGAAGAGCTTGCGATAGACCGCAAACTTTCCCCAGTCTCGCTTCTTTGTGAGGACCTTGCGCAGGTCGTCGGCCTCCTCAGCGGTGAAATTGGCCAGTGCCATGGCGACCCGAGACACGTCCTCCTGATAGACCATGATCCCGTAGGTCTCCTTGAGGACGTTCTTGACCGCTGGATGGAAGGGTTCATAAAGTTTGCCATGGAGGCGTTCCACGTACTCGCTGATGAACCGGTTGGCAGCCGGCCGAATGATTGACGAATGGATGACGAGATGCTCAAAGTCTCCGACTCTGGCCTTTTTTTGAAGGTTTCTCATGGCCGGAGACTCCACGTAGAAGACGCCCATGGTTTGGCCGGTGCGCATGATCTCTTGAGCTCCTGGATCCGGGAGTGGAGAGAAACGGGAGTAGGGAATAAGAATCCTATAATTTTCCTTCACAGCCCTCAGACTCTCCCTGATGACTGCGAGGGATCGATTGCCCAGGATGTCCATCTTGACCAAGCCCGCCTCTTCGGCCCCGTCCTTATCCCACTGGATGACCTGGCGGCCGTCGTGAGAAATCTCCATGGGGACGTAGTGAGTCACTCCCTTGGGAACAATGACCACGCCACCACAGTGAACCGAGATATGCCGTGGATAGCCAACAATGGATTGGGCCTCAAGGATAATCCTCCGCCACTGATCATCAATATCGATTCCCCGGAAGCGGGGGTTGTCTCGAATCTGTTCTTCGATCGTGGCGGCCGGCCCGGAGAAAAGAGAGAACCCAATTTTCTTTGTGATGAGCCCAATGTCCGCGTCCGCAAAACCATAGACCTTGGCCACCTCTCGCAGGGCCGCACGGGCTTGATAGGTCACGTGAGTGGCAACCATGGCGGTCCGCTTGCGGCCGTACTTTTCAAAAGTGTATTTCAGTACGTCATCCCGATCGTCCCATGGAAAGTCCACGTCGATATCGGGTGGATCCTTACGGTCTTCGTTGAGAAAGCGTTCGAAGAAGAGATCGTATCGGATGGGATCGACCTGTGTGATGCCGAGAAGATAGGAGATGAGGCTTGCTGCGGAAGATCCCCGGCCGCACGTGTAGGGGTTCTGTTTTGCAACGTCCTCCATGATCAGAAAGTACTCGGCAAATCCCTTGCGACCGACGATGTCGAGTTCCTTATCGAGCCGGTTTTTGATCTCAGAGGTCATCTTTCCGTAGCGGTGCCGAACCCCTTCAAGGCATTTCTGTTTCAGTAGGCGGAAGAGGTCTCCCTTTTCTTCCATGGCATCTCGGGAGACAATCCACGCACCCAGGTCCCAGTAGTCCTCAATCCCATCGACAATGGCATGGGAGTTCCTCAGGGCTTCAGGAGCCCAGGCAAACTCTTGCTCCATGGTTTGTTGAGGCTTGAGCCATTGATCGCTTCGGGCATGAAGATCCGGCGAGAGTCGGCTGAAAACACTGTTCAGTCCAATCACTCGAAGCAGCCGGTGCTTGTCATAGTCTCTCGGATGCGCAAAGTAGACCCCATTGGTCACGACAGCTGGAATTCCCAGTTCCTGGGCGGTCCGGTATCGATCGATCGACCCGGGTCGCAACTCAAAGAAAAGGGTCTTTTCTCGGGGGAGCCCCGAAAGAAGGCTCAGATCCGGAGAGATGACAAAGAGGTCACCCAGGTTCTCCGCTTTCAGAGAATCGAGGAGCGAGAAATGGGTATCCATATGACGCTGGGTGATGAGGCGGCACAGTTCACTGTAACCCGTGCGGGTTCGCGGTATGATAACGGCTGAATGGCTTGTGCTGTCATTCAGAAGGGATCCGATAAGGAGTCGGATTCCATAGTGCTCAGCCGCCTGACGCTGATGGATCAGACCATAGAGACCATTGGTGTCGGTAATGGCCAGGGTCTCGATGCCTCGCTCGCGAGCCGCGGCAAAGAGATCTTCAGGGGATGAAGCCCCTTCGTGGAAGCTATAGTGAGTATGGACGTGGAGGTGAATCATAAAAGACCCGGAGGCAGAAGTCAGGAGTCAGAAGTCAGAATTGATTTGGAATCAGCGTAACCCTTTGTCCTATTTTCACCACAGAGGCGCAGAGAACACGGAGGGTTTGATTTTCTCGTTTGCCATAGTTCCGGCAAAACGAGAAGGTCCCGCCCCTTGGGCAAAAGGGGAAAATGCCTTGTGGCCTCCGTGTCTCTGTGGTTAGAAGTCAAAACGGTTTTGATGGCCTGTCTTTTCATTCTGAATCCTGACTTCTGACTCCTGACCCCTGGTTTTATGCGATTTCTGCCCCGTAGACCACGCTCTCAAAGGAAAACCGCTTCCGGATTCGATCAATGGCTTTTACCAGTGGAGCCTTGGCCGGGGGGACTTCAAAAAGATCCATCTGGGACTGGGCTATGCTCCACCCGGTAAGGTTTAGAGTTATATCTTCCACATGGACGCGACGGGTGCAGGTCTCAAGGGTTAGACGGGTGAAGAGGGGAATAAATGCGAAGGGAGCGTAATCAGCCCGGGTGAGGGGGATCGATTTTCGATTCCGCCTTCGGTCCACATAGGTGATGGAAAGCTCCGCCCTCCTCGCAAAGTAGTCGAGTTCCCTGAGTTTTGTCAGGAGCCGGTCAGCGAGTCGGATCACTTCCTGGGTGAAGACGCCGAGGTCGTTCGTCACATCGTTCAGGCGGATTCGTTCCTCCAACCTCCGGGGCTGCTCTGGAAGGACGAGAGGAGATGGATCCACGCCCCTTGCCCGTTGAAAGAGCATATATCCAAAATTCCCAAACACCGAAACCAGTTGTTGGACTGGAATGGCCGCCAGGTCTTTCACAATGCGAAGGTTCAATTCCTGGAGCTGTCGCGTCATCTCGTCGGCAAACCCCGTGAGAACCCGAACGTTCAGGGGTTCGAGAAATATCCCTTCCGAACCTTCGAGAACCTCAAAAACTGGATCGGACTTGGCGACCATGTCGGCCACTCGGCTGACGAGCTTGTTGCTGCCGATTCCGGATCGTGCCGGGATCCGGAGTTTTCGTCGGATCTCCCGGCAGAGACTGAAGGCCATGTCGAGGCTCCGGCCCATCAGCCTTCCCATGCCGCTGATATCGAGATAGGCATGGCCATGACAGTGGGGTTCAATCAGGGGGGAGAAGGCCTGGCATTCCCGGAGCATCGCACGATAGGCTCCTTGGTATAAAAGACCGTTGTAAGGAAGAATGACCAGACCTGGACAACGTCTCACAGCCCGAGCAACGGGAAGGGATGGAAAGACGCTTTCCCGGCGGGCCTCATCAGAAGGCACGATAATCCGCCCGTCGTTTGAAAGGGAAGTGGCGACGGCGACCGGGCGGTTTCGCAGGGAAGGGTTTGCCACGCGTTCGACCGCGACTGGAAATTCAGGCACTGAAATATGAAGGAGACGACGTAACATCGGTATCCGCTTGAGAAATTCGAAATACGAATCTCGAAATCCGAAACAAACCCGAATATCAAATGACCGTCCTAAATATTTACCACAGAGGCGCAGAGGACACGGAGAAGAAGGGCTCTTTTTGTTTGTCGGGAGATACCGACAAACCAAAGCGTACTCAGCCTCTTCGAGGCAATTTTGGCCGAAGGCCTGAGCTTGTTTTGGCCAATCGTCGTCTCCCGATTGGCCAAAAAATGAAAGCCTCGGCGTTCTCCGTGCCTCCGTGGTGAGTCATCTTGAGTCGTACTTCCTCAGCAGGCCGACCACGATTCCCTGAATGGCGATCCGCCCTTCTTCGCAAACGATCTCCTGATAAGCGGGGTTGGTCGGGCTCAACGTGACCGTACCATCTTTATTTCGGCGAAACCGTTTAACCGTGGCCTGGCGTTCATCGACCAGAGCTACCACAGTCTGTCCATTCTCGGCACTGCCGCTGCGGCGAACAATAATCACATCGCCGTCGCAGATTCCATCGCCAATCATGGAATCTCCCTTGACTCGGAGTGCAAAATTCTCTCCTCGACCGAGCATTTCCTCTGGAACTTTTACCGTCTCATAATCGAGGACAGCTTCGATGGGCTCTCCCGCTGCCACTCGGCCTGCCATGCGGAGTTCTATCGTACCTCCCGATTCCAAGGGAAAGGGATATGCGAGACGAAGGGATCGGTTCTTGTTCCATTCCCTATGGAGAATGCCTTTTCTGCATAGGGCCTTGATGTGGCTCTGTACGGTCCCCAGAGATGAGAGGCCGAGTTGTTCGGCAATCTCGCGTTGTGTGGGGGCATTTCCATGAGTGCCAGAATACTCCTGGACAAATTGCACCAGGGCTCTCTGTTTCGGTGTCAGGTAAGGGATCTTCATACTTACGATTATATACGTAAGTTTTCCGTATGTCAAGGCCCTCGTTGGCACCGGGTCGCGGAACGCTCCGTTCGGTGTTGAGGCCTTAAGTTCCTGCTTCAAGATCCAGGCTGACACTCCTCCCTGAATTGACTCCTCTTGGCCATATGTTGCCAAAATGAGAACCGAGGGTTACCATGTACCCTCATGAAATTGACTCAGATCTGGAGGTGATCGTTATGAAAGCAAAAACTAGATTTTCCTCGATACTCAAGGCCCTATTTCTTACGACAATCCTTCTCCTAGCTTTGACAGGCAACATACATGGGCAAGCGGGTGCACCGGTGCCCGAGGACGCTGTCCCGCCTTTGGAAAATCTCGAGAAACTGATCGAGACACTCGAAACCCCAGAGAAAAGGCAAGTTCTCCTCAATGAACTAAAGACCCTGAGGGAGTATCAAAAGGTGCAACGAAAAGAGGAGGAAGTTCCTGAGGAGGAAAAGCCCAATCTCGTTGAGCGGTTTATTCTGGAATACAGTCAAGTCACCCGTGAAATCTCTGGTTTTTTCAGTCGTGTTTTCGATGTCATCCGCCGAGTCCCTGAGGGTTTAAAGAGAACACGGACGTATATCTCAGCTCCAGAAAACAGAGCCACGCTATATCGAACCGCCGCAATCATCGGTTTGGGAATCGTAACGGCGCTCATCATTATTCTCGTGATCAGACGGCTGACATCGGCCCTGTTGAGAATTGTCTTGAAAGAAGAGAAGCGGACAGTCAGGGGACGAATCTCTGAGGCGGGCATACGGATGGTCATCCGTATTGGTCCGTACGCAGGCCTCTTTGTGGGGGCGTTTTTTGTGCTCAGCCTCCTGGGAATTCGCGGGGCTCCGAACAGGTTCGCTATTCTCTTCTTCCTGACCCTCCTCATTTACCGAGGTATCTTTAACATTTCACGGATTCTGCTCAGTCCATTTGACCCGAAAGCTCGGGTCCTCCCGTTGGCAGATGAGATGTCTGCTTACGTGTGGGTCTGGGTAAAGCGGTTTCTCAACCTGGCCATCCTCTATTATTTTGCCACGGAATCCCTTGAGATCTTCAAAACTCCTCCCCTGGTTTCTGCAGGCATCAGCCGGATTCTCACTCTCCTTTTTCCCGTTCTTGCCACAGTCCTCCTCCAACAGATCAAAACGATGTATGCCCCATCAAAACCACCTCGGGAGGCAAGTTTCTGGGATAAACTCCTTTACTACTGCGCCCGGTTTTGGCCTCTTGCAGCAGGGATCGTCGTCTGGGCGAATTCGATTTTTATCGTGTCCAACTACGAAGAGGCAATCATTTACGTCGGTTATGCCTCCCTAAAGACAGCGGCGGTTCTCGCAATCCTATGGGGTGTTCTGCGGGCCATCGATCCGCTTTTTAGCAAGGTGTTCAGTCTCGGCAAGGAGATAAAGCAACGGTTCCCAGGTCTGGAGGAGAAGACCAATCGATATATCGGAACGTTGAAGCGTGTCGCCAAGGGTGTGGTTATCGTTATTGCCATCGGCAGCATCTTGGAATTCTGGGGGCTTCGGGCATCTTGGTTTGTCACATCCGAATTGGGATCCACCATTCTTTCCCGGGTCATCGCCATAGGGATTGTTGTTGGGCTAGTCATCGCGATCCTCGATCTCAGCGAGTTTCTGAGTCACCAGCTTGTTGAGTCCCGAACAGACCAGACCGGCGAAATCATTGAGCCGAGCAGAAAGAAGAAGACTTTAGTTCCCCTGTTCCACTGGGTGGTCAACGTCGCAGCGGTTTTTGTCGGTGGGGTCATCATTCTCAGCCAATTGGGTGTCAATGTGACGCCCATTCTCGCTGGTGCAGGAATTATCGGGTTGGCTGTCGGTTTTGGTGCCCAGTCGCTGGTCAAGGACTTCATCAATGGCCTTTTTCTGCTGTTTGAGGATAGTGTGGCGGTAGGAGACGTGGTCGTTGTGAGCGGCACGGGAGGTCTCGTTGAAGCGGTGAGCTTGCGGACGATTAAGATGCGAGACCTGGCCGGAAATGTCCATGTGATCCCCAATGGGAGTGTCGAGGCGGTCACGAATATGACCAAGGAGTACTCGCGATACGTTTTTGAGGTCGGTGTGGCCTATCGAGAGGATGTGGATGAGGTCATGGCTGTTCTCAAGGAGATTGGCGAGTCCTTACAGAAAGACCCTGAGTTCGAAGACGACATTCTCGAGCCCCTCGAGATCCTCGGTGTTGACAAGTTCGACGATTCTGCAGTGGTTATCAAGGCAAGGATCACAACCAAGCCCATCAAGCAGTGGAGAGTTGGAAGAGAATTCAACCGGAGAATGAAGAAGGTTTTCGATGAGCGGAATATCGAAATTCCCTTCCCTCATCGGACCGTCTACTGGGGAGAGCCGAAGACGGGACAACCGCCTCCACTGGTCATCCAATCTCGTGAGCAAATGATGAAGAAAGGGGAGGAGCTGGCCTGAGGGTTAACCTTGCTCGCGGCTGTGCCGTTTTGATAATATTCTCACTCATCGGGCGAGTCCATCCGGATCAGGAGATGATGGCGATGGTTAGGCTTGTGCTGACAAGCGGTTTCACTTTGCTGGTTGTTTCCGCCTTCTTCTTCGCTCTCACAGACGTACTCATCAAGTTTGTCTCGCCCGCTATCGCGGCAACGGAAATCGCCTTTTTTCGGTTTCTCACCGGTGCAGTCATTCTCTTGTCTCTCATGGTGCCAAGGGGTATCTCTCTCCGAGGAAAACGCCCATTCATGCTATTCGTGAGGGCCGTTTCTGGAACCCTCTGTTTTCTCTTTCTCGTCAAATCGATCTCTCTTGTTCCTCTCAGCACTGCCATGGTGCTCTTCTACACTTTCCCGCTTTTTGCAGCCTTCTTCTCTTTTTTGCTTTTCCGGGAGTCTCTGGGAGGGTTGGAAATCATTCTGATGCTGGTGGGTTTTTTCGGGATCTATATTCTTATCGATCCGGGGTCTCATGTCTTCAATCAGGGGGGCATCTACGGGCTCTTGGCCGGTTGTTTTGCCGGATTTACGGTTGTTCTCATACGAAAACTCCGGGAGACCCATGACCCCCTGATCATCTATTTCTATTTCTGCCTTGTGGGTGGAGCTGTGTGTTTCCCTTTCTTCCTAAAAGAATTCACGAGGCCTAGTTTTGAACAATTTTCGCTTTTGATACTGCTTGGATTGGTATTTCTCATAGCGCAGCTCTTGATGAACCAGGGTTTCAAGTTCTGCAAAGCTTCAGAGGGTTCTGTCATATTGATGTCAGAAATTGTTTTCGCAGGTGTTGCAGGCGTGATCATTTTCAAGGATGATCTGTATGCTCGTTTTTTGATAGGGGCCCTCTTGATTGTGGGGAGTGGCTTCGGTTTGAATCTCAGGAATCGAAGACTGCGGCTCATGGAAGTCTCGACAAATACAGAAAAAGATCCAAGAGAGCTCCCCTCAGAGTGAGCAATCTTGGCTTCTGCTCCCAGGGAAAAAAAACGCAAAACGGAGGACCAACCATGGCAGGCAAGATCACGCGCGTTGTTCGGCAGATTCCATGTCCTGAGGGGAAAGGCACACCATCCCTTCTCGTCGAATGGGAAACCGAAAAGGGGAGGAAAGTTCTCCGAAGCATCAGCTGTGATAATCCCGCACTTGCCGATTACAGCGGTGAGGATTGTGACTGGCAATGTTGGGAGAAAGTCTCCAAGGGAAAGTAGGCGGACGGTTGATGGCTGAATGGTAGAGAGGAAAAGGCGATAGACCTACCTCGCAAGGGTTAGTCGATCGGCCTCTGTGAGGCAGGAGCGAGACGTTGACGAAAGGAACCCCCATGGTGCCACCGACGGTCTCTCGAAAACGAATAGACGGGCCTGTAGAATCCTTTTGGATACTGGCGAGCCTCCCATAGCCCATCATTCATGGTGGGGTCTAGAATATAGATCTTTCCATCGAGATCACAGACCACCCAGGCATGATAGGAAGCCTGATCGGTACGGTATCTTCCGACGACGAGGCGGACGTTCTCGAAACCCATTTGGATGAGCCTGGTATAGAGCCAAATGGATTTGTCCTCGCAATCCCCAGCACCCCTGTCTTCGGTTTCTTCGGGGAGTTGCCAATATTCGTGCAGGGATCCTTCCCTCTGGTGGGAATCGAGTTTGAGACCATTCGCCGTGTCGGCCCCGTCGTTTCCGTCGGGGATGTACTCAAACCTGCTCGCGGTTTTCAAATACCTTCTTAACACATCAAGATCCGCAATCGCATCTGACCCTCGGAACTCTTGGAGGTCAGGATCACCGGAGGACACCTTTGACTCGACATACCTTTGAACACGCTCATAGTGGGAATCAAAGGGAGTAAAAGGTATCGCAACTCCCGGGTAGTCATACTCCCTGGCTCCGGCACTCCTGCTCAGGAGCAATCCCCACGTCGCGGTGAGAGAGAACGCAAAAACAATACACCACCGTTTTTTCATCTTTGTCCTGTATGTGCTCGGTAAAAGTTGAGAGGCCGGCCCGGAGTCCCACCGTACGAAACACCAGCTATTTCCAGCCAATGGGTTCGTATCCCATCTCTTGCAGGCACCTTTCCACAAAACTCTTGTAAACGGGACTCGGTTGGGAAGCCTTGAAGAGCCCACGGATCAGGCCGGCTGTTGCGCCAGTGGCTGCTCCGACCCCTGCACCTCGCCCCAATTCGCCCACCACGGCGCCTCCGGCCGCTCCAATGGCGCCACCAGCTGCACCGCCCGCCACCGTGCTCCCAGCGACTTGTCTACCTGGATCTGATTTAACATAGGCATCGGCCCGGTCACAGCATTCGTCGATATCCTGCTTCGCCTGAGCCCATCCGACGCTTTCGAGATAGTCATTCGGATAGAGAACGGGTTTCTGGGTCCCACAACCTAAGATTATCAGTAACACCAGCCAAACCAAAAGTCTCCATAAGCTGCTCTTATCTCTTGGAAACACCCCGTTAGCCCTCAGCCTTCAGACTCGTCAAAAGTGTAGCCGCATCCCCCTTGGTGGGTTGACTGCCATCCGGAAAGAACGCGAGCAGCGTAGCACATTCGCCTCTAGAACACAAGGATTTCTGGGCGCTCACGGTTTTCATTCTGAATTCTGACCCCTGAAACCCGAATTCTGTCCTTGTGTTTGACTATCAGGTATTTTCCTCTTAGAATGTCTTCTAGAAGAGAGGGCGAGGAAAGCGATTGTGGAGACGATTGAGCATGTCATGGGGCATTTGCTGGATAGCCTAGGCGAAGGGGTTATTTTCTTCGATTTGAATGATCGGGTGCGATGGACCAATGAGACATTCGAGCGGATGCGGGGAAGTTCAGAACTCGGTTCTCTTCTTGGCAGGTCAATATTCGATTGCCATCCCGTAAAGGACCATGGCAGGGTTTCCCAGATCCTGAACGATCTCAAGACAGGAAGAGAGACAATCCGATACCATCGTGCGAAACGCTCAGGCATCATCGATGTTGAGAAAGAACCTTGCTACGACATCTTTTACCGGGCGGTGAGAGACAGACAGGATACCTACCTTGGGACTGCCATGATTATCAGGGATATTGGGGAGATACGGGGTCTTCAGGATCAGATTCAACGGTCTGAAGAGAAATACAAAGATCTGATTGAAAACATCGACTCTGGCATATTCTCTTTGAACCGGAAGGGGAGAATCACCTATGCGAACAACGGCCTCCTTAAGATGCTGGGCTACCGCCTGAATGAGATGATCAACCGGCGGTGGACTGAACTCTTTAAGCGCGGTTGCAGAGAAGAGGCCGGACGCATTTTCAGAGCGACTCTGTCGGGGCAGAGAGGATCAATTTTTGAGACGGAGCTGACACACCGGGAAGGGAGACCGATTTACGCGCTGGTCAACCTCTCGACACTCGAGATGGATCGGGAACCCCCGTCCCTTGTTCGAGGGATCGTGACTGACATCACTGCACAGAAGGAACTGGAAAAGGAGATCCTGGAAAGAGAGCGGTTCGAAGGGGTGATCGAGATGGCCGGCGCCGCCTGTCATCATCTCAATCAACCGCTGACCAATATTCTTGCACGGGCTCAAATGCTCATGAAAGAAATGGACAAAAAAGATCCCGGTCAACATTCTCTCGGAATCATCGAGAAGGAAGCCTCAAGGATGGCACAAATTACCCGAAAAATCCAGAACGTCACGAGCTATGCAACCGAGCCGTACGTCGAGGGGCATTCGAGAATCATCGATCTAGAGCGGGCCACAAGGAAGAAGTAACGGGCGATTATTGAGGAAGACTCGAGCACGGAGGTTCGTCGTGCCCAGGATCCATCAGATGACGATGTGCATGATTCCGTGAACCCATTTGGCGTTTTTTTTCCTCTCGGTAAATGCCCACCTCAGCCAAAGTTGATCCAATAACCCGATCTATCCGTCCCCCCGCTTGATTTGCGGAGTCTTTCACGTTAAGTTTTATCCATGTGTCATGGGTCTAGGGCGGCGAGACCCCATGGATTTTGATAAAGAGATCGAAGAGATCAAACAGACCCTCAGGATCCTCGACGAGCGGGTTGGAGAGATTAGTCGATCCGTCCGAGCCTACGTCGATTTCCTGACGGAGAAACGGCTGGAGGAGGGGGTCGAGGAATTTCAGCAGCGGGTTGAGCGGCGAATTTCAACCTTGGAGAGCCGAGTGAAGATTCTTGAAGGAAATACGGAGGGGCAGAAACGACCATGAAGAACTATATTCTGACGTTGACCCTATTGATGGGATTACTCCTTGCTTCGAGTTCTGTCTTACAAGCAGAGGTTTGGCATGCCGTGAACGAGTGGACTGTGGAAGAAGAGCTGCGGTTTGGGGCCTGGGTGTCTGAATATGTCGACGAGAACTTCTTCTTGAATCACAAGGTTCCTGTCGACTGTGCCGATGTCTCCTACGGTTTGCGCTGGATCTATTCGCGCATCAGAAGGCTACCTGTTGCTGCCACGGGGAAGTATGGAGAGTTCATTGGCCATTGGTCTAAGGATTGGGACCACCTCCCGTCCTATTCGAGATGGGACAAGGATCCACGGTTCCGGGCTGCGCTCCGGACCGTCCTCGCGTTAACGACAACTGAATCGATTCCAAATGACACCTATCCCATTTCGGTCACGCCATCCAATGTAACTCCGGGTACGGTCTTTCTGACGACGGAGGCTCACACTGGGGTTGTGGGTCGAGTCGTCCTTAACGGAAGCACCATACATCCGCTCCAGACGTGGGAGGCCTCCCTTCCGGTAAAGCGTCAAAAGCTGAAGATGAGAGACTTCTTGATGCACAGTCCAAATGCGGGGAATCAGTCGGGGCTCGTCAAATTTCGATGGCTTGAAAAAGTCAACGGCCTGTGGCGGTTCATCGACCGACAGGCTCAGCCCGCCTATTCTGAAGAGCAGTACGGCCCGGATTTTTTTTCAGAGACAACGGTTTACGTGGATGCGGTGGCGAAGCGGATAGATCCTTACGAACACGATCCGCGAGAGAAGGTTGAGCGGATTATCGACTACATCGTGAAGATGCTGGATGAGCGGGTCCCCATCGTCCTGAGTGGTTATGGTTACTGTACGGAAAAAGCATGTCCAGAGGGATCGGACATGTGGGAGGCCTATAGCACACCGCTTCGAGACCGAAAAATTAGGCTTCTATTCTGGTATCTCGATAATGTCGTAAAGGAGAATCACCTCGATCCAAAGCTCCTCCGGGTGAGGATGGAAAACATTCAGTTCGACATTGGCAACGGGAAAATGATCGATCTGCTCCATATTTACAGAAACAGAGAATGGCTCTCCTACGATCCCGATGACCCGATTGAGATGCGGTGGGGTTTGAGAAAATGCGAGATGATTCGGTCAAGACTCGCGACGCTCGAGAAAGCCATTCAATTCGTCCAGAAGACCTACGGAGAAACCGATCCGACCTATGCGAGTCGAGTCACTCAGCAGTATCGAGAAGAAATGAAGTGGTTGAGAACGGAGCAGAAAGCGTCACCGTGTGCGGGCTCAGCTGTGAGTCTCCGGTGAGGCCCTGGGCCTTGTTCTCGTCTATGTTGTCGTAGATATGAGGGCCGTAAGTGGCGAACCGGGTCCGGAGAGTTTACCTTGCTCGTCAGAATTTGTCGCTACCGCGGAGCCGCAAAGAGCGCAGAGACATCGTTTTTTCGTTTGCCGGGAGACGACGGCAAACGAAGCGCATGAGTTCTAAAGGCGGGAACCATAACGATTTCCCCAATCGTAGGTGGTTTTGCCCATCCCATTCTTTTGATGGATGAGAAAGAAAGAACCATCTGGGCCCTCTGCATCTCTATGGTGTAAATACTGCCTGAAACACCTCCCCATCATGATCAATTGGGGCATTTCGAGGCCTTCTCTCACACCTTATCGCTGGTCCGCGTGGAACAAGGCTGAACTGAATTCTGTGCGTTTCAGCAGCCGCCTCCATTCCTGGTCGACATTGGCTTGGATCCTTTCAACCTCTTCCTCTCCGAGATGACCGAATCGGCCCTGGGCTTTCAGATACTCACTCACTGGAATCGCGTCTGGGTTAACGTTGAGGGTGTAGCGCTCGCCATCTTCGATCTCCAAAAGCGGGAATACTCGGGCTTGTACTGCGAGTCGCGAAAGCTCCACCACTTTCTCCGAGGGAATCCGCCAGCCCGGAGGACACGGCGAGAGGAGATGGATGAATTTCGTGCCATGGATCTCCTTGGCCCTCTGAATCTTCCGAATCATGTCTTCAGGGTAAGCGATGGTAACACTGGCAACATAGGGAATGCGATGGTCCGCCATGATCTCAATCATGTTCTTCTTGGGCCGATCCTTAGGGGTTGTGGCGGGTGTGGTTGTCGTCCAGGCTCCGTAAGGCGTGGCTGAGCTTCGCTGAATGCCGGTGTTCATGTAGGCCTCGTTGTCGTTGCAAATATAGATAAAGTGATCGTTGCGCTCAGCGGCACCAGAAAGCGCCTGAAGACCGATGTCAAAAGTTCCCCCATCTCCGGCCCAGGTAACAACGGTGAATTCCTTTTTTCCCAGTACTTCGAGTGCCGCAGTGATTCCGGCTGCCGCAGACCCTCCAGTTTCGAAGGCCGTGTTGTAAACGGGAACATCGAAGGCCGAATGGGGGAAAGCTCCGGGAGCGATCGACCAGCAGCTCGCAGGAATGACCAGTATTGTCTTTGGACCTAAGGCCTTCAGTGCCAAACGCATTCCCAAAGCGGCCCCACATCCTGGGCAAGCGAGGTGTCCGCTGGCGAGAAGTTCTATATCAGGAATCGTATAGTTTTTCATCGTGTCTCCTTCATTATTGCTTGAGGCCCATCCAGATAATATCGTCCTTTGGACGATCGTTTTCGAGTGTATAGAAGATCATTTGCTTTATGAGTTCTGGCGTTATGTCTCTTCCACCGAGGCCTGCGACGAAGCCGAAGACCCTGGGCCTTTCCACTTCATTGCAGAATGTGGATCGAATCTCTTGGGCGAAAAAGCCGGACTGCCCGAAGGAGAGTCCCCGGTCAAGGACGGCGACCTTTCGGCTACCGCCGAGGACCTCCCGAATCGCTTCCGTTGGGAAGGGTCTGAACATCTTGAGCTTCAATAGGCCAACGCGAATTCCTTGGCTGCGCAGTTCATCAATCGTGAAACGAGACGTACTGGTCACAGCCCCAGAAGTGACGAGGATCGTGTCAGCTCCGTCCCAGTTGTACTTTTCCATGACGCCATAGCCCCGACCCAACAGACGTTCATACTCCTCGTCGACCTCCCTGGCCACCGTTTTGGTCTCGTCCATGGCCGCTTGGATTTTGTAACGGAACTCCATGTAATAGTCCGGGCTCGTAATCGGATTGAAGGACTGGTGTGGGCGTCCGGTCAATGTGAACTCCCCCCGGAACGGAGGCAAGAACTCATCGACCTTTTCCTGATCCGGAATCTCAGTCGGTTCGGCTGTGTGAGACAAGACGAATGCATCCAGAACCACCATAACAGGGAGGTTCACCCTTTCGGCAATGCGGTAAGCCTGGGGAATGGTGTCCACGACCTCTTGATTGTTTTCGCAGTAAAGCTGGATCCATCCTGTATCCCTCTGAGAGAGACTATCAGTCTGCTCGTTCCCGATGTTCCAAGGCGATCCCAATGCGCGATTGACATTGACCATAACTACCGGAAGTCTTGCACCGGCTGCCCAATGAAGCATTTCGTGCATGAGCACCAACCCATGGGAGGAACTGGCCGTGAAAGACCGAGCCCCAGCCGTGCATGAGGCGATGATACTGGCCATGGCGGAATGCTCGGACTCGACTTTGAGGAATTTTGCGTTCAAACTTCCATCTGCGCACATCTCCGAGAGCTCCTCAACAATGGTCGTTTGGGGAGTGATGGGATAGGCTGAGATCACCTGAACCCGGGAGAGCTTCACCCCCTGAGCCACCGCTTCGTTCCCGGTCATGACCTTTTTCATCTCTGTTCCTCCTCCATGGAGATGGCGCTTCTGGGACATTCGGTGAAGCAAATCCCGCATCCTTTGCATTGGTCGTAATTGATTTCATGCTTGAGCTTTCTCATGTTTCTCAAAATAGAAACGTCGGGGCAGAAGACATAACAGTTCTCACATTCGTTGCAGGTGCCACATTTGAAACACCGCTCTGCTTCGTACTGGGCCTCGCGGCGGATCAACCCACGGTTGACCTCTCTGAAATGCTTGATTCTTGAAGAAGCGGTGAGGCACTTCCGCTCCGTTTTCGCCATAGGCTTGAAATATGCAGTGTTGAGCTCGTCAAAGGTGACGACATGACGACTCAGCGTCCTGTAGCCCATGTCGATGTATTTTCTCATCGAGACGCCTCCAGTCTCACCAATTCGTGTCATTTCCAGGAGTTCCTGGGGATTCTCTCCCCTGAGAAAGGCATCGACCGAGATGGCCCCCTTCTTTCCAGATCCAATGGCGTGAGCTACCGTCCGAAACGGTGAGACCAGATCTCCGCCGAAGAAAACTCCCCTCGATTCAGCTCGGGACAGGTCATGGAGGGTGAGAGATCTCCAATCCAACTGGACGTCTTGGGGTATCAGGCTCGCATCAGGAGCCTCTCCGATTGCCACAAGGAGCCCATCCACGTCCAGAGTGAAGTTGGACCCTTCGATCGGAATTGGCCGTCTCCGCCCGGTCTCATCAACGTCGCCGAGTCTCATCCTGATACACTCCAATCCGGTCACGCTCCCGTTTTCTCGCATGATCTGCACTGGCTGGGTCAGAAACTCGATTTCGATGCCCTCCTCCAGTGCTTCTTCGATCTCCCCTGAAAAGGCAGGCATTTCATCCTGGCTTCTCCGATAGAGTATGACCGGTTGTGAACCCAGTCGGAGCGCAGAGCGAGCCGCATCCAAAGCCGTGTTTCCGCCGCCGATTACCGCCACCCGTTTTCCAGGACGAATCTTCCGGATCATTCTGATTTCTCTCAGAAATGTTAGCCCAGGGATCACCCCAGGTCCGTCTTCTCCCGAGATACCCAACCGTTGGCTCTCGTGAGCCCCGGTGGCGATAAATACCGCCTGATAGTCCCGCCCCCGGCCATCAAAGAAGTCCCCATCGACCCTTGTATTTGTCTGAATTCTGACGCCCAGGGCCTCGATGTCTGCAATCTCTCGATCCAGCGCTCCTTTTGGAAGGCGATACTCGGGAATACCGACCCGTAGGATGCCACCCGGAACCGGGAGGGCTTCAAAAATCTCTGGGTGGTAGCCCAGTAGGGCGAGATGATAGGCACAACTCAAGCCCGCTGGTCCTGAACCGATGATGGCGATTTTTTCGGATCGGTCATCCCATCGATCGAGGTTGCGATATTTGGAACGTGCGCACGCGTCGGCGACAAACCTCTCCAGGCGGTGGATGGAGACAGGCTGATCATATTGGCTCCGGTTACAATGGGTTTCGCAGGGATGGAAGCAGACCCTTCCACACACTCCCGGCAAGGGGCTCTCCTCCTTAATTTTCAACCAACCGCTCTTTGTCTTTCCCGCTTCCACAAGCATGATGAATCGGACAATATCATTCCCGGCCGGACATGCCTGGTTACACGGAGGCGTTTTGTCCTCGTACTGGGGCCTCATATAGCGCCAACTGCCGGTTTTACTCCACTTCATGTCTCCCAAGGAAACTGGCGCATTGGGCATTTCTGATTCTTTTGTGTAATCCAGAACGCGTGACATCGTGACTCCTCACCTTGGGTCGATTTGACGGTTGGGCGTCAAACGTTCAACCCTCCACCGCATGGTCGTGACCTGGAAGAATCGTCTTCTCATAGGCCTCCAGGGCAGCCCGAGCGTTCTCCTCGGTTTTCGCAGGAACCGCCTCCCGTATCGACTGGGCCACCGCCTCAATGCTCACGAGGCCGGTGACTTTAGAGAAGGCGCCGAGGATTGCCGTATTCACAATCGGCTGAGTCCTTGACCCCAGATGGTTCTCCATAGCGATTCTCGTCGCGTCTACCGTGGCGACTCGAAAAGAGCCAAACCCCGTGAATTCTCCTGGGGAGTGGTCAGAGTTCAGTATGATCCAACCGTTTGGTTTGAGGCCACTCGTGACATCAACCGCCTCGATGAGTGTCGGATCGAGGACGATGATATGATCCGGGGTGTAGACGTTGGTTCGCAATTTGATGGGGTGATTGTCGATTCGCAGGAAAGCCATCACAGGGGCTCCCCGTCTCTCCACACCGAAGGATGGAAAGGACTGTACGGACTTCCCTTCCGCAAAAAGGGCGGAAGCAAGAAGCTTTGAGGCTACCACGGCCCCTTGTCCTCCCCGACCGTGAAACCGAACCTCGATCATCATCTCTCCTTTTTCTAGGAGGAACTTATGGGCGCATCGCGCCCCGGCTTGTCCATGAAGAGATCACTTTCCGACTCTCTTCCATCATCGGTGCCATCATTCACCCCGAGGCGTGGAAAAAACGACCGCGATTGCCTTCGCATTTCTCCGGCCGACCGCCCTGTAAGCGTGTGGAAGATCGGCGTCAAAGTACAGACTGTCCCCTTCCTTCAACTCATGCACTTCATCTCGCGTCCGGAACTCGACCCTCCCCTCAAGGACAAAGAGAAACTCCTCCCCATCGTGGCTGTAAAAGGCCATGTTTTTCTCGTCCTTTCTTTCAAACTCGACGAGAAAGGGCTCCATACTCTTTTTGCTTTTTTTGTATGCGAGGGATTCGTAGGAGTAGCCTCCCTCGGTCCGTCCCAGTCTTCTCGTATCCAGACGTTCCCTCTCAAAAGTCCGAACCACGACGACCCTTCGATCATTCGCAGGTTCCTGGAAGAAGAAAGCGATGTCCTTTTCCAAAGCTCTTGATATTTTCAGCAGGGTGGAGATGGGAGGAACGACGATTTCGTTTTCAATCTGCGAAAGTAGGGGTTTCGAAAGACCTGTGGCGGTCGAGAGATCTTGCAGGGTGAGTGCCTTGCCCTTTCGAAGTTCCCGAATCTTACGGCCGATATTGAAGGCTTTGACGCCATCATCGGCATAAGTGGATTGGATGTGATTTCTCAAAATTGCCTCCACGAGGGGGATACGATGAGAATACCAGTCCTCTATCCTCTTGTCGGCAATGGGCAGGAAATTTCATAAGACCAAAATTTGTTTTAATTATATCAAACTCCGTGCCAGAATTCAAACGTTGATACTGAAGTCTTCTGCCCTTCTGGTGAACGGCTTTGTCCGTGAGCAATTCCGTCTGCGGCGGGATGGGGCACAGACATCGGTCAGAGGATAAAGGCCAAAGGACTTCAGTTTCTTCTGCGTTCCTCTCCTTGCTCCTTCCCCCTTCTTCCTTTGTCCTCCTATAGGGACATGTGAGGGCTCCAAGAGAGTCACTTCGGGAGTGCCGGAGTAGGGTTTCCATCGAAAGTCGGAGAAACCGGGAGCTTTAGAAGACGGGCACAGAAGTTGCAAGTGTATCTTCCATACGGAGGGCATGATGACCATGAGGCATGACGAACCCGGTTTTCAGCAACAGATCGTGCCTGGACCTCTCCCATCGTCTGGCGGAGGAGATCAAAACACGAAGAGGGCTTTGCGATCCCCTTTGCGAAATTCGACCGGAAGGCGCTATTCAATTGTCCATCCGCTATGGATGTCGTTCTTTTCAAGGGAGTTTTATCAGGATGTGGGAAGAAATTGGAGGGGCCTCTCCTTTGTCTACCTCATGTTCCTCCTCTTTTTGTGTTGGATACCGACAATGACGGCCTTTCAGCGCAACCTTTCCGAGTTTATGAGGACATCAGCCAGAGAATTCATCGTCCAAGTGCCGAGGATCAACATTTTCCACGGCGAAGTATGGATCGATGCCGAACAGCCTTACTTCATCAAAAACCCGGAAAACGGGAGCGTTTTTGCGATCATTGATACAACTGGCCAACACACATCTTTGGATGGCGTCACCGCAAATATTTTGATCACGAAGAGAAAAGCGATTCTCAGAAAAAACAAAAGGGAAACGAGGGTCTTTGACCTCTCAGACATTGAGAACTTCACACTTGATCAGCATCTCATCAATCGATGGATGGGCTTCCTCGAAAAATGGTTTGTCGTCATTATCTTTCCACTACTTCTCTTATCGTCTTTTTTCTATAGGACCATTCAAGTCCTCATCTATGCAGCAGTCGGGACGCTGTTTGCAAAGGCAAAAAAGGCTCACCTGAGCTTTCAAGGTCTCATGAGCATTGTCATCATGTCGATTACGCCCGTGCTTATCATCGACACACTTCTTGGCCTCGGAGAGATAAAAATCCCTTTTTGGCGTCTGTGGTGCGTTGTGATGGCCATGGCGTACCTTTTCTTCGGCGTGAAGGTTAACGCTGAAGAAGAATTGCCGAGAGAACCGAACAAACTAGGACATGGATTCTAAGAAGACCCGCCACGTCTAGTCCAAATGCAACACGACGATAATTGGAAGGGCGAAAAGATGAATGCTGAGCGTATTAAGCCCAGCCGCTGGTACTACGGACTGGCCATTCTTTTGTTTCTTATCGGCGCTTCTCTGTTTGGCCTCTTTATTCTTAAAAACCTGATCGGGCTGAGTCGGAGTCTTGTTCAACTTGCCGTGCCGGGAACATATGATTTAACGTTTTCGGACATAGGAAGATATACGATTTTCTATGAATATCAGACCGTCATTGGTGGCCGAATATACGCAACACGACCGAGTTTATCCGGCCTTCGATGTGAACTTCAGTCCAAAGAAACAGGTACGAGGGTCAGACTCTCGGCTGCCTCAATTAGCACGACATATTCTTTGGGAAGCCGTTCGGGAGTGTCAGTTTTAGATTTCCATGTTGACAGCCCCGGGAGTTATGAGTTTTCGGCATGGTATCCTGAGGGACAAGAAGGGCCGGAGATCGTACTCGCTATTGGATACGGTTTTACAAAGAGAATTATCCGAACCGTTTTGGGTGGCCTGGGCCTATTTTTCGGCACGGTCGGTGTTTCAGTTGGAGTCGCACTGATAACGCTCTTCAAGAGAAGAAAGGTTAGGGAGGGACTTGGGGGCAATCCATCCAACAGATCCGTTCGCGCGACAAGCCAGAATCGCCCTCCGGGGATTCACCATGGTGGGCCAGGCATGTGATCCCAGTTTCGGGATTGTTGAGAGACAAGTGCGGATAAAAAATATATATTATTTTAGTAGGATAAGTTCCAAGGCTATAGATTCTTTCTGCGAATTCGTGTATAATATCTGAATAAATCAAATAAATCTTCTCAGCAAAACCGACTTTTTTTGCTTGACATGCCCACATATTGTGGGTATAAATAGACTAACATCAATATATCGGAGTGACCGCGCTATGCCTTATATCGTCTGCGAAAAACGAAGAGGAAGCCCCAAGCTCAACGTCGAAGTTTGCCGGAGAAAGTGTGAATTCATGGAGGAGTGTAAATCGTTTCAGAGGTATTTAGAGGCTCACCGACGTGAGGAAGATTCTCTTAACGTGGAGCCACAAGCCCCGGCGGTCTCACATCATGAAGGGACCGGTGAGGAAGTCCAGGCGGCTTGAACTATTTTAGATCCCCCCATTCGTACTGAAGGATACTGACAAAACTCAATCCTGCCGTCTCGACCCTCAGGATCCGAGAGCCGAGACTCACGGCCGTGAAATGGGCCTTCTCGGCGCGCTTAACCTCTTCTTCTGAAAATCCACCCTCAGGCCCGACCAGGAAATAGACGCGCTTTGAGAAACGGGTTGTGCCGTGCCTTCCTCGGAAGAGGGATTTGAGATCGGCTGTGCCTCTCTCCCAGAGTATGATTCTCTCTTCCCCCGGTGATGTTCGCTTGAGGATCTGTTCAAATCCAACGACCTTTTCGACCCTCGGCGGTGTGGCACGCCCGCATTGTTTTGATGATTCTACGGCGATTTTTTGCCAACGGCCGACACGTTGTTCGACTCTCCCCTCATTGAGGGAGCTAATCGAGCGTGAGGAGATAAAAGGGATGATTGTCGAAATCCCCAATTCCGTGGCTTTCTGAATGATGAAATCCATTTTTTTCCCTTTGATCAGGCTCTGGCCCATAGTTATGGTGAGGGGTGACTCATGGCGGGGTGCTGTGATCTCCAGGATCCTCAGCGTCACGGCATGACGGTTCTGTCGTAAGATTTTACCCCGATATTCTTTTCCCGTTCCGTCGAAAAGACCGACGCTATCCCCCACCCTTAAACGGAGCACGCGCTGCATGTGTCGAGCTTCTTGGCCTGATACAACAATCTCCTCTTTGGCGATTGTGGGGTTGGAGACGAAAAATCTAGGCATGATTCCACCCGGAAAAGCCAGGGTTCAGCTATGAGGGATCAGTTGTCAGCCGCACCAGGAGTGGGCCTAATTCCCACAGACGCCGATCGGCTGAAAATCCTCATGCCGCTTTTAGTGAAAAAGCGAAAACTGATAGCCGACTGCCGGCTCCTGTATCGAAGTCATGACCGTTCAAATACGAGCGCGCTCCATCCTTCCCGATTCTCTTCCTTGACCAAACGGAGTTTCACTCCACCGAACATTTCCTTAAGGCCATCCCGCTCTTCTTTGAGAATTCCAGAGAGAACCAACCGCCCATTCAGAGAGACATGAGGCGTGAGCGACACTTTCAAGTCGGCGAGGGTTTTGAAATCGATGTTGGCGATGACGAGATCAAAGCACCGAACGATTGCATCCAGATCCCTCGAGCTGATTTTTGCGCTCCCCTCAACCCGATTACGCTTCACGTTCTGGCGGGCGGCCGCTATGACTCTTTCATCGATGTCGATTCCCATTACGGGTCTCGCTCCCAATTTGGCCGCTGCGATTGCCAGAATACCGGATCCTGTCCCGACATCCAATAGGGCGACTCCTCTGCCTTCTCCAATCCTGCGGTCGATCTCCTCGTCGATGATCTCGAGGCAGAGCCGAGTCGAGGCATGGAGACCGGTTCCAAAGGCCATTCCCGGGTCGATTTCGACGACGGTTTCGTGACCGTCAGCTTTGTATGTTTCCCATGGGGGCTGAATCACAAGGCGGGGAGTGACGCGAACGGGTCTGAAGAAGACTTTCCATCGCTCTTGCCAATCCGATGCTGGAAGGACACGTATGGAAGACCGCCACCGGGCCTTTGAGGGAAAGTACGCTTCAATATCTTTCAGGTAGGCATTGAATGATCGTTTGAGCCGAGGCGTGATTTGATCAGACAGAAAGAAACCCCGGACCGTCTCCGTCGGCCCTTTGATGTCAAATTTCTCAATGGAAACGCCCAGTGCGCCCCGTTCCATAAAGAAATTCTCTACCGCATCACTCGCTTGCCAGGGGACGACAGCGACGAATTCCTTCATCTCTTTTGTCGTGTTCATTCTCGATTTTGTGAGAGACCCAGGCCAAAACGACGGCCGCGAGCAGGACCGAGATTGGGTGAGCGATCTGGTTCTCGTGCGGGAGGATAATGATGAATTCTTCAGCACTCGAGACCTCAGAAGACTGCTTTCAGGAACTCTCGGACGCGCGGGTTGAATTCCTCAGGCCTTTCGATCATAACCATGTGACCAGCCCCATCGATGATCTCCAATTTGGCATTCTTGATCTTTTTGGCCAGGTACTGGGAGTACTTTGGTGGGGTCAGCAAATCGTCACTGCCGCAGAGGACGAGTGTGGGAACCTGGATGTCTGCCACCTGTTCCATGATATCGAAGCGATCGCACGAGGCATAGTCGCCGTACAGAACCCTTGGACTCGTCTTTAGCATGGCCTCCACGCCTCTCTGAATCAGCTCCCGGGGGGCTTTACTCGAATAAGAATAGTCATTAATGAGTTTTACCGTCACCTCGAATCTCTTCTCGATGCCTGTGAGGATTTCAGGCTTCACTCGCAAGCGCGCCCCCGTTCCTATGAGGACAAGGGCTTCCAGGTACTCAGGATAAAGTAAGGCGAATATTTGTGCAATGGCTCCCCCGAGGGAGTGCCCGAATATGCAGATCGAATGCCCGGGCAAGGATTGGATGAGGCGAAGGAGGTGTTTCGCATAGGCCTCGACCGACTCCTCCCCTAGAGGACTCGCATCGCCATGACCCGGAAGATCAACCGCAACAATGTTATAGGACTTTTGGAAGTACTGCCGCTGGTAATTCCAGTGAAGGTGACTCCCCCCTGAACCGTGGACGAAAACCAGTGTCGTCCGTCCATTCTCGATCCCTCCATGGCCCGTAGCGTAGGCGATCCTCTTGTCGTTGCTCTCCAGAATTCGCATCATAGCCTCCTCTCAACAAACCTCAGCTCGGCTTTATTCTGGTCCGGAGATATTCCAGCGTTCGCCAACCTGGTGGCCTCTCGGTGTCGATCCGATTCCTATGGCGCGTGAGGAAACTAAGTATGTCATCGTAGGTGTCGATATCATACCACGGGCGCAGGAGAGCACAACGAAGCCCGAGCAGTTCTACCCTTTCCAGGGTCCTCCTCAGTACCTGTTCAGTGCTCCATGGGATCTGCCGAAACAGCTCGGGTATGAGCCTTTTCAAACCGATGAGATAATAGCCTCCGTCGGCACATGGGCCGAGTACAACGTCCGTTTTGGGTTTCTTCAGTAACCGCATCGATCGCTGAACCAGGCGATTGGATAGATCTGGGCTATCACTGTTGATGATGTGAACCTGTTCGTAGCCCTGTGCAAACATCCTTTGGAAGATGTTGGAAAGTCTCTCTCCGAGATTCTCGCCTTGCTGTGGAAAGAGCTGTATGGGGTCAGGAACCATCTCTCTAAACACCGGTTCGGCCTCTTCAGGTGTGTAGGCCAGGGCCAAAGCATTCCCAGATAGGTGCGACATCTCTTCGACCATGTCCTGTATCGATAGGCAATAAAGTTCAGAGGCCTGAGCTGCGCCGAGGCGGGAAGACAGACGTGTCTTGACTTTGCCAGGGACCGGCTCTTTGGCCACGATAATCAGAATCGCCCTCATGCTTTCCTCTCCTTAAAGGCTCCATTCGACACCGCAACCAGAACAGCAGCTGGGAGGTTGGAGGGACTGGTGCATCTGGCGGAAAGTGCGATATTTCCGTCCCCGCCATATCTGCTGGAAAGGCTGCCTGAATACATTCCCCAAAATGAGGGAATCGTAATCAATGGTGGAAAAGGGAGAGATGCAACATGGCAGCACATTGCCCCAAGCTGTTACATAGGCAACTTCCCATGGCCTTCGACATTGGCGCCACGGAGCCACCTCTTTTGGTTGATTGCTGAGGCTTTCCGTGGGTGAAACCAGACCAGATGCAGTCAAGGTGACCCCAAGTTGACGGCTGAGGGACGTGCTCTTTCTGAGAATGTCGACAACATGAGGAGGTGGACCGATTATGGCTTTTTCCTTGTCCGCCAGGCCATACCCCGGTCCGTCCGTTGGATAGACGAGTCTCTGGAGGTGAACCTCATCGATTCCAACTCGAGCGGCCAGCTTAACCATCTCCGGTAGGTCTCCCACGTTCTCTGCCGTGGCCACCATCCAAGCAGAAATCTTTGGAGTCGATCCATGGTTGGCTTCTCGCATCTGGATAAGGATCTCGATGTTTTTCACGACTCTCGCGAAAGCGGTTGAACCACGGACTCGGGTGTATGTGGTCTGTTTGGCCGCGTCCAGGGAAACGCGAAACTCATCGAGCCCAGTGGCGACAAGCTCCTCGGCCCACGCTGGGTTCAAAAGAAGGGCATTTGAGTTGAAGAACACATGGACGTCTCTTTCTTTCAGGTAGCGAATAATATCTGCTAGTTCCCTGTTCAGGAGGGGTTCACCGACACCGTGGAGAGCGGCCTGATAGAGCCCTGGAATCTGATTGACAATATGCTTTATCTCATCAAGGGAAAGGTCCCGGTGTCCTTCTTCCATGCCGCGATACCGAAGGCAAGTCCGACACCTGAGATTGCACCGGTTTGTGACTTCGAGATAGAGGCATTGAGGCAGAGATAATCTTGAAGTTTCCCTCGGTGGCATGGAATTTTTCCTTCGAATCAATTCTCGAGTTCTTTGTTCAGAGCGATGAGATTGTGTCGGAGTATTTCATCCTCTGACAATAGTGGTACAAATACTCTTTGCCCTCAGAAGTCTCTTGTCGGGGACCAGGGTGGGGCTGAGCCTCTTCGAATCCCCCCGGTATAAGGGACAGTAATGGTCGGGCTCATCATCTTTTCTGAGAAGGAGATTTCGACTTCTGCACCCTCCCCGACAGTTGTCGAGGTGCATACATGTCTTGCATGCCCCCGGGACCTCTCTCGCGTTGCGGAAAGGCGCCGTGTCCCACACCTCTCCCCTCAGTTTTCGCAGGTCTCTTAACTTGATCTTCCTGTCTGGCCAGTAGACGCAGGGTAACACCTGTTTGAGGGGGGTGATCCGTATACTCTTCCGACCGCAGGGCGCCCCCTGGAGCGAATTCAGTCCAGATAAGGTATTAACCAGTGGTTCTGTGCAGCTGATCAGGGCCGCCTCATCGAAGAGGATCTGGAAGGCCTCCCAATACTGGTCATAGGAGAGCAGATATGTCCTGTTCTGCACCGGCTGAAAGACATTGACCCGAAGATTACAGTCAAATGACGCCGCGACTTTGGCCAGCTGCCCGAGCTTTTTGTAATTCAGGCTCATGAGGACGGCCAGGATCGAGACCTCGAGACCGAGCTTCTTGCATCGGCCGAGACTCTTTAAGATCCGCTTCCAGTTTCCCATCCCTCGGAAATTGTCCTGATCTTTCTCGGTCGGGAAATCGATTGAGAACTCCACATCGCGGAATGTCCTGAGGATCTCATCTGGCGTCGTTTCGATCGTGTAGCCATTGGAGGCCAGAGTCACCGGGATTTCTCTGTCTCTCAAATACGCAAGGATCTGAAGATAATCCGGATTCAGCCCGTTCTCCCCGGTCCCCAGGCCGACGGAATCCACCTCAAGGCTCTCGCAGATCGTCCTTACGTCCCCGAGCATCAGATTGTGGATCTGTCCCTGCGGGCGGTAGCAATGGGGGCAGTTGAGATCGCAGTTGTTTGTGAGGCCAAGCCCAACGGAAATGCCCATGTCCTGTCCCCTTCAGTCTCCTTTCTTCTGGCAGACGAGGTGGAGGTAACGCCCAAAATAGAGATATGGTAACAACTTCGACGCCTCTTTTTCCAGATCAAATAGCAGGCGGTAGCCTCTCGTATCCTGTGCCACCTCTTCACGCATGTAGTCGGCAAAAATGCGAACTCCGTAACGGCCCAAAATCCGAAGATTCATCCCTTCGACCAGTTCTTCCAGGTTCTCAAGAGAAAAGGTGTGTTTTGGCACGTGTCCAAAAAGGGTGGCCGTGAATTCTCTTTTGTGAAGTGCGTCGCAGGCCTTGGTCAGATCATTCTTGAGAATGGCGAGTCTAAAAGCCTCGCTAGAAGAATTAACTGCCACAATCGAAAGGAGGCCTCCAAAGGCAAGTCGGCCAATAAGGGTGTTTACGATCCCCCTGGGTTCGTCGACATATTCTAGAACGGTATGACAGAGGATCAAATCGAAAAGGCCTTTCGGGAGGCAGGTCTCGAGGGCTTCCACGTGGCCATGGACGAAGGCAATGCGATCTGTCTTTAGGTCAGGATGCTTTTCAAAGAGCCGTTGCTCTGCCTTCTCTAGCATTTTCTCCGAAAAGTCCAAAAGCACCAGTGATCTGGCCTTGCCACGAAGAAAAGAAGCCATTTCACCTAGGCCGCATCCGACATCGAGGACGCGTAGTCTATGCTTCTCAGGTTTCAGGTGATGCTTCAGATTGTGCCAGGTCAGTTCATGCCGGAGACGACCTTTCGGGCTCTCAGAATATTCAAGCCACTGTTCGACATTGCGGTCAAACGGAATCGATGCACGCGGCAACTTTTCTAATCCTTGAGGATATATCGAAGAGGGATCCACAGCATGTAGTATCCGGCCAGAAGCGACCCCTTAATCGTCCCAGACACCTTCGATGTCCCAATGCGTTTATGGTAATCGATCGGGACCTCTATTATCCTGGCTCGCCGTTTAGCCGCCTTAACCAGCATCTCGACAGGCCAACCGAAAGTCTTCTGCTCCATTCCAAGGGACAATAAAAGATCCCTACGGATCGCCCTGAAAGAACCGATATCGGTAATGTTCAATCCATAAACGCTGTTCATTACTCTGGCGACAAACCAATTTCCCAAACGGGCATGGAACGACATCGCACCAGGCTCGTGCGAGCCTGAGACCCTCGAACCCAGAACAAAGTCGGCTTGACTGTCTTCCAGTGGTCTCAGGAGGCGTGAGAGATTCCCGGGATCATCGCTGTTGTCGCCATCGAGAAAGACAACGACATCGGTTTTCTGAGTTGCCATCAGTCCGGTGTAGCAGGCGGCGCCATAACCCTGGAGCGGTTCTCTGACGACAACAGCTCCGGCCTTTCGCGCTCTGGCCTCCGTCGAATCACTGGATCCATTGTCTACGACAATCACCTCGTCCACGAGATCGCTCGGGATCCTTTTGACGACCGTCCCGATGGCTTCTTCCTCGTTCAGGGCTGGTATGATGATGGAGACTTTCATCAATCTGTCATCCCACTGGAGCAGGTCATCACCGGGTTTTAGCCTGCGTTATTCATGAATCTTTAAAGCCGGAACAGATTCGGAATCCAAAAGTGCAAATTTTCGAAACTATCAATCCCCTCCCAGTTAAATAGGTTGTACATTTCGGTCATGCGAATCTCAAAAATCTACTCATTGTCTCGAATTTCGATATCCGACTTTCGGGTTTTGAATAACCGAGCTACGGGTCGTTTTTCTCGGGGAAACCCGATCAAGAATATCCTCCCAGGATATCTACGGAAAAAGTAGTATTCCGCAGCGAGCAAGATGAAAAAAGGAACGTACTCCATATGCCTGACCCACCCCGGAAGGGCCCCATCAGGCGATTGGTATTTTAGGTAAGAAAACGGGACTGTCAAGGAAAAATAAAGCCATGCCGGCGAAGGGTAGAGGGAGAGAAACGGAATGATCCACAAAAGATACCATGGATGGAGTGAAGCCGTTGCCAAAACAACCTGGAGCCCCGCCAGTAGGTACGCAAACTTAAGGGCATCGATTGAGTTTTCCTTTCTTCTTATCCACACGAGTGCTGCTGCCGCAACGAGGATGCCTGCAAAGGCCTTCGTGGCCATCCAATGGTTCAAGAATGGAAGAATTCTCAACAGATAGGCCTTAAGGCCTAGATTGAAGGTTTCATGGGGACTTGTGAGGTACTCTGGGAGAAAACCCAAGACCTGTCTCCCGACGGAAAGGTATGGCAAGTAGAATAGAGAGACGATCGCGCTGAACAGAAAGAGCTTCTGACCCTTTTTTCCTCTCAGGATGGCAGGTAAGACAACCAGAGGATAGAGCTTGATGGATGTCGCCACCGCAAGGCTAGCTACAGAAAGATTGGGCCTTTCATTGACGAGTAGCCAGAGACTCAAAAGAAAAAAGAAGACGACAAACCCATCCAGGTGGGCACTATTGGCGAGTTCATAGAGGACCAAGGGGTTCCAGGAATAGGCCAAAACCCTCTCTCGCTTCAGTCCGAGATTTGCAAGAATCATCACCAAAAGTAGGATAGAACCTACGTCACACAACAGGATGGTCCCTTTAAAGGTCGTAACGTTCCGTACCCCCAACCGGTATAGCAGATAGAAAAGGGTCTGGGCCCCGGCAGGATAGATGGTGGGAGAAGCTTTCCGGTTGATATGGGGGTAGATGGCATCATCTCGAAGTCGCTTCAGCGCATCGTGATTCGGTGGATGTCGATATGGGTTGGTACCATGGGCCTGGACTTTTCCGTCCCAGATATATCGGTAGATGTCGCTGGAGAGAACAGGTTGAAAGGGCATCAGGAGAATCCTGTATGTGAAGGCAAAAAAAAGGACAATATAGAGAAGGTGGAAAGTTGTCCTTTTCTCGCCGTCAGGCCTGAAAACAATGATAACCCCGCCAAGATACAGGATCCCGAGAGGGACGTATTGGATCAGAAGAAGTGTGAACGTACCCGTCTCCGGAGCTATCAGGTCCTTTTCCAGGAGGATTCCGTAAAACCTGAAGTTGAATGCGTAGATGGGAACCCCCATCAGACCGAGCATGGTTAGGGACAGGGCTCTTTTACTGATCATTTTGATGAGATTTTCTCTTCTCCGGTCCCAGGGAATGGGAGATGGAAAGCGCAAAGACGGAGAAAAAGCCCACGGTGTAGATCATGAGAAAGGGGCTGATAAAATACTTCCGCAGGGCAACAAATAGGATAAGGGCAGCGAGGGCGTAGCACCCCATCAGGAACTCCACAATCGACAGAAAGCTTTCGGGCGACCGGTAGATCTTCTTCCTCCAATTGTCGGTTCGCGACCAGATATCGTATTTTGGTGTCCGGATAAAGGATCCTGTCCGTCGTCCAAAGGCTTCGAGGATCGCCTTGGTGTTGCTGACTGCAATGCCTGTCCCAAGACAAACCAAGAGAGGGAGGTATTTGATGTTCTTCAGCCAGTCGCGATAGAGAAGATGTTGAGAGTAAAAGTACAGCGATGACGGACCGCAGGTTGCGAGTGTGATGAGCGTGAAAAACACAATAGGGAGGGAGAGGCTGGCATAGAACCACTGCGTAAACAACATCGGTAGGGAGCTCAAGACCACGACGAGCATCAGCGGGTGGACCATATAGTGCGTCAGATGAAGAACAGCCTCGAGTTTGATAAACCAGGGGATCTTGGCCTGGAGAATCCGGCCGAGTAGCTTCCGGGCAGTCTGGATGGAACCCTTGGCCCAGCGATGTTGTTGCGCCTTGAAGGCATGTATTTGGACAGGAAGTTCAGCTGGGCAGACGATGCTCGGTGAGAACTCTAGCTTCCATCCTTTCAATTGGGCTCTATAGCTGAGGTCCATATCTTCCGTCAGGGTATCATGTTCCCATCCTCCTGCATCCTCGATGGCTTGCTTCCGCCAAACACCGGCCGTTCCATTGAAGTTCATGAAGAGCCCACCCCAGGATCTGGCAGGCTGCTCCACACCAAAATGACCATCAATACCAATGGATTGGACGCGCGTGAGAAGAGAGTAATCACGGTTGATATGCCCCCATCTCGCCTGCACCATGCCAACTCGGGAATCGGCAAAATAGGGAAGCGTCACCTGCAGAAAATCAGAGGGGGGAATAAAATCTGCGTCGAAAATGGCAACAAACTCCCCTTTTGCCTGGGCCAAACCCGCCTCGAGAGCTCCCGCCTTATAACCTTCACGGTCCGTACGGTGGAGATGGGCAATCTTAAAACCCTGCTCCCGATATTTCCCGATCGTGTTCTGAACAATCTCCACTGTATCATCTGTTGAGTCGTCCAAGACCTGAATCTCAAGGAGCTCTTTTGGATAGGAGATCCCCGTCACCCCCTTCAGAAGCCTATCCACCACATACCTTTCGTTGAATAGGGGAAGCTGGATGGTGATTCTTGGAAGCCCTTTCTTGGCAGTCTTTTCGAGAAAAAGTGTACGGTGCCTATCTTCCTTCTGTTTGGCCTTGTTGCGGCGAAACCGATGGAGAAGCATGAGAACGTAGCAATTCACCCCATAGGTGAAAAGAGACGCCAATGCGAAGAGGTAGACGACGATGAGGGGATAGCTCAGAACCTCCATGGGTTCCCCCAATGATGGCTCTGGCGAACACAATCAGTCGAGAGAAACATGGGCCTCATTTGTGCACGTCCATAACAACAGAATCGCAGTTTAGACTTCCTCATTATAGACTTTTCATCCGCCTCTATGCTAGTATGAATTTTTAGCAAAAATCGTCTGAATGAAGGCATGAGGAGGAGCAAAGGGGTGCACAGGAATAGAAAAGGAATGGCGATTTTTGGCCTGGTATTGGTATCTTCCCTCTTTCTGCTAAGTTCACTGGGGTGGTGCGAGACTTACGTGTCAGGGAAAGTGCTGACCTCGGACGGAAAAGTCGTCGCAAGCGGTGCCGTGGCTCTTGAAAAGGGGGAACTCCATAACAACGCATTCCTTGCAGGAGGGAAGATTCTCCCGGACGGTACGTTCAAGATCCCTCTCCCCTCGGGAGGACCCTGGGGTCTGCATGTTTATAGCGAGGGGTATATCTATTTCCCTCTTCAGATCCAGGTGAATGAGGGGATGGATAATGAAATACCTGTCATCTTACCCCTTGATAGCAATCCCGATGATAACCCCCGGATTTCAAATATTCGTTTTGCTAAGGCCTCCGACCGGGTATTCCGGATCACCATGAAGGTGGATGACTCGGATGGCAATCTGGGTCCCCAGATGTTGGCAGTTGACACAAAACGTTTCAGAGCCTACCGGATGCTTCCTGTAGGTGGAGATTTGGAGAACAAGAAGGCCAACTTCCCGGTGGGTCATTACATATCCCCCTTTATTCCTGCTGCCCTTGATGAAGAGGATCTCAAAGACTGGCTCTTTGTCGTGGCTGACCATCAATGTAGCAACGGGCCCATCTATGACGGTCTCTATCAATCTGTTTTTAGCCAACCGAAGCCTCACATGGAATCTTTGCGGTGTGAGGTGACAGGCATCTGGAAATCCAATTTTGATAAGGTGTACCGGTTCTATCTCCTATCACCAGGTAAACTGAAGGGGGAGCAATTTGACGGGGATCTCATCATCGACCGAATGGTACAGGAAAAGGACCGGATCACGATTGATTTTCGATTCGAAGGGAAGAAGGGAGAGGGGACAATTCGTTTGGTTTGCGAAGATAACCGTGTCATCCTAAAAGGCGGCTTCACCCTCGCGGGACAATCTGGAGAATGGATTTTCACGAAGCTCAAAAACGAGGAGACCTCCCCAGAGGGCCAGGACCTTTTTATGGCGAACTGTTCTGTTTGCCATTTCCACGAGAGCAAGGACACCAAGGTCGGTCCTGGACTGAAGGGAGTTTTCAAAAACCCCCAGCTCCCGGGTACAGGCAGGCCAACCAGTGAAGAAACGGTCCGAAACCAAATCCAGAATGGGGGAATTAAGATGCCGCCTTTTAAGAGCCTCAAAGAGGAAGAGATTTCCTTCATCATCGAATTTCTGAAGACCCTTTGAGTCATCGGCTTGAAACTGAATCAGCTGTCTCTTGCTTGGGTTGTTGTGGTTTTTTCCCTCACAGCGATGATAGCCGTTCCGGGAGGTGCTGAAGATGCGACAGGCATTTTGAAACCTCCGGGACTCAGGCTCGTGAAGGATCCAACGACCGTTATTCCCACCGTCCATCAATATCCCAACCAGAATTTGAGGCTTCCCAGCTACCAGAATCCTTCGGGAAGGTTGAAGGAGGGTTGGGCCGTTAAGGTGATCAGGACCCGCCGTTTCTCGGGTAATCGGAGTGCTCGTCTCTACTTTCGGATATCGGATCTCGCCGGATCAACGGCTTTCAAAATGCCAGACTCCTCATCGGAGATGCGGATCTGGCCTCTCGGGACGATGATGGTACTGGAAGTATATGACGGGGATGATTCTATAGTCGAGAACGGGAAACCCATTGGAATTGAAGTCTTGGCCAAAATGGATCGCAGCGAAAGCCCTTCTTCCGCCATCTTCTTTCCAGTCGATTGGAGTTATGGGAGGTTTACGGCCGAAGGCGAGTCCGCGCTTCTTCCGGGTGAGGTCCAAAAATGCCATCGTTGCCACAGCATCGCGTTTCATTTGACGGGTGATCTAATTTTCACGCAATTTCTTGGACCGTAATTGTGGCCTTTTTGTACCGACTCGGGGATCCGGTTAGGGAGTCGAAGATTTGGCTTGAGCGGGTAGAAGTTCGAAATCCGAAACAATCACCGAATATGCAACGATCAAACGGCCGAAACTCAGGGCCTGGATTTCAAGAAGGCGCCTTTGTTTTTGAACCTTCAGGAATTGGGATTTTCGAGTTGCCTCGGGTTTGGAATTGATCCCTCGCGGGATGCCTCATCCGAGTTTCGAATTTGATATGGGGTCAAATAACGAGAATCTCACTTCTGTCACCTAGCTTGCCATCAGAGCTATGAATTCTCTATCCCCAAAGACTCATCACTCAAGGCTTATTCTCATCTTGCCGTGGCTGCACCTCATCGGCGCCTTGCTCGCCTTTGTGCTCATCTCCCTTTTCACGGCCCTTCACAGCGACTTGGCCAAGGAGATCTCGGCTGGAGAGAGCCCCGGCTTCGCTTGGGCGAGGAGTTACCTGCCGGTTCTCCTATCTATTGGATTCGGGTATTTCTTGGGAGTTTACTGGGTTCAGCGTCTCGAGTTGCGATCGAGCGGCAATCCCCATCCAAAGTGGGCAAGGACCCTGGTTTGGAGTGAAACCGTCGCTGCCGGGCTCCTTGTCATGGCCTTTCTCCATGGGTGGAAAGGGGGGATCATCTGGGGGCACATGCTCCTCCAAATTTCGATCCTCCTGAATGCACTTGTCGCCTTGCATCGATCCGGAAAGATCGATGCGCACCCACCGACGAATTGGTTGATACGTCCAGGCCTGGATTCCCTTCTTTTTCTCTCATATCTTTTTTTCCTTGCCGCGATACCGGCCTATCTTGATCCCTCCTGGAGTCGAATGCAGGGATACGTCCACTTGGACAGTCACTTTGAGATCCTATTGAGTCGAATCCTCCCTCCCATAGTATCCGGAGTCACGGGTCTGTGGTTGGGTATTGGCACCCTGGCCATTCTGATGGGTTTCAAGGTCTTAGGGCTCAGGGCGAAGGGACGGTCCTCTGGTGGATTATTCTACTATCTCCCCTTTTTTTTCATATCGGGTTTCTGTGCGGCCATATGGCTCGAGGCGCTAGTCCGTGCGACAGAATGGGAGCTGACCACACTCGGCCTCAAGAGCGCCATCGTCCCGCTGTTCATCCTCTTGTGTGGAGGTGGGACGATCCTGTTCTCCATGGCTTTCCAGAGGATTCTATCCTGTGTGCAGGAGAGCCAAAGGGTAAGTCCGATCGGAATCCTTGCCCTCGCAGTGGCTTCCGTGCTGTTGTTTCCCTTAATGTGGATGCTCACACGGCGGGGTTGTGGCCGGTGGTCCTGGCGTGTCCTTCTGGCATCCTGTCTTTTAGGAAGCCTCTCGCTGGGAGCCTATGTCCTCTACGGCGACCTTTTCGATCCGTGGTTTACGGTCTTTTCGTATTTGAAGGGAGCGATACTGAAGGCCACAGTCGTGGTCGTAGCCGGAATCCTGGTCTTGGTATCGGAGGAACTCATCCGTGTTAACCCGGGAACGTCTCCCGAGGGGGGAAGGGAATGGATCGTCCTTGGGCTCGTCTTCTCTCTTGGTTTTCTCCCCTTCGGGCTCCTCGAGCAATACCCGGAAACCAAGGTGGCTGTCTTACAGTTTAACGAGCTCAGCAGGGTCGATGCGGCTTATGCGAGAGGCGTTTCTAATTTCATGGGAGTGGACCGCTGGGTTCGTCTGGGACAGGATCCAAAGGCCAACGGCAATCCGGAACCTTGGCCCCTCCCATGGACTCTGACAAAGACGCATCCGTCGCGACTCCCCACGAACTTCAATCTCCTGGTGATTGTGGTCGATGCCCTGCGTGGCGATGCCTTTCACTCTGCAGGGTATAAACGCAACCTCACCCCCTTTTTAGATCGGTGGGCCCTCGAAGAGGCAATCTCTTTCCGGCGGGCCTACAGTCAGGGGGGCGGTTCATTTGCTGCATTCCCCTTTCTTATCGGCGGGAGGAGCCGTTTCAACCTGTATGGGCCGGATGTGTACCGAGAGAATCTCTACTTTAAATTGGCGCAAGCCGAGGGGATTCAAAACATTATGGTGGGAAGGGAGTTCGGTCCTAGAGCCATCTTCCCCCCAGACTTTCCTGTCATCGAGTTGGGCAGATCAGAATCAACGGGTGATCGACGTTCTGTACCCGCGGACGAAGTTTTCGGCTGGGTAAGAGCAGCTATTGACCGTCTTGGCAAAGGGGAAAGGTTTCTCTCTTTTCTTCACCTTATGGATGTGCACAACGACCTGTGGAAGAAAGCCGATGGCTTAGATTTCGGTGATAGTCCACGCGACCTCTACGATAACAATCTGTCCTATGTCGATAGGGCCTTTCAGCGGTTTGTTGGCTGGCTTAAGGAAAAGGGCCTCTATGATCGAACAGTCATTCTGTTTACCTCTGACCATGGAGAACAGTTCTGGGAGCACGGAGCGAGTCTTCACGGCCACACGCTGTACGAAGAAGAGATCCGGATCCCCGTGATCTTACTCACTCATGGAATCAAGAAGAGGGTGGAGGACGTCCCGGTGGTAGCCGCTGATGCGGCCCCAACATTGGTCGACCTCGCCGGTTATTCTGTTGAGCCGCCCTACGACGATTCCCATATGGGGATCTCGCTCGTGCCGTTGCTTTTGGCGAAGGAGCGGGACAGGTATCTTCATCGAGATGTGGTCGGGAGGGCATCCTTCAAGCGTCGGTACCTCCTCTACCGGAACTGGGAATGGAAATTGGTCTATTTTGCCGAGTTCGACCTTCTCCAGTTGTTCAACACGGCCCGCGATCCAATGGAGCGGAAAAACCTGCTTCGAGAAGAGCCCCATTTGGCGGCTGCACTCGAAAGAGACCTTATCCAATATCTCGAAAAGGTCGAGCGGAAGACCTATCGACCGCTTCTTTCGAAAAGTCCCGGTGGAAGTTGATTCTGGGTCGGCATTGAATCCCGCCGGAGTGTTTTGAGCTTCATCGACCTTAAAGAGCGCCCGATCTCGGGCAATTCCCCCTGCCATGGGTTATCCGAGATGATATAATTTGAATGAGTCAATTCTGGGGGGTTGCAAATGAGGAGGTGGATCCTTCTCTATTTCATTTTAGTGTTGGGAATCCTCTCTCAGGTTGAAGGGGGGTACCTTTTTGATCACGCCAAGTTTGACGCGATTCTGGCCCAGTACGTCGATGAAGAGGGTCTGGTCGATTACAATGGCATCGCCCGAGATCAGCGTTTTTTCGAGTACATCGAATCCCTAAAATCGGCGGAAGTCGAGGGGCTGACTCGAGACGGTCAGCTCGCCTTCTGGGTCAATGCTTATAACGCGATTACCATTGACAAGGTGATCAAATGGAAGCCCGAGAAGAGCGTACGTGAGACTGTTATCCCAGGCGTCTGGACGTCAACCAAGTTCTTTACCAGCCGAGAGCATGTTGTGGCCGGTAGACGGATGAGTCCAGACGATATCGAGCACGAAATGCTCCGAAAGCAGTTTAAAGATCCGAGGATCCATTTTGCCATTATCTGTGCTTCTTCGAGTTGTCCCAAGCTGCCGAGATTTGCCTACACGGCGGAGAATGTTCAGGCTAAGTTGAAAAAAGAAACCTGGAAATACATCAACTCAGCGCGAGGCGTTCGGATAGACGAGGCCGAAAATACGATCTACCTGTCAAAGATATTCGATTGGTTTCAGAGTGATTTTGTTGCCAAATCAGGTTCTGTGATGAATTTCATCCGGCCCTACCTCAACGAGGAGGTCATCTCCTTCCTTGAACGGGAGCCCAAAACCGACTACATCTTCTACGATTGGGCTCTCAATGCGCGAGCGCCTTTAGAGTAGTCTCTTGGGTCTCACGAGCGATGGCTAGGGGTGTTCTGGAGTTTCCCCATTTAAGAACTCGAAAATATTCAAATAAATCTGTAACTTGTGAGACATGTCCTTTGGGAAATAGGGAGACTTCTGAAGGGTTTTCTCTTGACAAGGGAGAGGAGGTCGCCTACCATTAGTAAGGATTTCAATAGGTTGTCCAATTAGGGCGATTTTGATTTCGGATGGCTGAATTATTCTATGGGCTACTTCATCACCTTTGAAGGAATTGAGGGAAGTGGGAAGACGACTCAGGCGAGGCGCCTTGAAGAATTTCTGAAGAACCAGGGATGGCCATGCACGGTGACGCGAGAGCCGGGTGGTTCCCTCGTCGGTGATCAGGTCAGAAGAATTCTCTTGAGTTCCGAGAACAACGAGCTCACTCCTCTGGGTGAGCTCTTCTTGTACGAAGCCAACAGGGCTCAGCATGTCATCCAGGTCATCAGCCCTGCCTTGAAAAAGGGGATGGTTGTTCTTTGCGATCGGTTCTCCGATGCCACTTTAGCTTACCAGGGGTATGCTCGTCACCTTGATCTGAAAATGGTCGACCATTTGAATCGTTTGGCCTCACAGGGCATTGTCCCTGATTTGACCCTTCTGTTTGACTGTCCTGTAGATATTGGATTGGGAAGGGCCTCCAAAAGGATCAATGGCAGGGAGCCAGCGGCCAGGGAGGATCGCTTCGAAAGGGAGTCCGTCGCCTTCCATGAGAGGGTGCGAAAAGGGTATCTCCAGATCGCACAGAGCGATCCGGAACGGGTTCGGGTGATCGATGCAACTCGCGAGGAATCTGAAGTTCACCGAACCGTATGTAACATCGTGGGGCCAATCCTTCATGCGGCCCTCGGCGAGGGCCGTTGACTGCCGGGGCATGGGAGAGAGGAAGGAAACACAAGTCCCGGCATGATCGGGACAATTCGCGAGAGGTATAGTATGGGTTTTAAAGGGATCATCGGCCACCGAAGGCCTATTCGGCTGTTGCAGAAGGCCATTTTGAACGATCACATCCCTCAGGCTTATCTCTTTCTGGGACCTGAAGGGATTGGTAAAAAGATTACGGCCCTGACGCTGGCCAAGGCACTCAACTGTGAAGAAAAGCGCGCGGACGCTTGTGAGAAATGTCTATCTTGCAGAAAGATAGAAGATGCCAACCATCCCGATGTCTTCGTGATAAACCCTGATGGTCAGTTCATCAGAATCGAGCAAATCCGTCAGCTTCAACGGTCCTTAAGTTATCGGCCCTACGAGGGCAGGAAACGAGTCTGTATTTTGGATGGGGCGGACCGGATGAAGGCAGAGGGTGCCAATGCATTGCTGAAGACCTTAGAAGAGCCTCCCCCCGCAACCCTCCTGATCCTTCTGGCCACGGAAAGGGATGCCCTTCTGCCCACCATCGTATCGAGGTGTCAGCAGATGAGTTTCACCTCGTTGCCCATCGACCAGGTGAGCGAGGCCCTCACCGAAAGGTTGTCATTGGATGACAGAAAAGCCAGAACACTGGCGGAACTTTCTCAGGGAAGCCCGGGACGGGCCATCCAGATGTTTCATCATGAGATATGGGAGAAGAGGCCGAAGATCATTCAAGACTTGATGGATTTGTCCTCGCAGGGCGTGGCGCGTGCTTTTACAGTGGCAGAATCCATGGCAAACCTTGGGGAAGATCTCTCTTTGGTCTTCCCGCTCATGATTTCATGGTACCGGGATTTGATCATTTGGAACGAGCAGAAGGATGCTGATCGGCTAATCAACCGGGATTTCTGTGAGAAGGTGAAGGAGGGGGCGACTCGGATGTCCCGGAAGTCCCTGGTCCGGCGAATCGAGGCGATCAACCAGACTTCAAAGGCCCTGGATCGTAACGTAAACCGGCGTTTGGCCATGGAAAGCCTCATGCTTCAACTCAGATAGTGTCCGATCACATTAACGCGTGAAAGAGGAATGTCTCGTCGTGTGGGTTTTACACATATGCTGACAGAACATGTTCAATCGGATGAGATCGTTTTGGTGGTTTGCCGTAATAAGATGTGACCACAGAGACACGGAGTCCAGCCTTGCGGGATTTCGTTTGCCGGGAGACGGCGGCAAACGAAAAGCATCAGCCCGATTGGGCAAAGGCGATAACTCCTCCCCGCACGGGCAAAAAGGACAAAAACCTCTGTGTCTCCGAGGTGAACAAGTCGTACCTTAGAATATGTGAGTCTGGTTTTGAATCAGATTCCCCATGACTTTTTGCTTCAGATTCGTTGTCCGGGGTTTGGGGAGTAACCGGAGAATAGAGGGTAGGCAAAATGATTCGAGTCGTTGGCGTCAAACTTAGCGATGGGAAGGTTCACGATTTCAACGCCTTAGATCTTGATCTTCACCGAGGAGAATCGATTCTCGTTCAAACCGGGAAGGGACTCTGCTTTGGCAGCGTCGCGGTCGAACCCCGAGAGAGAGAGAAGAAATCTCCTCGCAAGACCCTGAGGAAGGTGGCGAGGAAGGCGACCGAAGAAGACATTATACAAGATCGAGCCAATCGGGCCCTTGAAGTGGAGGGTTTTCAGTTCTGCTTAGAGAGAATCACGGCCAGAGACCTGAATATGAAACTCGTGAAGGTTGAGTTCTTCTTCGATCGGAGTAAGGCAATCTTTTACTTCACCTCTGAAAAACGGGTAGACTTCCGGGAATTGGTCAAAGATCTGGCGGCAAGGTTTAAGACGAGAATCGAGATGAGACAGATCGGAGTGCGGGATGAAGCAAAAATGACCGGAGGGGTGGGTCCCTGTGGCCGGGAGTTCTGCTGTTCGAGGTTTCTTGGCAGCTTTGATCTCGTTTCGGTTAAGATGGCGAAAGAACAGAATCTTGCCCTCAACCCCACCAAGATCTCCGGAGCTTGTGGTCGCCTCATGTGCTGCCTCGCATATGAATATGAAACCTATTGTGAACTCAGAAGGGGGCTACCCAAGGCGGGCAAGCGGGTGACCACGAGCCAAGGCGAAGGTAAGGTCATTCGCCAGAATATTATGAATCGGACGGTAACGGTTGAACTGGATGGCGGTCAAGAGGTGACCGTGGACGCTCAAGACATTCAGTTCCCAAAGGGCTGAATGATGGAAAGACCTCCTGCCTTCTATGTAACGACACCCATCTATTATGTGAATGCTCCCCCCCATCTTGGTCACGCCTACACAACGATCGTGGCCGATGTCCTCGCGAGGTTTTATCGGCTAGCTGGTTATCAGACTTTCTTCCTCACCGGAACAGACGAACATGGCGATAAAGTCGTTCAGGCAGCCGCCGAGAGGGGATTGGCCCCAAAAGCCTATGCCGATGAAATCAGTAACCTTTTTAGAGCCCTATGGCCTCGCCTGAACATCTCCAACGACTATTTCATTCGAACGACTGATGAGGATCATAAGCGAGTCGTCCAATCGATCCTTCAGGTCGTCTACGAACGGGGGAAGATCTACTTCGGAGAGTACGCGGGGTATTACTGCATTGGCTGTGAACGTTTTGTTACAGAGAGTGAACTGGAGGATGGAAAATGTCCAGATCACCAAAAAGAGCCCGAATTTCGGAAAGAAAAGAACTACTTTTTTGCCATGAGCAAATACCAGCAGTGGCTCATCGATCATATTCGAGAGAATCCAGAATTCATCAGGCCGGAACGGTACAGGAACAAGGTCCTCTCTGCCCTCGAGGCCCCCTTGGACGATCTGTGCATCTCCCGGCCTAAGGAGCGCCTTTCGTGGGGCATCCCGTTGCCCTTCGATCCGAAGTACGTCACCTATGTTTGGTTTGACGCGTTGATTAACTACATCTCTGGCATCGGCTATCCCTCCGATCCCAAGTTTCCAAAATTCTGGCCGGTGGCCAATCACCTTATCGCAAAGGATATTCTGATTCCTCATGGAATTTACTGGCCCACCATGCTGAAGGCTTCGGGCCTCGAGCCATATATGCATCTTAACGTCCATGGGTACTGGAACATTCAAGGGGGGAAGATGTCCAAAAGTAGGGGTGAAATTGTGAGCCCTCTCGAGCTGGAGAGGAAATACGGTCTGGACGCCTTCCGATACTTCTTGATGAGGGAGATGGTCTTTGGTCTCGATTCGAGTTTTTCTGAGTCGGCCCTCGTGAATCGTTTCAACGCCGACCTGGCGAATGATCTTGGAAACCTGGTGAGCCGGAGCCTGACCATGGTCAAGAAATACTTCCAAGGGGTTGTTCCCCAGCACGCCGCTTTGGAAGGGCCGGACGAAGGGCTCAAAAGAAAGGCCGTGGAGACGGTGAAATCGTTCGAATCGGAAATGAGGGGCCTCGGGTTTCACAAAGCCTTGATGGTGAGCTGGGATTTTATTGGCCATGTGAACAAGTATATCGACGAGACTGCCCCGTGGAATCTTGCAAAAGATCCGAAGCAGAACCATCGTCTGGCAACCGTTTTGTATAACACCTTGGAATGTTTGAGAATCATCTCCTGCCTGCTTGTCCCCTTCATGCCCCGCACTGGAGAGAAAATCTGGACTCAGCTGGGATTGGAGGGTGTCATTCACGACCAAATCCTGGAAAATGTGAAGGAATGGGGAGGGATTCACCCCGGTCAGTCCGTTCGGAGAGGAGCGCCGCTCTTCCCCAGAAGGGACCTTCCTGAAAGCGATGGCGAAAACGATTCCCAAAATCGATAAGATCCTTCAGAGAATCCTCCATAGAATGGATCTGGACAGCAGAATTGAGGGGCATCGAATCTGGTTCCTTTGGGGGGATATCGTGGGGGAGCAGATCGCCAGAAGAACCCAACCCGATCGGCTGAGAAACCGGATTCTCTTCGTACGGGTCTCGAGCTCAACTTGGATGCAACAGCTTCAGACCCTGAAACCGGTGCTATTGGAGAAGATCCATAAGGTCATTAAGAGTGATGCCATCAAAGATATCAGGTTTTCCCTCGGGGAGGTGAATCCTTCCTCTCAACCGTCCTCTCGCTTTCGATCAGAGCATAGGCCGCAGGCGGTGAAGCTCAGTGCAGAAATGGAAAAGCATCTTGATCAGGTCAAAGACAACGAATTGCGGACGCTCATGAGACGTATGATCCTGAAGCAGGCCGGAATGAAGGTGAAACGGGGAGAGAATTGACTTTAACCGAGCAAAAGAAGCATTTCTCAGTTGCGACTAGCCTGTCTTGATCTTTCTCGCCGCCAGTAGGGCCTCCTGATAGACTTCTATGACCGAGGTTTTCTTTTCCAGGCTGAGACGGCGGCAATCCTCGTATTCAGGGGCCACGTGACGTACCTTTCCCTGCCGATTGAATGAGACTTTAACCCTCACACTTCCAAAAGGAGTCTCGATTGATTCAACCCGCCTTTCCAATTTTTCCCTATGGACGGTAAAATAACGGACGCCGATACTCGTCGATTCTCGAAGGAAAGTCTCCACAATTTCGCCACGGCTTGATTCCTCGCAGATGGCCCTAACGGTGACTGCCGGGCGGTTTTTCTTCATTTGAATTGGGACAAGAGACACGTCGAGGGCCCCTTTGGCAAAGAGTTTGTCCATAAGGGGCTCGAAGAATTCGGGATTCATGTCGTCGATGTCTGTTTCCACGAGGATCACTCGATCGTGAGGAAAAGGGGGCTCCGCCTTTCCAAGAAAGATGCGGAGCACATTGGGAATATTTCCCAGATCCCTATCTCCAAGACCGTACCCCACCTTTTCGATTTCCATGTCCGGAATGTTGCCGAACTCTCTGGCAAGGGTTGTGATCCATGCCGCACCGGTTGGTGTGACAAGCTCTCCTTCAACCTTTGAGTCGTATATCGGAACCCCTTTCAGCAGTTCAACCGTGGCAGGCACGGGAACTGGGAGCATGCCATGTCGAGATTGAATCATGCCTCGTCCCAGAGGGATCCGGGACGCATACACCGCCTCGACCCCGAGGTATTCCATTGCGACCATGGACCCGACAATGTCGACGATCGAGTCGAGGGCTCCAACCTCATGAAAATGAACATCCTCGGGCTTTTTTCGGTGAATTCTGCCTTCCACCTTGGCCAGTCTTCGAAAAACCTCAACGGCCCCACGTTTGACTTCCTCTTCAAGACTGCTTCCCTGAATGAGGTCTCTGATTTCTTTGAAGCTTCTCTCCTTTGCGGGTTTTTCTACCTGCCTGATCATGATGTGGGTTCCTCGAAGGTGCGCCCGCTCCGAGACGGCCGATACAATCTCAAAACGTTCCAGGCTCAGCTTCTCAAGATTCTCTTTTATGGCGTCTTGAGGGACTCCCACATCCAAAAGACCCCCCAGGATCATGTTTCCGCTAATTCCGGAAACGCAGTCGAAGTAAGCTATCTTCATGAGCTCTTTTCGTCGGCGCGAGAGGACACGAGGATTGACTTCTCATGCTACTTCTTCTCAATCCTCACCTTCATGCCGTTTTTCACTCTCTTGAGCAAACTGAAGTCGCCAATGATCTTTCCGATAGGATTGACGGGACTGGCGGCCCTGATTTCTTCTCCGGTACTGGCGGGGGTCGGTCCAAAGAAGATGCAGAATGCGTTTCCCGGCGGCCAATAGGCAATTTCACCACTTTCCATTTCTTCGCGGGCGTTTGGCTCCAAATCCGCCTTTACCGGGATAGAAAAGTAGATCTCGTCGCCCCATGTGTTGGCGGCCCCATCGATCGGAAGAGATTTTGAAACGAGTTCTGCCGTTGGGGATTGATTCAGCTGTGCTTCGACTTTCACTGAATCGATGACGATGGTGATCCTTGCTGACATGGTGGTTCCCTCCCAAAAATCATTCGATGGGATCAAACTCGTTATTCAAGGACTCTTGGGTTTGCTCCATATCTGAAAAGAGGGACTCAAGTTCTGTATTGAAACTCGCCAAAGGACGCTTTCCCCATCGTTGGGATTGAATACCCAAGAGCAGAAAGCCCGTAAAGAGAAAGAGGTAAGGCGGGACCTCCCTCACGACCAGAATCAAACCTTCCCAGTCTTCGCTTTCGGCGATTATCCCCGAAAGGATCGCTCGAAGGCTGTTCAGCAACATGAGGGCCCCGAGGAGGAGGAGAAGGTTTCGCGTACGGCGGTCCGTCTCGTGAAGGGTAACGAAATGGCTTTCCAGCATGCTCTTGAAATGGTTCCAACTGTTGGAAATCGCTTTGAGAATCTCATGTTTGACTTTGTCATCTCCGTTGTGGATCTTCAGGAGAGCCTGACGGTGTCCGCGAAATATGATATATCGGCGGACGAGGTTCTCCAGGTCGGAGGTGACCGACTGGTTTCTCCGACGGTTTTGGAAGACCACAGCGGCCACGGCGACCGTCAGCAGGAGGGAGACAAGCGCGTCAAAACCTAAGAAAGGAACGAGATAGTCCCGGACTGGTTCAAAGGTGAATATCACCTTTTCGAGGAATGTCATTACAGCTCCTAGGACTGGTTGATCAAGCTTGCCACATACGCTGCCCCGAATCCATTATCGATGTTTACCACGGCGATGCCTCCAGCACATGAGTTCAGCATCGCAAGAAGGGCCGCTATACCTTGAAAGCTGGCCCCGTATCCGCTGCTTGTAGGAACGGCGATCACGGGGCGTCCGACCAAGCCTCCGACAACGCTGGGTAGAGCCCCCTCCATTCCAGCCACAACGATGAGAACGTTGGCCTTCATGATTCGCTCTCGGTGGTGAAAAAGGCGATGGATCCCTGCCACCCCAATGTCGCAGACCATCTCAACCTGATTGCCCATCATTTGCGCTGTGACCACTGCTTCCTCAGCAACGGGGATGTCGGTCGTTCCAGCTGTAAGAACCAGGATAGTGCCCCTTCCCTTTATTTCCACTTGCTTCTGGACGATTGTTGCAATTCGAGCTCGTGGATGGTACTGAATGTCGGGGAAAACCTCCTGAATCGTTTTTGCCTTGTTCTGTTCCAGCCGTGTGATGAGAACATTCTCTCCCTTTTCGACCATGCTCCGAACAATCGAGACAATCTGGTCCGCTGTCTTGCCTTCTCCCATAATGACTTCTGGAAAACCACGCCGAAGCTGGCGATGGTGGTCGACTACGGCATCTCCGATGTCCTCAAAGGGGAACCCCTTTAAGGCTTCGAGTACCTCAGTCACACTCAGCTTTCCCGACTGGAGATCTTCGAGGAGCTGTCTCAATTTGTCATCATCCATGGCGTCTCACCAAAATCGGAACCTCCTCGCAGAGGGCGTGGAGCTATTGTATTATCATTTCCCGGAAAGTCAAGAATGATGCAACCCGTCGGCCGGGATTTTCTCAGGAGCCATGCCAAAATCCCGCGACCTTGCGAGTGAGGTCGTCAGCCGCTGGGGGCGGGGAACTGGTTTTGACGCAGGGTTGCTTTTTCACCAATATTGGTCCATAATTGGTGGAAATCAAAGAGAAGGAATTGACATGATTGTGACATGCGACTCGTGCGAAGCGAATTTCCGAGTCGATGACTCGAGGATTCCTCCGCAGGGGATCAAGGTCCGTTGCTCAAAATGTAAGCATGTTTTCATGGTGACACGAGAGGTCCCCGAGGATTTCATGACGGAACTTGAGGACTTCGAAAGCTTCCATCGGAGTCAGATGGAGGCGGGAGACATCGGCGGAGAAGAGGGGGTCGAGGAACCGGCTGAACCCATGGCCCGGATCCCAGAAGAACCCGGGGGAGGGATCTCTTTCGAAGAATTTATGGCCAAAGAAGAGCCGGTGCCCGAAGTGGCGGAACCCGAGTTGCCTAGTGAGGAATCGATTTCCAGTGAACTTGAGGAAGCTGAAGCCTCCGTTCCAGAAGAAGCCGATTTTGGCGGTATCGATTCCGAGCCCTCGTTCGGTCTGGAGTCCTCCGATACAGTGGAAACTCCATCTGAGCAGGCCATACCTGATATGGAGGAGACAAAGCTATCCGTTGAAGAATATTTTCGAGAAGAGATGAAGCAAGAGGCCGAAGGGCAGGCTCGAGGGGTAGCTCTTGACTCTGTTGATGAGAAAAAGCTCGAGGATCTCGTCAAGGAAAAATCCCTGGAACCAAGGCCGGCCAGGCGACGGTCCTCTTTTCGAGCCATTCTCCTTTTGGTTGTACTCTTGACTTTGGGTGCTGTGGGTTACCTATGGTGGCAGAGCCAAGGGGCTTCGTTCAGTCTTCCCATACAGATCGGCCCGACCTTCGAGGCTCTGACGGGCAAGGTATCTGAACTCTGGGAGGATATCCTCGGTTTCCGAAAGGGAAATCTGGAACTGAGCGGACTTGAGGGCCATGAAGATGAAATTGGCCAGCACCGAGTTTACATCATCACGGGGGATGTGACCAATAAGTCCCGTCGGGCAGTGAAGCGTGTGAAGTTGAAGGTTGTGATTTTGGACCAGGCCGGCAACAGGATAAAAGAGAAAGAAGTCTTTGGTGGGAATGTTTTCACGCGAGAAGAGCTGGAAAAGGTTTCCCCGAGATTCTTCACCGGAGAAGAGATTCTCCAACCAAAGCGGCCCAAAGACATGGTGGTCGAGCCAGACCGAACCATCTCTTTCATGGCGATCTTTTCTGGCCTGCCCCGAGAGGGAAAGAGTTTCAAAGTCGAGATCTTGGAAGCGCCAGGAGTCTGAAAAAAGACCCGAGTGCAGTGTCTCGTAATAACTTGCATAACTCACCCGATCCCATGGTGTTCTCGAAACCAACATCTTAAATCCGAAAATCGAATATCCCGCCTGAGGCGGGAAAAATCCGGATATCAAATGACTCGAATTAGCAGGTACCATCAGTTTTGGTGTGATTCCAGCAAATTGATTTCGAGGCGTGATGCGAGGAGATCCGCATGCCCCTGTCAAGACGAATTGAGCGCGATATAGAGAGCGCTTCCAAAATCAGAAAGCTCTTTGAGGAAGGCATAGAGCTCAAGAAGATCCACGGCGAGACCAACGTCGCTGACCTGAGTATCGGAAACCCGGTTGTCGAACCTCCTGAGGAATTTGTCGATACGGTGTCTGGCCTGATCCAGCAACGGGCTGGCATGCACCGATACATGCCGAATCTTGGTTTCCCCTGGGTGAGAGCCGCAGTTGCCGAGGCTCTGACAAATCAGGGCTACTTCGAAGGCCTCGGTCCCGAGCACGTCATGATGTGTTCGGGCGCGGCTGCGGGGTTGAATGTCGTCGTCAAGACGATTCTCAACCCTGGTGAGAACGTGATCGCCGTGGCCCCCTATTTCGTCGAATACAGGGCCTATGTTGAAAACCATGGGGGTGAACTCAAGGTGGTGAGCGCCTCCGAGGACTTTTCGCTGGATGTGGAGAAGATCGAAAAAGCGATCGATGCCAGCACCCGAGCAATCATCGTCAACTCCCCGAATAACCCGACAGGAGTCGTGTACTCAAGAGACAATCTCCTCGAACTCGCAGATTTGTTGGTTCGGAAGAAAAGCCGTGAGGGGAAAATCATCTATGTGATCTCAGACGAACCCTATAGGGAAATTATATACGACGACAAGCCCTTTACCTCGATTACGACACTCTACCCCGAGAGTTTCATGGTCTACTCCTTTTCGAAATCGCTGAGTATTCCGGGTGAACGGATTGGATACGTCGCTATCCATCCGGGAATGGATGATTCCGGGCCGATTATGAACGGAATGGCCATCTGCAACCGGGTCTTGGGCTTTGTCAATGCTCCGGCATTGATGCAAAGGGCTGTAGCAGGGGTCGGTGTGCAGGTAGATGTCAATCATTATAGGGTTCGGAGAGATAGGATCACGAAGGTTCTGGAGGAGAGCGGTTATGAGTTTGCGGATCCTCAAGGAACCTTCTATCTATTTGTGAAATGCTTGGGCGAGGAGGAGGCTTTCATAGAAAAGGCAAAGGAGACACTGCTTCTCGTCGTCCCGGGTTCTGCGTTTGGCCATGAAGGTTGGTTTCGAATTGCCTATTGTGTAGACGATAACACGATCGAGCTCGCCTGCAGAAAACTGAGAGAGCTTGCCGAAGTTCTTGAGGCCTAAGCATTTAACCGGTCCGTGACATTTCCTGAAGAGGCCTATCCGATCTTCGCTCCCCGTTTCTCGTGATCCTTTTTCCAGACCTTCCGAAACGACGGCTTGGGGAAAAGGCCGGTTCCGATCCGTTCGCCAATGCCGATTCTTTCTATCGAGCATACCTATTGTTTTACACTCATCTATTAGCTATTACAATTTGACTTATGTCTCTAAGCATTCATATATTATAGTCGTTTTTATTCTCCGAGGAGACAAATCCATTGAAAAAAGCTATCGATGCGATGGAAAAAACGTGCCCACGGCCGGTCGCGATGAGAAAGGAGACGCTTGAATCCGTTCACTACGTCCTGAAAGGGGAGCGACTCCTGAAGCGGGCAGGAATCAGAATCGATGTCATTCCGGTGCCCCCGGGAGATCAGCTCAGACTGGGGGATGGCACTGAAGTTCTTTTGCCGGGATCGGAAGCGGGTGGAGGATCTGCTCGCCGAGAATAAGATGGCGGTGGTTGGCATATATCGGTTGCGTCGTGATCGGTATTGGCTGAAAGAGTGATAAACATGAAAACCGGGAAAAATCAGGGAAGGTCGATGGCTGAGAGATTACACCTGACCCAGGAAGCGCGTTCCTCAGGGTGAGCATCGAAGATGGGTCCAGGGATTCTGGACCAGGCGCTTGAGAGGCTTCCGATTCGAGAAGATCCCAATCTGATTCGGGGGTTCGAGCATGGGGAAGATGCCGGAGTTTATCGGATTTCTGCCGATCTTGCCTTGATCCAGACGGTGGATTTTTTCACGCCTGTCGTGGATGATCCTTACACTTTCGGACAGGTGGCGGCGGCGAATGCCCTCAGCGATGTCTATGCGATGGGAGGGAAACCGCTCACCTGCCTCAATGTGGTCGGTTTCCCCGCAAAGCGGCACAAAATTGAAGTGCTCCATGGAATCCTCGAGGGAGGGCTTTCGAAAATCTATGAGGCCGGAGCCGTATTAGTTGGCGGTCATTCGGTGGACGACGAGGAATTGAAATACGGCCTTTCGGTGACAGGCCTGGTTCATCCCGACGGAGTGGTCACCAATGCGGGTGCGAGACCCCGGGATCTGCTGGTTCTCACAAAGCCCTTGGGAACAGGAATTATCGCGACGGCTCTGAAAGGGGGCATGGCTTCAGAGAAAGCCGTGGCCACCATGACCGAATCGATGACGAAGTTGAACCAGAGGCCATCAGAACTCATGCAAGAAATCGGAGTTAACGCGTGCACCGACATCACAGGGTTTGGATTCCTGGGCCATGCGCTAGAGATGGCTCGGGCAAGCGGGGTCGGGCTGACGATCCATGCGAACAAGTTGCCCCTTCTGGAGGAGACGGAGCATTATGCCGCCATGGGGCTTGTCCCAGGTGGGACTGGGGCCAACCGAGATTTTGCGGGCTGCCGTGTCGACGTGATGGAGAATCTTCCGCCCTTTCTTCTTGACATTCTCTATGATCCTCAAACCTCTGGGGGCCTTCTCATCTCACTGCCTCCGAAAAGGTCGGAGCACCTCGTCGAGATCCTTCAGGCCGAGGGTTGGCATCCTGCGGCGATCATCGGAGAAGTTGTCGAAGAGCCCAAGGGCCGGATTGTTGTTCGGAGGTAGGGATCTCGCTTAACGGCAGATAAAGAAATTCTTCGGGATTTTGGCTTTTCGGTTCTCTCATCTCGCTTGGCCCGAAGACCCAACTTCTCTTACGAACGCCGGACCTTTCGTATTTTCCGCCTACCATCTTCTTTTCTTTCAAATCGAAGGCAATGCATTCCGGAAGTGGTCAGTACATCCACTGATGGATGGCGTGCGGATCTAAATCCCATGGCCTTGCAGCCATACGGGAAAAGGGCGTCCCAAGTGATGTAGAAGTGCCGGCAAGAAGAGCAGATGGGCTGTTCTTCGTTTGAATCTCTTTCCATGGTGGATTGTCTCATCCCACCTCTGTGTCCTCTGCGAGAGATGGTGGGGTCATCTTCTGTAAAGGACGAAAGACGGTTCCAAATGGCTCGGATGATAGGACCGCTTCAGGCGTCTGAGTCCAGGGAGACCGGAGTCGTCCATAAGATTGATATATCGGAAGCCCTCCAACTCTTGAGAAAACTCCCGGAAAATATAAGCAGAGGCCCCGCGGTAGCCTGGATCCGTCGCCTCAAGGGCAACCACAAAGGTCTCATCAGTGAGGGGAACACCGAAGGTGTACGCGACGATCTTGCCGTCCAAATCGATGACCCTACCAGTCAATCCCATAAGTTCTCCCTGAAGGAGAGCTCGTCCGTGATAGGCGCGGCTATCCTCGAGCAATTTCCTTGCCACCGGGTCGTGAGTTCTGCTCATCCGGTGGGCTTGCCATCGGTCGAAGAGCCTTTGGGCCTCTGATCCGTCTGACAGTTGGTAGGGGCGGTACTCAATTCCTGGTCTCTTGGCAAAAGCGTGCCAGTCAGACCTCTTTCCGCGAAAGCCTCGGCCCCGTAATTCCACGAGGTCCTGCCTTTTGTAGACATAGTCTGGATAACCGGGGCGAATACGAAAATGGACAAGATCATCCTTGAGGATATCAGAGAAAGTGAGATTCTCGATCCTTGAGATCCCTGGATTTCGGTTGTAAAGATCCATGAAGGTGAAGGACTGAGGCAGGACACTTCGAAAGTCGCCTGATCCGAGAGGCGGCAATGGCATATAGACGGTACCGTTATCGAAGGCCCACAGACACAGGAATCCTTCGGTCTCACACCAAACTACAGATGTCAGATCGCCTGCCATAAACTGGACGGCAAAGGATTGAGCAGCAAGGCGTGGCTTTTTTTTTCGAAGGTATCCTTCGACAATCGTCCGATCCTCCAAAGTGAGGGGCCTTGTCGCCCCAATTGAGCCGCTAGAGATTCCTCCGGTCCTGAAGAAATCGGATCCAAAAAATGCGTTCTTTGGCGATCTCCACGGAATGAGTTTCTTGGAAGCAAGGAGCGCCGCCGTCAACTCCTCGAGACGAAAAAGAGGCAGCACATCGGGCTGATAGGGACCGACAAGACGGGGAGCCTCGGCAGCGGAGTCGATCAGGCCTGAAGTCATCGAGGTTTCCCAAATTCGTCCTGCATGGGCGGCGAGGTGCACCATGATATTTGGGTGATCCGTTGCGGGGCACTTGGTGTCAATGCCAAGCCAGATTCCGGACGATGTGGGGTCAAGCATCAGCGTATAGGGATAGAGCCGGCAGTCGAAAGGTCGGTCCTCATAGATCCCACAGCCGTTTGTTTCAGGAGCGAAAAATGGGCAGCGGAACCCATCGCCTCCGGGAATTGGTAGGATCTGAGCGCCTTCCGAGGGCGGAACAGGTCGAACCCCAATTTTTTCTCTGGTGAGGTTGTTCAGTCGCTCAACCTCTTGCTCGGTCAAAAAAGGTGAAAGGAAGCTATCTCGCTCGGGAAAGCGGCAGCAGACATCGCATCCAAAACAGAATTCAGAGGGAATCGGTTGGGGGATTTCTATGCTTTCCATTTCGTCCCGTCAAATCCTATGGGCAAACGCGCCTGGTTCGACGCGTTTGGGCCTCAGCGAACTCGCAAGGGATTGGGAAGGCCTTGCCCGTATGGATCTTCTGGGGAGAATTTAGAAGAAACGCGATGACTTTTCAAGCCACGGCGCAGGACCGCATGTTTGGAGGATCGATGAATCAGAGAAGCCGATCGAGAGAGAACGAGAAAACGCCCCAAAAACCAGACCGTTCTTCGAGTTTGCTTTCGCCCCGAATTCTGATATATTGGCCAGAGACCGTGGGTTGATGCTTTGTCTCCGAAAGGACAAGGGAGGGCACGATGGGTAAGGCCACCGTCATTGTCTTGATCATACTCATTGCGGCTTTGGTAGGCGGGTCTTTTTATACCAACTATGAACTGGAAAGAGAAAGCGGGGAGCAGGACGGACGCAAGATGGGTTATCTCTATGGATTCAATGATGCGAAGGATGGTAAGTCTCCTAACACGGAGAATCTCGCAACGAGACTATTTGTGGTGGGGGATTCAACATACGATAAGGCGTTTCTTGCCGGGGCTTACGACGGGTACCGAAGAGGATATGACGAGGGCAAAAAAGAGGATTGAGAATTAGCCTGTTTTGTTCGCGATCTCCTGAGGATACCAACGTTCTTCCACTTCAACTACCCATTTGAAGACATACTCTGTCTCACTTCTACCGCCAAGTCGGGTTTATCTGTGATGATTCCTTTGACACTCCTCTTGCTGAGGAGTCTCGCCATCATTTTCTCATCATTGACGGTCCAAACGTAAACGGACTTGTTGTTCCTTTCCGCTCTGCTCAGAAATCCGAATCTCAACAATTTGAAATGAGGAACCAAGAAGTCTGCGCCTGTTCTTCGGCATCGCTCCATCGGGAACAGCTCTGAAATTCTTGTGGCCAACAGCCTTTCAGGTCTCGGTTTGCCTAATAACAAACCAATTTTCACACTAGGAAATTTGCTTTTTATGGATTTCAGGGTCTGATCGTTGAATGAGGTGAGGATAAACTCCTCTTCATGAAGATGATTGAATAAGAATTCAATGATCTCGGTCTCATATCCCTCTTCTTTCAGTTCCAGATCGATCTTGACTCTCGATTTTACCAATCCCAAGATTTCATCCACCCTCGGTATATGCATTCCCTTTGTCTTGGAAAAGTGTTCCAATTCCGTGTACCTATACTCACCGATCAATTTGTGATTGAGATTTTTATCGTGATAGGCAACGAATACCTTATCCTTGGTCCTCCGAATATCGAACTCCAGCATATCCACACCAATACGGATGGCATTTTCGAATGACCTCAGAATATTGTTTCTTCGATAGGCATTCGCACCATGGTGAGCGATGATCATTTGCCTTTGCATGGTCGAATTATCCAATCCAGAGCGGGTGTGGAAGGTGTTGAATTACCCAATTCCTGTATCGGGTTTTCGCCTAGCCTTCGTGGATTTCGCGGCGGCCTTGGACCCAATATGCTTTTCATTCTAGCAGGACCGATTTGAAAACTAAACAGAAACTTGCCGACTTTCATATGTTGATATAGTAACCGAGATTTGAACTGACATTTGGTGGAACAGAGTTCAGAGATGCACTGACAGAAGAGAAGAACTCAGGGGGTTCTTAATTGTTAGGCAAATCAACGCGTTTAGAGACCGGCGAGGCTGTTGATTTCACTTAGAATTCGAAACTTGGACAGTGGATTATTGAGGGGCAATTCGACCTCATTGAGAACGTGGTCATGGTGACCCCTCGTTTTCATTCATCTATTTCAATCGATTTGAAATCTGGGACTCCTGTCTTCCTCTGCGTTGAGGTTTTGATATCTTGGTGATATTTTGACTATCTTACAGGTTTCGGCATGCTTGATTCTTGATGCATAAGATGAAAAGTTTTGGCTTATGTTATTTGCAAGGGAACCATCCTTCTTCAACTAGTAGCACAGCTGTTAACGTCGCGGATATGAGCCCAACGGCGGCCATCGGTGAAAGCTTAATAGAAGAGCAAGGGGCCTGTAGCACAAAGTAAGCCGATTCGAGA
>CAYFYO010000011.1:0-2897 GCA_964347335.1 uncultured Thermodesulfobacteriota bacterium
CGACCCTACAGCCTGGAGATCTCGTCATGGTGCGCTCGAGGGAAGAGATCAAGTCAACCCTTGACCGCTGGAATCAATTTAAGGGCTGCACTTTCATGGAGGAGATGTGGCAGTATTGCGATACGACTCATCGGGTGCTGAAGCGCGTCGGGAAGTTCCTTGACGAGCGCGATTATTTGATGAAGAAGTGTAACGATATTGTCATTTTAGATGGTGTCATGTGCGAGGGTACAAAGGATTTTGGACGTTGTGATCGCTGCTGCTTCTTTTTCTGGAGCAAAGAGTGGCTCGAAAAGATCAGCTGAGATGAACTATCTATGGAATGTGCACCCATATATGGTTTGGCTATGAGACGAAACAGGATGTCACCTGGCTCGTCTAAGAATGAAAGATCAATTTGGATTGACTTAGATAATTCACCGCATGTATTGCTTTTCAGGCCAATTATTCGGGAGTTGGAGATCCGTGGTTACAGAGTAATGTTGACTACTCGAGACTGTTTCCAGGTGTGTGGATTGGCCGATTCCTTCAATTTAGATTACAAAAAGATTGGACGTCACCATGGAAAAAACAAAGTGATAAAACTGGCAGGTTTGTTCCTTCGAGCCTCGCAGATGGCTCCCGCCGTCATGCGCTTAAAGCCCTGTCTTGCGTTGTCACACGGCTCTCGCGCACAATTGATTCTAGCATCAGTACTCGGCATACCATCGGTGCTATTGAACGACTATGAACACGCAAAAATGGTGCCTTTTGTGAACCCTACATGGGTCATTATCCCCGAGATTATTCCCGAGAAAGCCGTTAGAAACTATAGAAAGGGGATTCTGAGATACCCTGGTATCAAGGAAGATGTATATTTACCTGAATTTAAACCGGACACTAACATAATCAATAACCTGAAGCTCAACGGAGAAGACCTAGTAATAACTATCCGGCCTCCAGCGACTGAGGCTCACTATCACAACCGTGAAAGTGAAAAACTTTTTAGAGCTTCGATTGATTTCCTGGGCCCCATCGAAGATACCAGACTGATCATATTGCCCCGAAATGATAGACAGAAAGCCTTTGTTAGGAAAACGTGGCCAAATTGGAGCAATAACGGCAAGATTACAATTCCAGACCATGTAGTTGACGGGCTCAACCTAATATGGCACTCCGATTTGGTAATCAGTGGCGGTGGGACCATGAACCGAGAGGCTGCCGCACTAGGGGTTCCGGTGTATAGCATTTTTCGCGGCAAAATTGGGGCAATAGATCAGTACTTGTCAGACAAAGGGCGGCTAACTCTGATAGAAAGTGCAAATAGCGTAAGCACAAGAATAGCCCTGGTGCGTCGGCAAAGGCCTGCGAAACCGCAACTCGCGGGAAGCGCTGCGCTGTCTACGATCGTAGGACAAATCGTGGAATTGCTGGAACCGTAGTGACACTAGCAGGGGGTGGAGCACGATCTGTTGTTGTAGAATTGTTCTGAGTTGGAATATTACGGGAATAAGAAATTGTGGCACATCCCGGCTGAGGACCAGATATTTCGAGGAAAATCTTACACCTGTAAGAGTTCTCATTACTTTCTGGCAGGGAAAAGATGGAAAAGGGAAGACAAAGAGATTTGCTTACGAGTGATCAGATGATACTGAAATGGTGACGCTAACCACATTGATAGCAGTTTTTGGATCGTTTGCCACCTTCTTTTCGAACCCCCTGAGGTCATTGCTGATTTATTTCGCTGTGATGCTCTGGTATCCACAGTACTTGACTTTGGATTTCGGAACAATCAGTTTTACTACTTCCCGTATCTTGATCCTGGCGGTATTAAGCAATGTCCTTTTTCGAACTAAACTGGTAAGCGAATTTAAGTGGACTAAACTAGACTTTTTTGTTCTAGCAGCCTTTCTCGGTAAATGTATTGCGTTGACAACTACCACCGAACTCGCACTAATCGTCGAAAGGCAAGGGGGCTTGCTATTTGATACTGTTTTTCTGTATTTTGCCGTTCGTCTCATTGTAACTTCTCGGAAAGATCTTGTCTCATTTACAAAAGCGCTTGTGTTCATAGCTGTTCCATTAGCATTCGTTGGAGTCTATGACTGGGTATAATGCTTACGAGATGATTGGAGGGTACGGTGATTGGATGTCGAAGGAACAACGTTTTCTCCTAGGTTTCGGCTTCTATCGAGCAGACGGCCCGTTTGGTATTCCGATTAACTTCGGTCTATTCTTTGCGGCTCTCATCCCTATCTGTATTGGACTGAGAGACATACCAGGCATCAGGAAGAAATGGCTTACAGCAGGGTGCGCAATTTCCATTCTAGGTTTGTTTTCTTCAATGTCTAGTGCTCCCTTGTTCTCAATTGTTGTAAGTGGGCTCTTCATTTTAATATTTAATGCAAGAAGGCAATGGCGAATTCTTTTGGCTTTTTTCGTATTAGGATGCTTTTGGGTTGAAGCGTATTCTAATAGGCACTTTTATCAAGCTTTGGATAGATTTGCATTTAATCCGAGAACTGCCGCCTATCGGTCTGGCCTTTTAGAAGAGGCTCTTGGTGGCGGAATGAAAGGTCATTGGCTTGGTGGATACGGTTATGTAGGGGTAGGCCCCGGAACAGATAACTCGGATTTTAATTGGGAACACAAAGACCTTGTAAATGCCTATATCGGTATACTAGCTTGTTTTGGACTATTAGGACTGATTCCATACTTAGTGCTAAACTTCCTATATTACAAGTTTTTACATCAAGCTTTTGTTCAGTCCACTTATCGGTCAGATCGATGGTTAATTTGGTGCTTCACATCAACCATGGTCGGATGGAACATAGCTCTCATGACAGTGGGAGCATTTGGAATCAACAACATACATCACATATTAATAGGCATTATCGGCAATCTTCCCAGAATTGTGA
>CAYFYO010000011.1:2952-3270 GCA_964347335.1 uncultured Thermodesulfobacteriota bacterium
CACCAAGGATTCTTCCATGAAAAGTCTGGAACAAGATAATAGTCCAAAAAGTGGTTTTTGGTTCAGCGAGACAAAATGATTGATGTTTCTATTGTTATTGTAAGTTGGAATGCAAGGGAGTTCCTACTGGAATGCCTTCAATCGTTGGGGGCGAATCGATCCGGATATCGGACGGAAATAATCGTGGTGGATAATGCCTCTGAGGATGGTTCTCCGGAAGCAGTCCGAAAGGATTTCCCGTTCGTAAGACTGATTTGCAACAAGAGAAATTTCGGTTTTGCCAAGGCCAATAACATTGGAATAACGATAAGTTCCGGT
>CAYFYO010000011.1:3298-8679 GCA_964347335.1 uncultured Thermodesulfobacteriota bacterium
GGGACGCGCTTGTATTGAGCGAATGTGTGCCTATATGGACTGCCACTCGTCAATTGGTATTCTCGGGCCAAAGATACTTAATCCGGATCTCACAATACAGCCCTCCTGGATGAAGTTCCCCACAATATGGAACAGCTTTTGTCACGCCCTGGGTTTGCACCGAATTCAATCGGGTTCCGGTAGCTTGCGTAAAGACTATAGAGGCCCTATACATAGTACCGCACATAGTGTTGATGTACTGAGCGGATGCTTTTGGATGGTGAGACGCGACGCGCTGAGCCAAATAGGTTTGCTTGATGAAGGCTTCTTCATGTATTTGGAAGATGTTGATTGGTGTAAGAGGTTTCATGAGGCAGGTTGGGATGTCGTTTACTTCCCATATGCGGAATCAATCCACTATGGCGAAAGGAGTTCCTCAAATTCTCCAATCAGATGCTTCAACGAACTTCTGAGAAGTCGATTTGCGTTTTGGAGAAAGCACCATGGATGGTACGGTGAAATAACCATCCTTTTAATTAGCATTTTGCATCAATTGGTTAGAGTTCTGGATTGTTCGATTCGTTTCTTAATTAGGCCATCCGCTAGGCCCAGCCGTACAATCGATCTGCAGCGGAAGCTTTCGGGCCTTTTTTGGCTTGTCGGCTATATGGGAAGACTTCATAAATAGCGGGAGCGCAATGAGCGCTATGCCCTGCGCTTAGGGAAAAGCTAATGGTGCCCTAGGCCATTGATGTGCAGCTTGGTTCACGTTCAGGGGTAGGGAAAGTCTGAATTCATACAGACTCATCGAAAGACCGAAATTGTTACAGGCATTTCGTTAAGGGAACGGGATCTGCGTGGAAAACACTCGATCAAATGTCTAGTGAGAACTTAAAGTAGGCATTTCAATTATTGTATTCTCGTCAAGTGGATTGTCACATTCAATTTATTGTAAAGTATCTAGATCAATTAGCTAGGTTAACAGCTGAGAGTATTGTTCAGCTGATGCTGGTCAAGGTAGGTTCTTTGCCATGTTGGGAAGGAACATTTCGTTTCGTATTCTGCAGCGAATGAAAGGGCAGGATACTCTCAATATCCTGAAAGAAAGAAATAAAGGCCAGTGGTATTCTCTGAGCGAAATAAATGAGAGACAATGGACTAAGTTGAAAGCGTTGTTGGAACACGCGGCAAATCATGTTCCATATTATAAGCGCCTCTATACACGGTTAGGAATAGACGTGCGTCGTATTCAATCGGCTAGGGATTTCTCTCAAGTCGTACCCACCTTGGATAAGGAAACCATCAGAAACAATCTACCTTCTCTTCATGCTGACAATTGTGACTACCGTTTGACTGTGCACAGGACTGGTGGATCAACTGGAGAGCCTTTGGCCTTTCCCCTAGACAGAGCCACTGTGGCCAGCAATTGGGCGAATGTTTTGTTGACGCGGTCCTGGTGGAATATTCGGATTGGTGATCCACAGGCCATGATTTGGGGGCATTATGACAATGAAGTGGGACCGCGACCTACATTATCTTCGATCAAAAGGTTCGTCAAAGGAAAGATAACAAACACCGTGTCGTTTTCGGCGTATAATATGTCAGATCTTATAATGCGGACTTACGCCGATAGGATAAAAAAGCTACACCCTAAAGTCATATACGGGTATGCTTCAGCATTGGAGACATTTGCACGATTCCTTAGCGACCGGAATATCGATTTAGGGTGTTCCCGGCCGGACATTGTAATATCCACGGCAGAAGTCCTTCACGATAAGCCACGCTTGCTAATGGAACAGGCCTACGGATGCTCAGTCGCGAGCGAATATGGAAGTAGCGAGGGTGGAATGTTTGCGTTTGAATGCCCAGAAGGCGGTCTTCACGTGATGGAAGAAAGCTTGTACATGGAGGTAGTAGATGAGCGTGGGCACAATGCAGAAGGAGGAGTTGGCGAAGTTGTAATAACTCAACTCGATAACTACTCCGTTCCTCTCATTCGGTACCGGATGGGTGATCTTGTCCAAATCTCTCCGAAGACTTGTTCTTGTGGGCGCAGTTGGAGAATGTTGGACTCTGTGAAAGGACGGAAGTACGGCATTTTCTATGGTATCAATGGGAATCGCATACATTCTGGAATAGTGACAGAACTGCTATGGGAGATCCCAGGGGTCAAACGTTTCCAAGCGATTCAAGATTCGGTGGGTCACGTTCGCATCCTGATTATTCCTTCCGGAACTGTGGAATTTGATCACTTAGACAAGGCGAGGCGCGAACTAGTAGGAAGAATGGGATTGGGCACCGTAATCGATTTTGAATTGGTTGAGGCGATCGACCATGAACGATCGGGAAAATTTGAGTTTGTGAAATCATTTGTCACAAAAGATGAGAACCTTGCTGTTTCAAAGAAAAGAAATGAGGCTTAGACAAATATTAGAACTCAGAGGTTATGAAGGAACTTGAGAGTACGGAACTTCACGAACAAGAGAAACAAATTGAGATACTGTTCTATAAAGGAATTACCTAATGAATGAAAAAAGCTACGTATTGATAACGCCTGCTCGAAATGAGCAGGCGAACATTAAGAAAACAATTGAATCCGTCATATCTCAGACGGTACTGCCTAAGAAATGGTTAATCGTCAGTGACGCTTCGACAGACGGGACTGATAACATCGTACGGCAATATGGAGCAGATTACGATTTTATTCATTTTAAACGCGTTTCAAAGAATCAGCTATGTGACTTCGGTTCAAAGGTAAATGCCTTCCGTATGGGTTTTCAGGAATTGAGATGTCTGCAATATAGTTTCATAGGGAATCTGGATGCTGATCTGTCATTCGACTCCCATTACTATGAAAGCATACTTCAAAGATTCAGACAAAACGAAAAGCTAGGGATTGCTGGAGGAATAGTGTTGGAAGTCTATGGAAATCAGTTTCGCAGGCTGAATTATGGCTTGGATAGCGTTGCCGGATGCATACAATTATTCCGTCGCCAAGCCTATGAAGATATCGGCGGTTATGTTCCACTAAAGAGGGGAGGGATTGACGCTGTCGCTGAAGCTATGGTCCGTATGCATGGTTGGGAAGTCCGAACCTTTCCAGAAATCAAGGTATTCCACCACAGACCGATCGGATTTTCGAGAGGACGCAGTTCACCCACTCGGTTTTTTCGTTTCGGCGAAATGAATTATTCGGTGGGGTATAGTTTTCCGTACTACATGATCAGATGTTTATACAAATTTAAGGACAAGCCTTACATCGTGAGCGGACTGTTGATGATGTGCGGGTATCTTTGGTCGTCAATTCGAAGAGAGGCTCGGCCGGTGTCTGGCCAATTCATCACTCACATGCGACTCCAACAGACGCAAAGGCTGAAGGATCGGCTATCACGAATAAGAAGAAAGGCCTTGGTTAGTCCGAAGTAAAAGGCGATATGTGTGCATATTCCCAGCTATTGTTGAATGCAGCGAACCGCATTCGGTTGTGATGCTGACAGTAGGCCGGTTGCTCTTTACCATGAGCGGCCCCCGGAAACATTTCAAGCTCCGGTCAGAATATGTAATCGGAGATTGAAACAGACCTAGCCAGAAATGGTGGGAGGTTAGAATGAAGTACCGAATGCTCGATTTACTAAAATGTCCCAATTGTCATGGAGTTTTGAAATGCTTCTCATTCAGTGAAAGTAGAGAAGAGAAAGTCAAGTTCGGTAAGGAGATAGGATTCCCGCGCTGCAAAACATACTGCGAACTTAATAAGGTATCTTTGCGGAAGAACGACCTGGCAGAGATTCAGCCGGATTTCGACTGCATTGGATGCTACGAAAGAGAGATAGCTGAGGGGCTTCTTATATGTAGATGTGGTTCTCTTTTTCCAATCATGGCGAGTGTCCCTAGATTCATTAGCAACAGGCTAGAAAGCTTCCCTCGATTTCAGGAAAAACACAGGAACGAGATAGAAAAGATAGCATCTTCTGATGGTATCGGTACTGAAGTATACGACTCGATTATGCCTAAGGAATTTGAATCCATTCATGATTCTTTCAGTGCCGAATGGAATATGTTTGATTATGATCGGGACATGGCGTGGGGCTGGGATTTGGGGGTCAGGAAAAGGGCTGTTCTAAACGATTTTGATCTTCAAGAGCCCGCACTACGAGAGACGCTGTTCTTAGATGCGGGATGTGGCAATGGCGCATTGACTGCGGCGCTAGTTGATTTTGAGACGGAGGTGGTAGGTTTGGACATTAGCAACAGCGTGGTTCGTGCTCAATTGAATAAATCCAGGTTCGCCAAAGACAGAAGCGGTTTTGTACATTTTGTCCAAGGTAATCTAAGTAATCCCCCTTTAGCGAGGAACTCATTCGATCTCATCTATAGCTATGGTGTCCTTCATCACACTCCGAATACTGAGAAAGTATTTAGTAGCCTCGTTCCTATGGTGAAGCAGGGTGGGCGGATGTACATCTGGGTTTATGGTAAGCGAGGCGTGCCCGTTCGGTTGTTCTTTTGGCATGGAAGGTGGTTTCGAAGGCACATGTCATTGAAATCATTGTCCATCTATTGTTATATTCTTTCTCCTCTTTATAAAGTGATATCAGATGCACTATCGGCCCTACGGATTTACAAATTCAGAAAGAGAAGAATCCGAGAGATAGCGTTGGATCTTTTTGATGCATTTTCACCTCAATACAATCATTGGCATACTCGAGAGGAAGTTTGCGGGTGGTTTTGGAAAGAGAGGTTCGCAAATATTACGGTGTCTGGAGTGCAAAAGCAGGGTTTTGGTGTCTACGGGGACAAAGCCTGAGAAGGTGTTTGTAAGCCACATAGAGGTGCTCAAATGGCTTGAATAGCTCGTTTTTCGCTTTGCTTGTGTATGGATCACTCATGGCAGGTCCGAAGACCTCTCCTCTAATATCGCCTCGTTGAATGAATTGATGAGAATTGCAAATAACAGCGTAAGGAATTGTCTCTGATTTCCAATCCCTTCTGCTAGGGGAGAATCCTAACTATGTGTGGAATCTGTGGCCAGTTTAGTTTTGAAAATGATGCAACAGCAGATCACCGGGCAATTAGGAAGATGACGAATACCTTGGCTCATCGAGGGCCAGATGATGAAGGGTATTATACTTCCCCTGAAGTCGGTTTGGGATTCAGGCGTCTGTCGATAATAGATCTCAAGGGCGGCCATCAACCCATGTGTGATTATGAGGAATCGGTATGGATAGTCTTCAACGGCGAAATCTACAACTTTCGCGAACTCAGAGAAGAACTTGAAGGATATCAACATGTCTTTCGGACGAAATCAGATACAGAAGTCATAGTACAGGGATACAAGCAATGGGGAGATAGTGTTCTTGATCACCTTATACTCGCCCGAAGCCGCGTAAAGGTCGCGGCGC
>CAYFYO010000011.1:8689-57462 GCA_964347335.1 uncultured Thermodesulfobacteriota bacterium
TAATGGTATGTTTGTCTTGGCAATATGGGACGTGAAGAGGAGAAGGATGATTTTGGCGCGAGACCGAATGGGCATCAAGCCACTCTATTACAAACTTGAATCGGGACGTTTGAGTTTCAGTTCCGAGATTCGCGGGCTGTTGGCATGTGAAAAACAAAAGCCGAGCGTTGATCCCGTTGCTATGAACCTGTTCTTACGATATCGATATATCCCCTCACCCTTTACACTGTATAAAGGAGTCAAGAAGCTTGCCCCCGGCACTCGCCTCGTAATTGAGAGTGGTAGACCCCGTCTGGAAAGGTGGTGGAACTTCAAGCCAGTCCCATTCGATCCGATGCCCACGACCGAGCAGGCCGAAGAGAAGTTATTAGAGCTTTATTCACGTGCTGTCAACCGACAGTTGATTAGTGATGTGCCACTTGGGCTGCTGCTAAGTGGTGGTCTGGATTCTGGTCTCCTGCTAGCATTGATGAGTCAAGGTGGTAGACGATCCAAGACTTTTACAGTCGGGTTCGGGAAGGGCTTTGTAGATGACGAACTTTCAGCTGCAGCTCAAACTGCAGGTGCTTTAAACGCGGTGAATTTCCCCATCGAGATTGATCGGGAGACATTTGATGCAACTCTCTCCAAAACCGTTTCTGTTCTGGAAGAGCCAGTCGCGGCATCATCTATTGTTCCCATGTATCATCTCTGCCAGCGTACTCGGGAAGATGTGAAAGTTGCACTTATGGGCCAAGGGCCTGATGAGCTTTTTGGAGGTCAACCACGCCACCTGGGTTTGCGTTATGGAATTTACTGGCGGGCCTTACCGGCGTGGATACGTTTACCTACAAAAGTTGTTTTGCGAGCCTTACCGCGCAACGCGAGAGTCAAACGTGGGCTTTATTCCTTGGACGTCCACCAGAGAATGCGAAGATACCAAAACGTTTTCTCGATCATGCCAGGCCGTTTGATTGATAGTCTGTTTCATGACGGCGTTCTGCCACTCGGAGCTGGCGACAAGATGTTGGAGTGCTGGACAGGCCTTGAAAGCTTGATGGAATGTACCGACGAACTTGGGGGCTTTCAATTCCTAGAAATTCGATCCTCGCTTCCTGACGAGCTGTTGGTATACGCCGACAAGATCTCAATGGCACACGGACTCGAAATCCGACTCCCATATCTTGACCATGAGATTGTGGAATATGTCGAGCGGCTTTCAGCCTCATTTAAGGTTCGTAACAGATGTCGAAAATGGCTACACCGGAGGGTATGTGAGAGAGCTATGCCGAAAGAACTTGTACGAAAGAAGAAGATTGGTTTTATAACGCCCGTGGATGAATGGTTCCGCAGTTCTTTAACAAGGAAAATCGATGATACTCTGCTTGAAAAGAGCTCAATGATATTTGACTACCTGCGGCCTAACGTGATCGCGCGTTGGGTAAGAGATCATCAGCTTGGCTTATCCGATAACCACAAGATTCTTTTTAGTCTGGTGGTCCTGGAAGAGGTATTACGTAGTAGTTGAGACCAAGATATGGTCTACTCATTGTGGCATGCGATTTCCTGGAATGTTTCTCAAATATAGGAACGTTTCTGAAGTATCCCGCAAAAGCAGATGGTTTCAAAGGTTCTCTGGAAGGCTTGCTAGATTCAACGAGCAATGATAAGAATGGGTGTTGAAAATCTCTCATAAAGCACTGAGTGAATGAGCCTGGAGATTACAATTATGTTCATATGGGTTTCAAAATCGTAATATAACCCTGATTGCGATGTTGGGGGGGAAGCGAAATCCTGCGAAACCGTCCCGGATGTCAGCTGATATTGTAATAGAATTTTCGAATCCTCATGGACTCGGGATTATGCTCTCCGGCTGGCATTTGTCTTGCTCTCGTACCTCGATTACGGTGGAGAGGGCTCATGCACGGAATCGAGTTCGATGAGATCATTATCCGTGACAAGAATGATTAATTTGAAATGGCCGATTCGACTTTGGTAATTTATCTGTCATGCTGAAGAAAAAAGCTTCCTCTTCTACGGAAAATGGCTCTTGAATCGCAGTGACCCGTCCATTGAAAAAGCAGTAATGAGGGAGAAAGATGAAGCTAAGCAAAGGGAGACACAAGATCATAATGAGCTGTTTTGCATTTGTTAGTGGTTTTGCGGTATCGGGTTTAGTTTATGCACAAGTATATTACGTTGATTTTCAGAAGGGTTCTGACCTGAATGATGGTGCTTCGATATCTAGCCCATTCAAGCGTTGTCCAGGGGATGACAATGCGACAGATAACGCCTCGGCAACGATACTCTCTCCGGGTGATATTGTAGTTTTCAAGGGCGGGGTGATTTACAAAGGAAGGATCGACCTAGACTGGAGTGGATCGAGTTATGGAGATAGAATTATCTATGACGGCGATTCGGGGGCTTATGTCCCTCGTTGGGGCACTGGGACGAGCAAGGCGATCATAGATAACGATTACGATTCAGAATACGTGGCTGCATTTTATGCGACTGGTGCAAGGAGCTATATTAGGATTAACAATTTCGAAATAAGAGAAGTCAAGTATTCTGCTGTGACTGAGTCGGCCGGAATCAAATTTCCAGACCAAGGCACTGAGAGACATCGATACATTGAGATTACAAATAACTATATTCATCACATTGGAGAAGGGTCGGCGTTCAGTTACCCTGCAGGTAACGGAATTTGGATTGATTACGGAACACATTGTGTAATAGAGAATAATGAAATAGCGAATACTAACTATAGAGGAATCAAGGGCTGGGCGATTGACAACTGTACTATTTCGAAGAATAATATCCACGATTGGATAAAGGAATGTATCGATATAGCATCAATTGGTGATAGGTACCCCCACGACAATATCATAAGTAACAATGTCATTCATGATTCTTATCAGTATGATGCGGAATATTGGCGAGGGGAAGGAGATCCTCCACACTCAGTTGGGATTTTCTTAAGGGCCGGCGGGAATCCCCTCAATGCTAATCCCCGAAATAACCTAATAGAGAGAAACTTGTTCTATAACAATGAAACATTCTACCAACATGGGGGGACCGCATTTCTCGAAATCGCAAATTCACATTACACAACAATAAGGAACAATGTATTAATAAACCCTCACTCCTATTACGCTGTCAACATTGGGTGGGAAGAGTCAGGTACCACCTTTTTTTATAATAACACGATATATTCCCCCAGAGCGGGATGTACTTCTTTTCGTTTGAACAAAGGAACTTGTTACTTTGAGAACAATATCATAGTTGGGGACCGTTCTATTAATAACGGACCGGGAGTGAATTTTCACCCGAATTACAATTTGTACTACGCTGGATCTCCAAGTTTGCAATTCAATATTAACGGATCTTGGTACACGTGGAATGCCTGGGTAGATTCCGGTTTTGATACCATTGGGAGCAGTAACGAAAACAGCATCTCGGACATCGAGTTCCAATCTACGTCAGGGTATCCGGCCTCTTCCAACATGATGTTCCTGATGCCAAAAGAGACTAGCCCTGCCGTGGATAGGGGAAGAGCACAGACGGGATTCTCCGATGATAAAGAGGGAACACTGCGACCTCAGGGCTCTGCGTGGGACTTGGGTGCGTATGAATTCCTTGCCGACGATGAACCTCCTTTGGCTCCGGTTGGCTTGAGGCTCTTGAATTGATTGGTTCGACCCCTGAATATCAGATATCTTTCTACGTGTAAACCGATAGGTATCTTCGCGGATTCTGCATATAGGTATGTATGCTGTGAAACCCTCGGTTGGACCAATGGTAGTCAATGCGGTTGCTGACAAATCTGAGGGGGGCTCAGTGTATCCATTTTCAAACGGCCTCCAATAAGATGGGAGAATTGGGCTATTGAAGAACGCACGACTAGGGCACTAGGCTAGACCGGTTGGTTTTTGCTAACAAGGAAACACACATACTAATGCTCTCACTCCACTTAGATTGAAGCTCATTCGTTTCAGCATCGATAGAGGTGCTCACGACAGCCTGGAATTTCCTCAGTATCTCGTTGATGCGATCCTGCTTTGAGTACCCCACCTGATGTGTTGCACCTAGATCAACCATCCACATTTTTTGGGAAGCACCTACGGACAACGCGGATGATGGTGAGAGGACGGTTCCTAAGAGCTAGGTCCGCTAGGTGCAGTTCAAAACCCTCAAGTTCTTCCGACTGTCGAGGTGAGGTTGCGGAGCTACGAACGTAAAAGTGTTCTTAGATGGGCCTCAAGAGATTCGCCATGGTTGACAAAGCTACCAAAGATAAGTCTCTGCTAGTGGCTAGTGGTGTTGTGCTTGCACGCAACACAGTCTTCAATTTGATCGGTCAGGGTCTGCCTCTGCTTGTGGCGGTCTTGGCCATACCGATGATAATTGGGGGATTAGGAAGAGATCGTTTCGGTGTTTTATCTGTGGCGTGGGTGATAATAGGCTATTTCAGCCTTTTTGACCTTGGACTCGGCCGAGCTCTGACCAAACTATTGGCCGATAAGTTAGGGACTCAGGAGGATGAAGGGTTCTCAAAGCTCGTCTGGACCTGTTTGCTTCTAATGTTGTTGCTGGGAGCGGCGTGGACCCTCGTGATGGCCTTGTTTTGTCCCTTCCTGGTTCATCAGATATTTAGAATCCCGAAAGCACTGCAAATCGAGACGCTCCATGTGTTCTATTTGCTAGCATTTTCCATACCTGTCGTCATTGTGACAGCAGGCCTGAGAGGTGTTCTAGCGGCTAAGCAACGGTTTGATCTGATCAATCTTGTGCGTGTTCCCTTGGGAACGATTACGTACTTGGGTCCATTGTTGGTGTTGCCGTTTTCTCAATCCGTTTTCCCGGTGGTGGCTGTGTTGGCCCTTAGTCGATTAGTTGTATCGCTAGTTTATTTGTGGCTTTGCTTTCATGTTATGCCAGTGCTGCGTCGGCATGTTGTAATAGGTCGTTCTGTAATTAGACCGTTACTACGCCTTGGTGGTTGGATTACGATTAGCAACATTGTAAGTCCACTCATGACCCACCTTGATAGATTTCTCATCGGCGCCCTAATTTCCATGACTGCAGTTACATATTACGTAACTCCCTATGAAGTTGTGACAAAGCTCTGGCTTATTCCGGGTGCTATGGTGGGGGTATTGTTTCCAGCCTTCGCCACAAGCTTCGTGACGGACCCTAGCCGGACCTTTCTATTCTTTAGCCGAGGCGTGAAATATGTCTTTCTAGCACTGTTCCCCATCGCGCTGGTCATTATTACTTTCGCCCCAGAAGGTCTTGATTTGTGGCTTGGGCGGCATTTTGTCCAACACAGCACACGTGTATTACGGGTCTTAACTTTGGGCGTATTCATCAACAGCCTTGCGCAGATGCCTTTTGCCCTGATCCAAGCTGTAGGGAGGCCGGATTTAACAGCTAAGCTTCACATGGTTGAACTACCCTCTTACCTTGTGATCCTTTGGTGGATGATTGCTACCCACGGTATAGATGGTGCCGCTGTCGCCTGGTTGATACGTGTGATGGCAGATACGGCTATTCTTTTCGTGATTGTCCGGCGCTTACTGCCAAACAAAGCAACTGCATTTCAAGGAATTCTATTCATGCTGATGGGCGGTTCAGTGAGCCTCACCTTCGCAATGGTTGAACTGGGTCTAAGCGTCAAGGTGTTTTTCCTCTTGTCGATACTAACCACTTTCGGCTTTGTGGTGTGGTTTCAAGTTCTTACAACGGAGGAGCGCACAATCGTGCGACACAGCCTGAGGTCGGCAAGTATTTTCAGGCTGATTGGCAGTTCCAGATGAGTTGATTAGGGTCATCCTTAAAAGAACTGGCCTTGTCAAAACAAGGAAAATGCCAGGGATCAGACTTCGATTTTGAATTTGAATTTTTCTTAACTCGACCCTGAGTGGTGGGCACAGACTCTCAGAAGGAGAGAGGACCACCGGCTCCTGGCGAACGATCCAAGTCAATCAGTTGCCTACTTAGGGAGGATGTGAGAGACGAGTCAATGACTCGCAGCATCCGTCAGGAACGGAGAAGAACTAGGGCCTTAGTAGAAATTTCGTTATCCAGAATTACGCTCCTGAAATTAGGGACAAATTTACAGCGCATTTTTGGCCTTGAGGATGCATAAGCTGGCACGGGGATCTTGGGGGCATGCTGAGTGAGCTTTAAGTTAGAAACGCCAGGTATCAAAGATACTTCGTGTTGGAGTTGTAGCTATCGAGCACCAGACCGCCAGGTATCAAAAATGAAAGCCAAAATCTTAATGGAAACAATAGCGAAACACGCCGACTCCAAGATTCAAAGGGCCGAATGGATAACCAATAAGCTATCCAGGGCAATTAGGCTATATTACTCGAACCGGTCTTCCGAGGCATTGAGGCTATTGCTTTTACATTTTTCTCGGAGGATCTTCGGGGTAGGCGTACCGGATATTATGACCATAGGCCTGACACATAGATGTCAGTGTAGCTGTGTTCACTGCTCTTCCAATGTGCCCGATCGCAAAGAAAGGAATGATCTAGAGGCCTCCCAAGTCAAGTCCTTCATTGACCAGGCGAGGAAACTGGGAGTGGTCCGGATCACGTTCTTTGGTGGGGAGCCATTATTGCATAAGGACATTGTGGAACTCGTTCGATACGCCCATCGTGCGGGTATGCTCACCCGTATTAATACCAACGGTTGGCTCCTCGATCGTAAACTCGTTTCTGAACTGAAAGTGGCGGGTCTCAACCTTTGTGATGTTTCAATCGATGACCCTGACCCGGAAACTCATGATAGATTGCGGGGCCTTCCTGGTTTGTATGAAAGAGCCATAGAGGGAATCGGTATCCTAAAAGAGTTCAATATACTCTGCCAAATAGTAACCTATGCCTCAAAGGAGAATGTCACCTCCGGATTAAAGAGAATCATCGATTTGGGAAGGCGACTTGGTGTATTTGCCGTCTCCATTGTCTTTCCGATTTCAACCGGGTGCTGGGATTACAAGCCTGGTGTTTTGCTAAGCGAGAGTGAGAAACAACGTGTTCGGGCACTGGGAGATTCTCACTTTGTGCACGTTGAAATACCGACACACCAATCGAGATGCAACGTTATGAAGGCATCATCTCTGTACGTTTCGCCTGAGGGCGATGTTACCCCCTGTCCTTTCATTCCCTATGCTATAGGGAACATTAATGATCTCGATCTCCAAGAGATTTGGCAGCGTCTCAGAAACAGGCTGAGAGTGACTAAAGTCGTTCTCGGGGATTGTGCGATGAACGATATGCAATTCCGCAGGACCTTTGGGGATTGGAGAGAAAGTAAGTGCTCATAGCCGAAAGCGCTCCGGTCGAGTTTGTGATTCTTGCTTTCTTCCGTTTGTCACTCCTGTTTTTCATTTCAGCAGGATGATCTGGCCTTCTTCTCTTGCTTGTCTTCTTGTTTAGTTCAATTCGTCGGAATTGCGAAAACAAGTAGAGCTGGACACCTGTTAGGGACTGAAGACTGGAGTGGTTACGATTAGGAACTGGGGTCAGACATTGATTTTGAATTTTTGAAAGGGAAGCGGGCATGCATGCCATATATCCAGGAGCGATCGGGTCGATTTATTACGAAGGACCGGAAATTCCATGAAAAGAACCAGGAAGAAGAATGATGTGGATGCGCAATTCTCGGTGAGTCCAGAGGGGGAAAAGTTCCAACTGCCGGTGGCCAGAGACTATACACGGGAATTGGATCGCCTCGAGAAAATAGTCGATGGCCAGCGAACGCTCGGGCGCGAGGTCGTCGTAGTCATGGGTTTGGGGTTCGTCGGTGCCGCGATGGCCGCGGTTGTGGCTGATGCCAGGGATGAAAGCGGCAACCCAACCAAGTTTGTCATTGGCATGCAGCGGCCCAGCGTTCGGAGTTATTGGAAGATTCCCCTTCTCAACCGTGGGATCTCGCCGATAAAGGCCGAGGATCCTGAAGTTGCCTCAATGATTCACCGATGCGTGAACGAGAAGAAGACCCTGACAGCGACTTTCACCTATGACGCTTTGAAACTCGGAGATGTGGTTGTCGTAGATGTCCAATGCGACTATCTAAAGGAATCCCTTGGAGATGTCCGAGATGGCCGAGCCGACATGGCTGCACTGGAGGAGTCCTTTGGGATCATTGCTGAACACATCTCGGCCAACACGCTCGTTTTGATCGAGACAACCGTGGCACCGGGCACGACGGAGCAAGTGGCTTACCCGATTATCAAAAAAGCTTTCCGGAAACGCGGTATTCAGAGTGATCCCCTTCTGGCCCATAGCTTTGAGCGGGTGATGCCGGGAAAAAACTACGTTTCCAGTATTCGGGATTTCTGGCGGGTTTGCAGTGGCATCAATGAGGAATCTACAAGTCGGGTTGTAGAGTTCCTGGAGGGAGTAATCAATACGGATGAATACCCCCTGACCGTGCTGCAAAGACCCATTGAATCGGAGACGGCGAAGGTGGTGGAGAATAGCTACCGGGCGACTCTTCTCGCTTTTCTCGATGAGTGGAGCCTCTTTGCCGAGCGAAACGGGGTGGATTTGATCAAGGTGATCGATGCGATCAAGATTCGGCCGACCCACAGCAACATGATCTTTCCTGGCCCTGGAATCGGCGGTTACTGCCTTCCCAAGGATGGGGGGTTGGGGCTTTGGGCTTACCGGCACATCCACGGATTCGAGGACGATATCTTCAGGATTACGCCGCTTGCCATCGACATCAATGACACGAGGGCGCTCCATGCGGCCCAGCTCACCCGTGATGCCCTCAGGAATATGAGCCGGCCACTGGCAGCCGCTGACATTTTGGTTTTAGGTGCGAGTTATCGGGAAGACGTGGGAGATACCCGGTACAGCGGCTCTGAATTGATCGTTCGCCGTCTCACGGAGATGGGCGCGGAACTGAGAGTCCATGATCCCTATGTCACCCATTGGTGGGAGTTTGAGAAACAGGGTGAGTATCCGTCACCAAGATACAGCCTACAAAGATTTTTCAGGGGCCAGGACAAGTTGAAGGATCTCCGCGTTGAGCACGACCTGAAAAAAGCGCTCCACGGAGTGGACGCGGTTATCCTTGCGGTCAGGCATCGGGCTTATCTCGATCTCGATCCGGATGAGCTGGTCAAGACCGTCGGCGGCCCGATCGCAGTGGTCGACTGCTTCGGGATCCTCGATGACGACAAGATTAAGCGCTACTTCGAACTGGGATGTGAGGTGAAGGGGTTGGGACGCGGCCATGTGAAACGGATCAAGGATTGCGTCCGCAGAGAACGCGAGGAGATGTTGCTTCAGAGGCGCCAGCGTGGGGCGGCCAGTTTTTAGGTCTATTCCATGACACGAAGCGCCAGTTACCCATCTGTGACATGCTAGCGCAGTTCCTCCAGAAACCGGGATGGGGTCAGAATCCGAATATTTCTGTAGGATCTTAGAGCAACAGGATGTTCATCTCCGGAGATGATAGTGAGTGCTTTGCCGGATTGAGCGCACCGGATGAATTTGTCGTCTGAGGGATCCTCACGGATGATTAGACGGCCAGATTTGGCTTTGACAGGTTCAAAATAGGGCAATATTTCCTGGTAAAGGATGAAGTTGATTTCTTCTTCTGACAATTGGAATCTTGGGTATGCCAAGACCCTGAGGTATTCGTCGATCATTTCTTTGGAAGCGAGAGGTTGAATGCGCCCGCTTTTCCATAACGGTAAGAGCTTGCCCGGGGTGCCGCCAAATAAGAGACCAGAAACGACCACATTTGTATCGATCACGACGCGTCTTAATTCGACCTTGCCCATTTTATCGCTTCAGCCACACTGTCCTGTTTCAGTCCAAGCTCCTTCAGTTTGGACCGGATCTGCTCCATATCGGTGTTATATGTTCTTAACGGTCTCAGCACAATTGTCTCATCTTTCAGTTCCACTTCAAAGTATTTTACCCCTGGCATTTGATCGATGATTTTCTTGGGAATCGTAATCTGATTTTTCGCGGTGATCTTAGCAAGCATGCGTTTTTCTCCTTACTTTCCGTAATTCTTATAATATTACTTCCGTTTTTTAGGAAAGTCAACATATCGAGAGAAGAGATCTCAGGAGATGGTAAATTCCGATTTCTTCGGGAAGTTATCACGAGAGCCGAGAGTTGCGCGGCTAACAGCATTTCTGGCGTCTGTTGTTGTCGTCGGGGCTACGATTTATCCCGATACATTGCTTGAAATGGCCACTCAGGTCCTCAGACGGGAAGGTAGCTCTCACGGCCTGTTTGTGCCAGTTCTCTCTCTCTATTTTATATGGTGGAAGAGATCGAGTTTGCAGGATATCAGGCCCAAGACTGAGATCTTGGCGGGTCTGGGAGTTTTAGTGAGTGGGCTTCTGCTCGCTTTTGTGGCAAGGGCTGATGAGCAATTCTTCTGGGTGTGTGTTTCATCCATCGTCGTGCTGGCGGGGCTTGTCATCTGCTTCTATGGGATCGAGATTTTCAAGAAAATCGGTTTTCCGATTTTTTTCGTCATTTTCATGATTCCGATCCCCGAGCCGATATACAATGGTCTCGCTGATTGGGTGCGACAAGCCACGATGAAGGCCACGACTGGAGCTCTGGCCATGGGCGGGGTTCCTTTTTTGAACGAGGGCTTACTTATCCACCTACCCAACGCGACCTTAAAAGTGAACATCGGCTGTAGTGGAATCCGATATCTGCTCTCCTACTTCGTCTTTGGGATCGCCTATGCTTACCTCTATAGGAACAGGTTCGATCAGAGGCTTTTCTTGGTTGTCCTGACCGTCCCAATCTCTTTAATGGCCAGCACGCTGCGACTGACGATGATCGCCCTCCTCGCTTACTATGTCAGCCCCCAATTGGCGCAGCCTCGGCCCCACATCATAACAAGTTGGCTGATCTTTTTTTCCGTGCTGGTGTTTTCTGTCGGTTTCGATCGGTGGCTGGGGTCACGAAAAGAAATGAGTCGGAGGGGGAGAACAGATTCTATTCAATAGGACGGGGCAGCTGTTGCTATAAAACATCCCCCGCTCGATGATGAGCCACTGGCTGCAAATGACCCACCGCCGCTTGGTGGAACAGGGTCATCGCCTGGGGCGGGAAATCCGGAAACCTCGGCAGAAAAATCGCTCTCATTTCCGCTAACATCGTACGCTGTCAACGCGACAAAATACTCTTTGCTCGTAGGGAGCCCTGTAATCCGAACCGAGGTTGTCTTTCCGACATTAACCGACTCGGTATAGTTTCCGGGGGAAGACCCATAATACACGATGTAACCAGCCAGATCTGGTTCGGGGTTTGGATCCCAGGCAAGATCGAGGTGTCCTGCAAGGGAAGAGGTGGGGAAAATGAGGCAGGTAGCGATCAGGAAGATATTCCTGACAGTCACAGGAAGAGCCCCCCTATTAGTTGTTGCGATTTTCTATAATCCATCCATTCTGCCAAGTCAAGAAAAAAATCCAAACAGAAAGCCCATCGGTTTAGGAGTCCAAACTCAGTGACCGCAGAGGAGGAAGCGAAGAATGAAAATCGTCTGTTTAGAGTGTCATCGTGAGGTTGGAGAGAAGTACCCTTTTGATGATGACAGTGCAACGCACACGATTTGTCCTGGGTGTGTGGAAAAGATGTGCATGAAGGCCGGAAATGAGAGCCTGAGAAGGAAGTTTATTAAGACTTTTCGGAAGGAAGTGTCGTTGAGGTTTGATCCAGAAGTGGATTCGCTCGTGGAGTAGGGAAGAGGGCGAATGACGGCAGGGTTTTCTTGGCACGGATTTCACGGATGACATGGATGGTATCCTTTGCTGGAAAGAACAAAGGGCTTTGTTCTTTCCAGCAACCGATCCGCCTGCGGCGGAGATAAATACAAGCCCCAGACTCGTTACTGCGGATGAAAGTCAGTGGTGATTAAGCACCTTGCGTTTGATTTGGACCTTTTCGCCAAAATTCACGAGGAGGCCTACTTCCATTCCCGTCGCTTTGAGGTAATTGACCACCTGAGCCTCGTGGATTGGATGAATTTCCTTTAGGGATTTCAGCTCAACTATGATCTTGTCCTCAACAATCATGTCCGCGTTGAAATCCCCAACGACCTGACCATCGTACTGAACAACAATCCTTCTCTCTTTGTCCACTTTGAGACCTGCTCTGGACAACTCGATGGCAAGAGCATTCTGGTAAACGCTTTCCAGGAAACCGAAACCAAGTTTATTGTGTACCTTGAAGGCGCATTCGATGATTTTCCTGGTAACCGCTTCGTGTTTCATCAGCCAAGAAAATTAACATCCAAATTTTGAAATGAAAAGAACTTTCTCGAATTCTTTTGGCACGGATTTCACGGATGACACGGATCAAGTCTGCGCCGGAAAACCAGAGAGTTTTGGTTTTCCCGGCAGATAATCCGCCTGCGGCGGAGGCTGTTGGAGGAATTTGCGCTGCGAAATTTCCTCCAACAAGACAGGGTGAGCCGTGCAATCTGTGTGTTTCGCCAAGCGAAAACCGTGTCTATAGGCATTTTGGCACGGGTTTCACGGATGACACGGATGGGTTTTGTGCTGGAAGAATCAAAGCGCTTTGATTTTCCCAGCGGGCGACCCGCCTTTGGCGGAAGGCGTTGGGAGAATTTCCCGTGCGGAATTCTCACAACAAAACAAATATCCGTGGTGTCAGTGAGTTTTGCAAAGCAAAACCCGTGTCAGAAAAAACTGGTTGATCCGCTGCGTATGGGAGAATCTTATGGAGGTTAAAGATCTTGTGAGGTTTCGATGGTTGAGGGATTGGTGGGTGAAGTTACGTGATGCGTATCTGAACTGGAAAGTCAGAAGGGCGTGGTGATAAGCCTGCTGGTGGCTGCAAAAAGCCGGGCGATTCTCGGATCGCACCGGCTTTTTTCTTGTGGCCTGATTAAGGTTCCCTAGGAATCCATCCCTTTGGCGCTTTTCCTCCGTTTTAGAAAAACAAGGCCAGCTAAACCAGAGCCGAGAAGCATGAAGGTGGCTGGTTCAGGAACTGATGCAGGTGTATTGACAAAACTCTCGCTCCCGCCGCTGGCGAAGCCCTGGACGTGGATGCCAATTCGTAAATCCCTATCGTTCAAATCCGCTATGGTGTCGGCAAAAGTACTACTCGTCTGCAGATTGAAAAGGACACCGAGCCATTCGCCTGGGTTCACACCGTTCGGCTGCACCGGTGGATCCGAGCCTGCGGAGAAACCTGTGGTGGTTACAAATGGTGGAGTAGCGTTATTCGCGCCGGGCAGGTTAGGTGGAGATGCCAACTGGCTAAACGAAACACCGGGGTCAGAATTATCGATTGATGCAATCCCCAAAAGACTCCCATCGTCAAAGTAGACTTGGGTGATCGAAGAAGCTGCCGAACCGGTGTTTGAGAAGGCAAAAAGCACCTGTCCGCCACCAGGGTCAGTTACATCAACGAATAGCTGGGATTCTCCTATAGCTGCATCAGCGAAACTATTGCCAGTTATATTTTCAAACCCAAATGTCACAGCATGGGCAGGCATGACCGTCCATAAAAGGATTGTGACCATCAAAGGCAAGATCAGTAATCTTTTCATTCGAGCCCCCATTGACTGGAAAAAAATTACCACAATTGAGAAATTTTTTTCCCATAACTATTCGATATTGTTAATGTTTTAAGTTTAGCCTATGCGATATCGTTTGTCAAGGGAAAAGTTCAAAAAACAAGAATTCTTCCAAAAATATCTCATCCGGCCTAGCTCTCGGCAAGACGGATTGGAAAGCGTTTGATTTTCAATTTGCTATTTCATCTCGGCTAATAGTCTCTGAGCCCGCTCGGCTCCATCGAAATCGGGATTCAACTCCAAGGCTTTTTCCAGCTCCCTTTTTGCTAATGTCTTTTGACCATTTTTGTGATAGGCCATTCCCAGGTGATACCGGATGACCGGGTGATCGGGTAGCTTCTCCTTGCTTTCTTCGAGGTGGGTGATGGCTCGCGTCAATATATCCTTTTTATAATAGATCCAGCCCAATGTATCAGAGATTCTTGGATCCTCGGGGGCCTGTTGTTTTGCCTTCTGGGCCAGATTCAGGGCGGCGTCGATATTTCCGCCGTATTCTGCCTCGACCCAGGCCAGATTATTGGCAGCCGGGGCGAAGTCGGGGTTAATCTCTAAGACCCGCTGATACTGCTTCTTGGCCTCGGCGATTTCTTTTTTTGATTCATACACAATCCCGAGCAACATATGAGCCGGGAGATGGTCTGGATTTGCCTCGATAGCCCCCCTGTACTCCCTGGCGGCCTTGTCGATCAGATTATGGCGTCCGTAGAAATTTCCCAGGGACACATAAAAGGCCGGGACTTGGGGATTGAGATGGATTGCCCTTTTGAAACTGGCTTCGGCCTTGTCTAGCTGACGATTCTTCTCATATAGCTGTCCGAGAAGGTTGTGGAAATACGCGTTCTTTGGGGAAATCTGTATCTGCTTTCTCACTCTTTCCAGGGCCATTTCAGGCTTCTTTTGGGCGACGCGGATGAAGGCGATGTTGGACAACGCCCCGAAATGGTCCGGATCGAGAGAGAGGGCCTTTTCAAATTTGCTGTCCGCCTCCTCCACACTACTCTGGGCAAGTGCAGCGAGCCCGAGCTGATAGTAGCCGGAGGCATTGTTCGGATCGATCCGAACCATTTCCTGAAAATGTTCCTGTGCCCGCTTAGGATCTCTTTTCAGTAGGCGAGCATTTCCGAGAATCAGGTGGGCCTCCAGGCTTTCCGGGTGGACCTCAAGGGCCTTGTTTCCCTCCTCAATTGCCGCATCGAGATTTCCTGTTCTCAGATCGATCTCTGAGAGACGAAGATGCGCTTGAAAAAGGGTCGGATTCAGTTGCAAGGACTCCATGAACTCCCTTTTGGCCTGTTGCACGTCTTTGTTGCCCAGATGGGCAAGGCCGAGAAAATAGTGGGCCATATACCGGCGAGGATCCTCCCTGATGATCTGTTGAAACGTATTTGAGGCCTCAGTGAATTGGTTTTGGGCCAGTTCAAGCCTCCCCTTCAGAAACATCCCTTCCAGACTCTTCTCATTGATCGTGAGAATCTCGTTTGTATATCTCTGGGCTTCATCGAGATTGCCCTGAGAAATGTGAATCTCTGCGATTTTCGCCCGCGCCAGGATGTGGCGGTCGTCGATGTCCAAAACGCTCTGGTAAACCGTGATGGCCTTTGTGGGGTCGCTCCGGCTCAGATAGAAGTCCCCGAGGAGGATTTTTGCCTCTGCGTTTTTGGGCTCCACGGTGGCTGCCCTTTGATACTGTCCCTCGGCATCATCCCACCTCTTCGCAGCCAGGTAGAAATTCCCGAGGAGAATGAAAGACCGGGCATCCTCAGGCTTGATCTTGGTGATCCGCTTCAATTGAGTCTCCGCCCGATCGAGTTGGCCCATGGATTGGTAAAGCCCGGCCAAGGCCGTATGGGCCTCGACGGAGTTTTCGTCGACCCCAATGGCACGCTTCAGGGTTTCCTCGGCCTCTTTTGTTTCGCCTCTGGTGGCGTACAACCCAGCCAAATGAACGTATGAGCGGATCCGACTGGGGTCGAGTTCGATCGCAATCTGCGCCTCGGCGATTGAGTTCGTTAAGTTTCCTTCGATCTTATGGATGACACTCATCAGAAGGCGGCCCTCGACATTGTCGGGGTCCTTTTGCAAGACCAGTTCTGTTTTTTCCCGAGCCCGCTTCTCATCCTGACTTGCGAGGTAGAGGCGTCCGAGTTTCAGTTGGGCGTCTATGTGATCCGGGTCAAGCTCTGTGGTTTTCAAGAGCTCGGAAAAGCCCTCCCGTAAACGCCCCATGCTGATGAATACGAGGCCTAATCTGTAGTGGCCGTTTGGATCCGCTGGGTCGATCTGGACCACATTCTTATATTCGATGATCGCCTCGTCGAATTTCCCCTTTTCAAAATATGCATCCGCCCTTTTCATGTGCCTGGCCTTCTTTTGCTCCGGGCTGCCACATCCGTTGGCAAAAATAAGACAGGAGAGAAGGAGGGGGAAAACTACTTTCCGGAGAACTGATCCATTTGCCATGCTCCAACCCTCAACTGATGAATGCGTCTTTGCCTGATTCTTGCATAATCTGGATCAATTTTCCATATCTATTTTGATCCTTTTGGCAGGATCCTTCACACCCGTACAATCGTCATTCCATTTCTCTGGTTTTCTGATTGCATTCAATTTGTGAAGTCGAGATGGGCTTAATTATCCAACCGTCGGAATCCATTACATCTCTCTGCAAATTGGCCAGAATTCGAAGCGGTCATATATCGTGGAAGAGGTCAGGCTTGGGCACGAGCGTGCTATGTGGCTGGAACGGAAGTTATATCGGCAGGGATGATGATTGGGTTGAGGGGATGGGCCTCGGTGAGTTCCCGGGACCTATGATGATCTTCTTTCGCCCTTTGACCCCTATCGGTTCTTTCTCACGACTTCAGCTTGACTCGGCATCGCATCGATATATTCTTTTTGCATTGGGGGCATGTCACCTTCAACCGGATTCGCCGTCTTCCCGTTAGGAGCTCTTCAACCAGCTCCTTCTCAATGCGAGCCCGCTCCTTTTGGGTGGGATCTTCAGATGATTTGTCGATGTGATCATGGTCTAAAGTGAGTGTAGCTTCCCTTTTTCTTTTTGCCTCTGCGATTTTGAGCCTTTTGTATATCTGTGACATCCCAGCCCCCCATATGCGACTTTCAGGACTTTCCACGGTTACAGCCGAAAATATCGATAAAACAGCACCCAAAATCGATTTCTATGGATGCATGTTATGAAAAACACGGGCCAAATCATAGCACAAGATCCAGAAAAGAAAAAGCACATTTTCAAAACTCGAAGGACGACAACGGGAAAAGCCCTAACATCTTTTACAACATTTTACTTCAATTTACAATAATTGACATTCATCAGACTGTAGGATGGTACCGTAGTTTCGAAATCGAAAAAACTTGACAGCATTTCCCTCTGGGCTTATGATGGACCGAATATCGGTCTCTCGATCTTTCCGTCGGTGTTCGAAGCGGGTCCTGGTTTTCGATTTGAAGGGACACCTCATACTCTGATAGGAGGAAAAGGATACTGAGAGCAGAGGTTCAAGTCAGATAAGGTCGTTTTCCTAAAGTACGACGCTAAATCAAAATCTATTCTTGGGGGCTGGACCTTGAGACGAATTTGTCAGCCGGGCTACTCCCTGACGGTGTCGAAAGGAGGGTACCCGGCTCGACTGTTTTTGCCGTTCGATTTTGATTAAGCCGGCTATTTCTGCCGTCTCTCGAAAAAGATCCTGACAGAAACAAAGCCGATGGAAAAGTTGCTGAAAAGCTGGTCGGAATCCATTGACAGATGAGGGCGCATAATAATATAATGCATTACAAAAAATATAGGGACAGCGACACATCAACTTGCTCCATAAATCGTAGGCTACAGAGCGGGTGTGTGACTCGGGGCAAGTCATTAGGCATTTAATAAAGGCCAGCCATGGGTTAGCGGGGGGCTATTGCATGGCTTCAAAGTACTTAGAAAACCAGCCGGGCTGTTGCTTGCCAATAAAGGTAAAGCCTGTCCGGCTTCTTATGTCTGAATCGTCTGGATGCGAGTATCGGATGTTGGAGCGCGCCCATCAGCGTTACGTGCAGGGCACCTAGCCTTGGAGTGTGGACAAGTTGCCGAACCGCTCAGGGAAGCGGTCAAGGCATGACTCAGAGCATTTCTCCACGTCTTGAAAAGAGCAACCCGGATCCTACCGGTCTCTGTCTTTAACCACCGTGCCGGCGTCTTGGGCTCCTTAGAGGCCAGACCAAGCTGTCCGGTGAACTGACCGATTGTTATCAAGGTGCGGCCGGGTAAGCTTCGGGGGGGATCTCTCGGCAAATAGAAGCCAGAGATCAGGGCTTAGTTCCAACTACGAGTCGGAAAGTAGGAATTTAATTGCCTTTTTGGGATCCAGTTTTCTGGAACCTTTGGGAAAAAGATTTCCCTTTTGATCGTTGATAGACTCCGGCTTGCTTCAGAAGATATCGTGATTATAAGGAGTTAGAATATCTCTGGGTGCTGGCACTTGAATTGCCCAAAGAGAGAGTCCTGAGCCGGAAAGCCCGCTGAGAAATCGCCATGTACGAATCTTTTTTCGGATTTAAGGAAAAACCTTTTAACATTACCCCTGATCCAAGATTTCTCTATCTCAGTGGGAAGCATAGGGAAGCTTTATCTCAATTGGTTTATGGCGTTAAGGAGAGAAAAGGCTTCGTTGTGCTTTCGGGCGGAGTCGGAACGGGCAAGACAACACTTATTCGGGCTTTGCTCGACCGGCTCGATAAGAGCTGCCAGGTCGCGTACATCTTCAACCCTAAACTCTCGGTGCCGAGTTTTTTCAAGTACGTATGTCAGGATTTCGGTTTCCAGGTGAAGGGCAGGTCGAAAGTCGATTATCTTACCCAGCTTCATGATTTCCTCATTGCGTCTTTCAATAGCGGCAAGACCTGTACGTTGATTGTCGATGAAGCGCAAAACCTCGATGCCCCCCTATTCGAAGAAATCAGGATGTTGACCAATCTCGAAACAACAGACCAAAAACTCCTCCAAGTATTTCTCGTGGGGCAGCCGGAACTGGATGAATTACTAGAGTATGAGGAACGATCGCAACTGAAGCAGCGAATTAGCGTGCGATATCATCTTCTGCCATTAGATCGAAAAGAGACGAAGGAATATATTCAAACCCGCATGAGTATCGCAGGGGCAGAAAACCTGAACTGTTTTACCGACGAGGCTATTCAAAGGATTTATGAACACTCTGGGGGGATTCCTCGGCTGATCAACAATATCTGTGACAATGCGCTTTTGATCGGCTATGCGACAGATGTCAGAACGATCGGCGTCAAAATTATCCAGGAATGCGCTGAGGACCTTAAACTAAAGACGGCTGCCAAGCGCGGCATTCATGGACGAATTGTAGATGGTATCAGAGGTTACTCAGGCAATTATAGACGATTCTTAGATGGCATCAGGAGTTATTTAGGGTCTCACAGAGAAATTGTAGATGGCATCAGGAGACATTCATTTGTTTACTTGGCTCTCGCTGGTATTCTGGCTGCGCTTGTGGTAGCTGGAATAGTCCTGCTAATATCAAGCAAAAGTACTGTCCCTCGAACCCGTGCAGAGCCGCAAGTGGAATCCAGGGAGACACCCCTCGTCGCAGACAAGATTGAGACAGGTGGCTCGAGAGAGGAGATGGGGGAGGAATCTGAAACACCAGATACGCTCGAGATCGTGGATGTTACACAGGGAGATGTCATAGAAGGAGATGTTAGCGGAGGAGATGTTACCGCAAGAGATGTCAGCGCAAGAGATGTTACAGGAAGAGATGTTCCTGAAAGAGAGGAATTTGCTACGGTCCTTGCCGAGGAGGGGGATACTGTTGGGCAGATTCTTCTCAGAGAACTCGGAAGGATGGACGTGGGCTTACTCGAGACAGTCCGAGAGCTCAATCCTGAGATCGAAGACATAGACAGAATTGCTGTCGGGCAGGAAATTAGAATCCCCTTGGAACACGAGGGGTCAAAAAGAGAACCCTGATTATTGGGCGGTCTTGAGGCCGATTCGGGCGTTCTCATTTGTCGGATCGCGGGGCTCACAGAATTTTGAGCTTTCCGAGTCGTTTGGAGTGACCGGTGCTATGGGTTAGTCAGTCAGACGACTTGGGGTTTCATAGATCTCCTTGTTTCAGGTCTTCATCAATTCCTGCGCCCTTTCTGTTGGGAGCCGAGGCATTCCACGAGTGGTGGGAGCCGCAGGATTCCTCAACGGCGGAGCTATGAGTAGATCTCGCTTGCTTCACAAGATTGGAAACCCTCTCATTGGATCGAATAGGAACGGGTTGAAACCTACACGAGCCCTCCATAATGACATTGTCCGAGTTGACTTGTTTCCTCGAGTCACTCAGCATGAACAAAGGGACTCAGTTGATGCCGTTGATGGATCGATCAAACGCTGGTATGTGGTTTACACAAAGCCCCGTTCAGAAGACGTGGCCCGGGAGGAGCTGGAGATGAAGGACCTCTCAGTCTTTCTTCCGAAGATCCGCTACGTTAGCTTCCGAGGACGCAGGCTGACTGATAGGATCCAGCCTTTGTTTCCCAACTATCTCTTTGCTCGGTTTGCGATTCCTGATGATTACTACTCTGTGAAGTGGGCGAAGGGGGTGAAGCGTATTGTGGGAAGCGGTGACATGCCGATCCCTCTCGACGATTCGGTCGTGATTTTTCTGAAAGGGAAGGCCGATGAAACAGGGCTCATCCAACCCGAGCTCGATCTGAAAACCGGGGACCAGGTCAGGGTCAGACAAGGGCCTCTGGAGGGTCTTTTGGGCATCGTTCAGGGGGTTGTTGGCGCGAAGGGGAGGGTAAGAATACTCATGGACATCCTGCATGCTGGGGCAAAACTGGAACTGCCGCACTCGTTCATTGAGAAATACGGTTAACCGATTGAACTGGAGGAAAAGCTCAGCCAGAGGAGACTGCTTCTGGGAGTTTTACCCGGAACGTTTTGGTATAAAAGAAGTTGTCGAATGACTCGGACGATCTGAACTTCGATGGCATTTGAGAAGAAAATCCTTTGTATCGGTGCCGGTTATGTTGGCGGGCCGACCATGGCCGTCATCGCCCAGAAGTGTCCACAATATCAGGTCACGGTCGTCGACATCGATCCGGTAAGGATTGCTGAATGGAACTCGGACGATCTACCGATCTACGAACCCGGGCTGAGTGAGATTGTCAAAGAGGTTCGTGGCCGAAATCTATTTTTCAAAACCGATATCGGAGAAGGGATCAGAGAATCCGACATCATTTTTGTCAGTGTCAACACACCGACGAAAGACTATGGTCTGGGGGCAGGCAAAGCCGCTGATTTGCAATACTGGGAGCAAACAGCGAGACAGATCTTCGAGTTCTCAGAATCACCGAAGATCATCGTTGAAAAGAGTACTGTTCCTGTTAAGACGGCTCAGGCCATGGAGAGAATTTTACGATCCGAAAGCAATAACACCAGGTTTGATGTCCTCTCAAATCCCGAATTTCTCTCCGAAGGCACGGCGATAAACGATTTGCAGAACCCTGATCGGGTTCTCATCGGTTCGATGGAGACGGAGAGTGGCTTGAAGGCTCGGGATACGCTTGTCGAGCTCTATGCCAATTGGGTGCCGAGAGAACGGATACTGACGACCAATATATGGAGCAGCGAGCTTTCAAAACTGGCAGCGAATGCCTTTCTGGCACAACGGGTTTCTTCAATAAACTCGATCTCTGCGCTTTGTGAAAAGACCGACGCGGATATCACTGAGGTTGCCTCTGCCATTGGCATGGACAACCGGATTGGGAGCAAGTTCCTTAATGCCAGCGTAGGCTTTGGAGGCTCATGCTTCAAGAAAGACATTATGAATCTGGTTTATCTGTGTCGGTATTACGGCCTGGACGAGGTCGCCGACTATTGGGAGCATGTCGTCAGGATAAACCAATATCAACAGGAACGTTTTATCTTCAGGATCCTCAATGCGATGTTTAACACGCTGTCTGGCAAGAGAATCTGCCTTTTGGGGTTTGCTTTCAAGGCGAATACTGGAGATACGAGAGAAAGTCCGGCGATATTGATCGCCAAAAAACTTGTCGAAGAGAATGCAGCGGTCGTCATTTCTGATCCTGAGGCTTTGAAGAATGCGAGAGCAGATCTCAAGGATGTCAGTGGTCAGATAGATTACATCAAAGATCCCTATGAGGCGGTCCGTGGTTGCCATGCCATTGCGGTAACGACAGAATGGGATCTCTATCGAAATCTCGATTTCGAGAGGATCTACCAAGATATGGCAAAACCGGCTTTCGTTTTCGATGGGAGGAACATTCTGAATCATCCGAAGTTGTTTGAGATCGGATTCAATGTTTTCCCGATTGGCAAACCGGCAATGACGCATTTCTAATCTGGGGGGATAAATGAGAATTGAAGCTAAGATCCTGATACTCTTTGCCCTTTTTTTGATAATCAATCCAATTGGGTCCATTGACTCAATCAACGAGATCAACCCAATTCATCTCATCAAAACGACCTGGGCCCAGGAGAAGGACCGGAGCGACGTGGTTCCAGTCCCAGAACTCAAAATATCCCGGCACCCCAATAAAGTCCTCGAGCTCGACACTTCTGACAACTACGTGATCGGCCAGGGTGACGTTCTGGAGGTTTTTGTGTGGCGAAATGACAACCTGTCTCGCCAAATTGTGGTCAGACCTGACGGAAAGATCTCCTTGCCGTTGCTTCAGGACGTTCAGGCCGAGGGACTGACGGCTCTTCGGCTGAGAGACGAGATCGCAGAGCGATACAGCGAATATGTAAACAACCCGAGAGTGACCGTGATCGTAAGTGAAATCAGAAGTTTTAAAGTGAGTGTCCTCGGTCGGGTTACCAATCCGGGGGTCTATCCCGTTACTGGGAATACGACGCTCATTGAAGCCATTTCGATGGCCGGAGGGTTTACTGAATGGGCCAATAAGAGAAAGATCACCGTAATCACGCGCGAAGGGGGGAGAGAGAAGAAGATCAGGATAAATTACAAGAAGATCATCTCTGGAAAAGATCCTCGTCAGAACATCATCCTCAAACGAGGCGACACGATCATCGTTCCATAAACCGCCTCTTATTGTGGAGATCTCAAGTGATTGGAACTCACCCAAGGCGGTTCATCAGTTTTGAACCGGAAGCGAGCAGAGAAGGAAGGCCCTGATAGGTTCTGTTTTGGCACGTTCAAATTTAATATCTCTGATTCTGGTCATCTTGATTGTCTCGATTCCCACCCTTGGGGAGGCGAAATGGTCCCTCAAACCTCGCCTCACCATAGGGGCAGAGTATGACGATAACATCTTTTTGACCGAAACGAATGAACAAGACGATTTGTTCACGACGATTTCTCCAGGGGTTGAACTGATGTATGAGACCCCCACAGAGTTCATTGACCTCGACTATGAGTTTCGGAGATACCTCTATGATGATTTTTCGGACCTCGATTTCTCCGAACACCGCGGGCGGGTGATGGCCAGAAAGGATTTCGGACCAAGGTTTTCTGTCGGAGTCATGGATTACCTCCTTTTTTCTGAGGACCCCATTGAATTGACTGGCATTTCTGAGTTTGAGACCCCATCGATAAGAATCGGCGCGAGAAACCGGTATACCCGGAACATCGTTGAACCAGATGTGACTTTCCGATTGGATGAGAACCGCTGGATCCGGGTTGGGTATCGGAATCAGATATTGAGAAACGATGTAGATGATGTTGCCGATCTCGACGAAAATGCGATCAATGCGCTCCTTTCCTACCGCTTCACTATCCGTGCTGGCGCGGAAGTATTCTACGCTCATTTTGACCGAAACTATGAACAGACCGTTCCCCCTGAGCCTCCCAGAGATAATACGGAAGATGTAATCCGGGGAAGATATACATTGTATTTCGATCCGAAAACATCTGGCTTTCTCCAATACCAATACCGACACATCGATTTTGACCGCGAAACCCAGGCCTTTATTGACTATGATGTTCATGAACCAAGCCTTGGCTTTGCTCGAGATCTCCGCGAAAACGTCTCCCTAACGGCTCAAGCTGGCTATGGCGCCCGCGATGCAGACAGGGGGGAAGATAAAGATAGATTCTTTGCCGTGGGAGATCTCCTGGCGACCTATGATCGCCTGAGCCTTTCTCTTCATGGTGAGACCGGCCTCGGCGAAGATTTGACCAGCGCCGAAAGTCTCGGATTTAACGAATTCTGGCGATTTGGGCTAGACGGGAGTTATCAGGTCCTTGAACGGCTTTGGGTGGAGGGGTTTTTCTACATCGACCGAGACCGGTTTACCGATATTCGGCGCCGAGATACCTACTATAACGCGAGAGGGAGGCTAAGGTACGAATTCTTGAGGTGGCTTTCCCTATCCTTTGGTTATGAATACAACGAGAGGGATTCCAACAGACCTAATAGCAGCTATAAGGACAATCGATTCTTTGGCCGTGTCACGGGATTCTACGACCTTGCTGAACGATACCAATGAGAGGATGCTCAAAACGTTCGAGTTGTTCAAGTCGTTCGATTCACTCAAACCTATAGACTAACCAACGGAACTGACTCAATTGACGTAATTAACCTCATAAGTCAAACAAGCGGAATTACCCGTGAGAGGAGCTGAAATGCAAGACCTAGCCGTAACTCCCGTTCAGATCCGAACGATCCTCTATATGATCAGAAAGCACAAGTGGAAGATTTCAGCGGTCTTCCTTGTGTCCGTGATTGCTGTAACCATCAGCACGCTCATGGCCACGCCCATCTACCGGGCATCATCAAAATTGCTGGTCAAGGCCGGACGGGAAGATATCTATGTTTCACCAGCCACGAGTTCACCAGCCGTAGTTGATCGTCTGAGAGATGGGGGAAGGGTCGGCGCTGAAATCGCTATTCTCAAAAATCTAAACTTGGTGGTCGATTTTGTCGACCGTTTTGGCGTGGGGGCCCTCTATGACTATCCAGATCGGACCCTGAAAGGAAAGCTATTCAAGGAAAACAGGGAACGAGAAATCCCCTCTGTCAGACAGGCCCAAAAATCAGTGTTGAGAAACCTTGAAGTTTCCAGTGTTCCCAACAGCAATGTGTTCAATGTTGGCTTCACCTGGCCTGACCCTGTGATCGCCGCGGACGTGGTCAATCAGCTGGTGGACTTGTATCTCGTTAAGCACTTGGAAGTTCACACCAATCCTCAGACGTACGCACTGCTCAGGCAACAGGCAGAGAATTGGGAGAAAAAGCTGAGGGAAGCTGAAAATCGAGTAGAGATCTATAAGCGGCGACACTCCATTACCTCCCTCCCCGAGCAAAGAACAATTCTCCTCGGGAGGCTTTCCGAAGCGGAGTCTCAAAGGAGACAGACTGAAAATGAGATCCAGGAGACGCTTCAAATGGTTGCGACCCTTGAGACCCAGCTCTCCAACCTTGAACAGAACGTCCAGCTTCAGCAAAGGGTGGATCAGCAGTCAGAAGCGCTTGCTGACCTGAAGGCTAAGCTGGTCGACCTCGAACTCCAGGGGCTGAAAGACGAGATCAGCCGGGTAAAGGAAATGATTGCTGAAGAAGAGACGAAGAAGCAGGTGGTCGTGGTATCCGGCAAAAGCCCGGTCCGTGAAAATCTGGAAAGTGACTTGGTCAAAGCAAAGGCTACTCTCGGGGCATTGAAAGCCAAGGAAAGAAACCAGAGGTACCAGATTGGTTCTTATGAGAGGGACTTATTGGCCCTTGAGGGGCTTGAGAAAGAGATGAATGAACTTACGAGACAGGTCGAAATCACTGAGGAGAACTATAAGCTTTACCTTACAAAGTTCGAAGAAGCCAAGATCTCGGAGAGCATGGATGAACAGAGGATCGCCAATGTCCGGGTGATTGCGCCGGCGGTTCCTATCATGCAGCCGATCAAACCAAACAAAAAGCTGAATGTCCTTGCCGGAGGGTTCCTGGGTCTCTTGACCGGGATCGGTATAGCCTTCTTAATTGAATTCATTAACCCCGTTTATCGCACCCGTGAGGATGTCGATCAGTTCCTTGGCCTCCCGGTACTTGCCATCCTTCCAAAGGAAAAGACTGCTTAGTTTTCTTGATGGGTAAACAGTTGGGACCACGTGGTCTGACTTTTGTTCTAAACTCAGTCAATCAAATCTATTGAATTGCACCGATTGCACTGAGCAAGGTGAGCCAAAAACCATAGCCGTCGAAAGTCGAGAAGGGTGGCGTCACCGTGTCGAACGATCCAAACAAGCTGTGTGATCGAACGATTCGAAAAACTATCTAATCGACTCAATCAACTTATTTGACCTATTCTGGGAGATCTTATGGCCAAGACTTATGAAGCCCTGATGAAGGCCCAAAGGGAACAGGTGGCTCGTAAAAAAGCTGTCATCCCAGCTGACACCCTGCTTGAACCACAAGCCACTGAGCCAAAAGAGAAAGATGCGGAGGGGAAGCCGCCCGAGAAGAGGGCGAGAAAGGTGGTAGAAAGACCTCCGATTCAGCCCGAGAGGATTGTCAGCCGGGTTTCGGTGGGAAGTTATATTGCGAAATCAGATTCGGTTTTTGCGGAGCAGTTTCGGAAGCTCAGGAGCGCCATCACCGTGCACAATGTCGCTTCGTCTCTGCGTTCCATTCTCGTGACCAGCTGCATGGCAGGGGAGGGGAAGACCACTGTGGCGCTGAATCTATCAGCGAGTATCGCGCAAGGGCTGGATGAATCGGTCATCCTCATCGAGGGAGATCTGAGGAGAAAGAACCTAACATCCCTTTTCGGCTTGCAGAACACCCCAGGGCTCTCAGATGTGTTGGAAGAGAGGTCAAAAATAGAGGGGGTCATGATTGAGACCGAGATCCATGGGCTCACCATTGTGCCCGCCGGCTCCGGTCTTTGGAACCCCGCTGAGCTCGTCGGATCAAATAGAATGAAAACGTTAGTCCAGCAATTGAGAAAAGAATACAAAGATTCGTATATCATCATCGATTCACCACCGATCATTTCGGCCTCCGAAGCAAATATTCTCAGCCAGATGGTTGACGGAATCATTGTGGTGATTCTGGCAGATAAGACTCGAAGAGACGTAGTGAAGCGGGAACTCAGGACAATCAATTCGGAGAAAATCCTGGGCGTCGTCCTCAATTGTGCGGAATTCGAAATATCTGATCACTATCACAAGTACCAGACATCTACGGGAGAAGAGGGAGGCTAAGGACAAACAACCTAGTCGTCCTCAACTTTCAATCATATCCAGATAGCTCCCGCATCCCGCAGTCCGATCATGAAGGTTTAGTCACAATGGGTTCCTACAAAGAAAAGATCATATTGCGGCTGTCTAAGATTACCGATATCCTCATATTTTTGCTCTCAATTGGCATCGTGGCGCTTATGATCTCGGTGGGTAAGACAGGACGTAGTGTCCTGGAGTTTATGACAATGAGGATTCAATTGCAGAACTTAATTCTGCTCTTTGGGATGTCGCTTATTTGGTATTTCATCTTTTCTGTTTTCAAACTCTATGAGCCCAAGAGACTCTCTCGTCAACTTGATGAGATTGTCAATACGATCAAAGCCACCTCCATAGGCGCAGGGTTTATCTGGGTTATGGGTGTACTTTTTTCCATCAGTGTGCTCAAAGGGATGGCGGTCTTTTGGTTTTGGCTATTCTCTACTTCCATCACGGTTTTTGTGAGGATGACCCTGAGGTGGCTTCTCAAGAGGATCGTGAAATCCGGGAAAAATATCAGAAATGTTCTTGTCATAGGAACGAACTCTCGAGCGAAAACATTTGCAGAAAAGATTGGCGAAAACCGTGAGTTAGGGTATTCGGTGGCTGGTTTTCTCGATGACCTCGACTACACACCCGATACGCCGATAGAAATTATGGGAAGACTTGATGACTTTTCAAGGGTGATCAGGGAGTCGGTTGTGGATGAGGTTTTTGTGTTTCTCCCGGTGAAATCATACTATGACAGGATAAACGAGATTACCGTGTTATCCGAAGAGCAGGGAATCACCGTGAGATTCTCAAGTGACCTGTTCAATCTGCGAGTTGCCAAGTCGAGGGCGGATAATTTCGACGAAATGCCAATGACGACGCTCTACTCTGTCCCTCCAGAGGGTGTCCAGACAGTTATCAAGGAATTCATGGACTTCGTGATTTCAGGAATTTGCCTGATACTATTTCTTCCCGTTTTTCTGGTGATTGCCCTGGCCATCAAGCTGGATTCCAGGGGCCCTGTCTTTTTTGTGCAGGAGCGGGTGGGACTTAGCAAGAGGAGATTTAAGCTGCTCAAGTTTCGGACCATGGTAAATGAAGCCGAGGAAATGCAGGCAGAGCTTGAGCATCTGAATGAGATGGACGGGGCCGTATTCAAAATTAAGGGTGACCCGAGGGTGACCTTTGTGGGAAGAATCCTCAGGAGAACCAGTCTCGATGAGCTCCCCCAGCTTGTTAATGTCTTGAAGGGTGACATGAGTCTCGTCGGGCCAAGACCCCTTCCCATTAGAGACTACGACGGGTTTGACCGTGACTGGCACCGTCGCCGCTTCAGCGTCCGCCCGGGGATTACCTGTTTGTGGCAGATCAGAGGCCGAAGTTCAATCCCCTTCGAAAAGTGGATGGAACTCGATATGGAGTACATTGACAGATGGTCGCTATGGCTCGATATCAAGATTTTGCTAGAGACAATCCCTGCGGTTCTGAGGGGATCGGGGGCAGCATAGGAAGATGAATTTGTCCAAATCGCCTGTAAGTCTCTTTGCTTTTTTCTCTTAGCGCATTATCCACTCAACAAACAGACCTTTGATCATGTATGGGGATTCTCAGATTCGACCTTGCGGATTTGTTGAGGAGGAGCAGTCCAAACATTCATTCGGGTGGCCCTATCACCTGAGTCGGTTGATCCCAATTCTGGCTGTTTACGTTTCCCTGGCCCTATTTAGGATCGACCACCAGAGTCTGTGGACGGACGAAGTAATCAGCGCGACGGCTGCTGACCCAGATGGATCTTTTCTGAATCCACAGATTTGGCTCAGGGGACAGGGCCCATTCTATTTTGTGTTACTCCACCTCTGGGCAAAACTATCAACCAGTGATTCAGTTCTTAGATTCTTGTCCGTACTGATTGGTTGTCCCTCGGTTCTCCTGATATACGCCTTAGGGATTAGATTATTCAACCCGCGGGTGGCATGGATCGGCACAGCCATGTTTGCCACTTCGCCGTTTTTTATCTGGTACAGCCAAGAGGTCCGGTACATTACGCTGATGATAACAGCTTCCCTCTTTTCAATGTATGTATTCCACCAGGGATTGTCTTCAAACCGCCTGGGGTGGTGGGTATCGTACTTCTGCAGCCTGATTTTGGCAGTAGGGGCCTTCATTTCGAATATCATTCTACCTGTGGCTCAATGGCTATTCCTTCTGCGCTCACCCTCACGCCGGCAGGTGTGGCGGAAGGTTTTGGTCAGTCAGATACTTTTCCTCGCCTTATTCATCTGGTGGGCGAATGGCTGTCAATACCGGGAACTCGGAGGTTATTGGGAGAAGCTATTTCGCCATAGGACGACTAGCAGTGAGAAACGTTCATTTTCTGGACCGGTTAAAGGTCTGGTCACCGGTGGCGATAGGGAGTTTGAAGTTGGTGTGCTTCCCTACACTTTTTTTGCTCTCAGCACCGGCTTTTCGATCGGACCTTCTGTTCGGGAGCTCCAGGTTTCGCGGTCCGTAAATTTGCTAAAGCGTTACCTCTCGGTCCTCTTGGTCATTGGTGTTTTCTTTTGTAGTCTCTTTGTTTCAGGGCTTGTCGCTCTGTGGCGTCGGTCAGATACTGGCTTGTATCTTATCCTATGGCTCGCCATTCCAATAGCCGGGGCGCTGATGGTTTCAGCAGTGACCGCGATGGCCTACAATGTCAGATATGTGGCTATGGTACTTCCCGCATATATCTTGACGCTAGCTGCCGGAATTACGAGGTTCCGGCGGCCCTTCATCCATATTAGTCTTCTGGTGGCTGTCCTTTTAGTCCACGGTTTCTCACTCGCAAATTACTACTTTGATCCATTTTATGCTCGCGAGGATGCTCGGAGCGCTGCCCAGTATTTGGAGTCGGCGGCGAGTCCCCGAGATATCATCCTTGTCGTGGGGAGCAAGAGAGGACTGCGATACTATTACAAGGGGCAGGCACAAATCGTTGGTTGGCGAGGAGAGGCAACGAGCGACGAAATAGGTGCCACAGAACTGTTGAGTGAACTCAGTCAGGGGCATGATCGCCTATGGCTTGTTCTTACTCGACCCTGGGAACAGGATCCGACGAACAGGGTTAAGGCGGCGTTGGATGAGACATATGATCTTGTTGAGCATAGAGAGTTCCCAGGCGTTCAAATCTACTCCTACGACCTGTCAAATCGCTCGCCTAACCTTCGGAACTGACTAAAACTCCACTCAAATCCATATGAATGCTATTCGGCCGATCTCATTCCTCACGCGGTTACAAGAAACCATTCTATCTTCCAGCTGGCAATCTGTGGTCTGGAGCATTAATGGTTTCCTTATACTCATGACGATCATATTCTATCATCTTCCCAATAACCGGCAGGGGATGACTAAACTCCTCGCGCTCTTTTCGCTTCAATTTGAGAAGAATCTGGCAACTTACTGGGAAGGGTGGTGCCTGCTCCTCGTATCTGTTCTCGCTTTTGAGCGGTTTGTTGCCAGTGACAAAGAGAGGACACACGAGAGACAGTCCTGGATTGGGCTTTCCATTTTGTCGGCGGGTTTATCACTGGACGAGTTAGGTTCCATCCACGAGCGTTCACGCTTTCTCTTCTCGTCCTGGGGACTCTCTGGCCGCATGCACGGTTGGATACCCCTGGCCGTACCGGCTCTGTTAATTCTCATCTTCACGCTTCAGAGGATGAGGCACTTTTCTCACCGTCGTTATTTCTGGCTGGTCTTGGCCGCTTTCGCCACCTTCGGTTTGGTCGCTTTTTTCGAGTACATTGAAGCACTCGTGAAGTGGCCACGGTGGTTTAAGGGGATGAGATTTGGTATGGAGGAGGGTACCGAACTTGTGGCCATTTTTCTTCTCCTTTGTGTTGTCCATTCTCCAAAGGACTCCTCGGGAAAGACCAAGTCTATCATGGACCTTATTCCCCGCTTAGAGACGTTGACTAGGTTGAAACCGACGATTGTTGTCCTGACTCTGGTGGGTTTCATTCCTCTGGGAATTCTCACAGTTGGAACTCTTGTGGTCACGGAAAACAGGGGAATCCCAGCGATGTGGCTGCCGTTTATGTTGCTGAATTTGGCATGCATTGGAGCGTGGATCCGAGCCAAAACAGAAGTCACTCATCGAAAACACTTCCAGATTGCGGGACTCCTGGCGCTCTTTTTTTCACTGGATCAGATTATCGTTTTCCAAAGGGTGGTGGATATGAGTTTGCTCCGCGGAACAATAGAGAATCTCATGTTCCCTTGCATGGCGGCGGTATGCATGTCGATTCCAACCCTGCGAACCCGGTCCAATATTACCCTGCTCGTCGCACTCTTAGCACTTGGTATCTTCCTGATCCCTTCCTCGGATCTTTTCCCTCGACTTGTCATCCCCCTTCAATCATTGGGAGTCTTCTATCTTTTTGTCTCGCCACCAGTGGGAATATCGGATGTTGGTCCAAGACGGTGAGAAGTCGGCTGATTGAGACGTTGCCCATGACGATTGACCAATGACGGAAAAAATGCTGGAAGCGTTCAAACGCTTAAATAAGCGCGCCGAACAGGCCGAATACAAGGGCTATGAGTTTGACGATCTGCTTGGTTCTCCGGTACTCAAACCACTGAGCTTCGGTAATCTCTTTTTGCAGCGAGTTATTGTGCAAATTGGTGAGCTGTGCCCTGTTAACTTTCGTTCCTTGGTTGGGGTCCGTCAGCTGGAGAGCACAAAAGCAAGGGGCTTTTTTGCCAAAGGATATCTATACGCCTATCTTGCGACGCAAGATGGGCGATGGCTAGAACACGCCCGTAAACAGCTCGACTGGCTTCTTATTCACCCTTCTCCAGGATTTGAGGGGTTGGCCTGGGGCAATGCTTTCGACTTCGCGTCGCGCGGTGGATTCTTTCCTAAGGAACTGCCGACGATCGTATGGACAGCACATATCGCGGCGACGTTCCTGCTCGCCTATGAGATCTGCGGCGAGGAAAGATATCTCAATGCCCTCGCCCAGGCTTGCCGCTTCATCGTCATCGAACTCCCACGTCATGAGGATCGTAATGGTATCTGTTTCGCCTACGCTCCAGGCCTGATGAACTTAATTCACAACTCCAACCTATTGGGCGCGGCAACGCTGCTGCGTGGTTGGCGGTATTTTGGCACGGAGGAGTACCGTACGCTGGCTGAGCGCTCCTATTGCTGGAGTCTGGAACACATGAATTCAGATGGGAGTTGGTATTATGGCATCGGAAGGCGCTATCGATGGATTGACAACCACCATACAGCTTATGTTATCGACGGTCTGGTCGCCGCTGATGACATCGCTCCCGGTGAGATTGTGGATAGCGCATTGATCGAGCGTTCGTATCGCTATTGGATCTCGAACTTTTTCGTAGAGTCCGGACTGCCGCGCTTTTATCCCAACGCTACGTTCCCTGTCGACATTCAATGTGCGGCTCAGGCCATCGAGTCATTGTCAAAGTTGTCCCCTCGCTTCTCCGACGCGTTGCCGTTGGCAAAAAGGGTCGCGGACTGGACGATCGAAAATATGCAAAAACCCACAGGTGGGTTCCGTTATCAGATCCGCCGATTTTGGAAGAACAATTTGGAACCTATCCATTGGGGGCAATCGACAATGCTTGCAGCATTGGGCGCCCTATGCTATTACACGAACAAATATTCAGCCTAAGGGGGTATGATGCGAGTCGTTGTCCATAGTGCTTTCCCCTTGATCGACCGGCACTTCCACAAGAAATGGCTGTTGCTGGAACTCGCTAAGCGGCGCAAGGATCAGGTCTCTAATTTGGTGCTCATATACAGTAGTACGCGGATCGCCGCCTACTACCGAGAATACAAGCGCAACGGGGGCCTGCTAGCTAGCTTTGAGCGTTTCCACGCCGTTGGTATGAGGGGAACAAAATCGACGCCGGGTAAAGTCCAGCCCACAACTCCCGTGGTGCCCAAGGGGCTATTGAGCAAGTTGGCCAAGCAAAACCAGATTCCAGTCAGGTACTTTTCAAAGCTTGCTGATATGGACTGTCTGGAATTCATGCGGTCGTGTGAACCTGATGTCATCATAAATCTGAGTGGGGTCTATGTGCCTAGAGAGCTACTGAGTCTGCCCAAACTGGGCGTGTTGAGCGGGCATTACGGTTTTCTGCCAGTTCTCCGTGGGGGCGATACTATTCGCTGGACGATTTGGCTCGATTTGCCAATGGTGGTTAGCCATATGTTCCTTGCGCCGGAGCTTGACATGGGCGACATTCTCCGCACGAGTCCAATTCCTGTTACGCGAGGTGACACCATCGCCTGTATCAGAAAAAAGTGTCAGATGGCTGTCGTGGAGGGCCATCTCGAAATCCTAGATTCAATAGCGAGAGGCAGCTTGAAACGTCGGGTTCAGAGAAAAGCTGAAGGTTCCGTGTTTTTCATGATGGGCAGGCACCTCAGGAAACAGGTAGATAAGAAACTTGAACTCGGGCTGTATGAGAATTACGCAGGATCCTAGATCTGAGAGGTTGAAAACCTGGTCATTTTGCAAGAATCCTCAGCTTGAGCACAAGACTGATCGTTCAATAAGACGGAATCGATTGCAATTCTTCCTCCAAGACCTACCCAGTATGGCTTCGGGTGGTGGTTTTTCCATAACTCACAGTCGGATTTTTCGGATTGCAGAGACCCTCTAAATTGATTCAAGAATCAAGTGCCTTACTGGAGAAAATGTACTCCGAGGAGCGAGCGCTTTTTTCTTTCTCGACAAGGATCGAAAACGGCAGCTATGTTAATGATTTCGATAACCCGTTGTGCATCCGCTACACCATTAATTCCTTAGTTGGTTTACAAAGAGCCGTTGGTTACTGCGATCTAGCTTGGCAGGTTCCGATTCTGATTGAGCGCTTCATCAATCTTAATTGTCAGAAAGTGGTCAATGAAGGTGACCATGGTCTCCTTCTCTACCTGCTGGCCACTGCTGGCCATGACGCATCTGATGAGCAGTTTGCTCGCGTCAAGGCAATCGCTGGTGATCAAAACCGGGTCATGAAGCTTAACATACAAGATCTAGCTTGGATGCTGACTGGCTTGGCGGCATACGCCGGAGAATCGCAGCGAGATGTCGTTAAGGGGACGGCTGAGGGGCTATTTGGCATTATTCACCGTAACTTCTTCAACCGTGACTCTTTGCTGCCATATCATGACCGCGGTTTGGCGAGAGGATTCTTCGTATCTTTTGGTTACATTACCCATTTCCTCAAGGCAATCCACGAGTATGCACAGGTATTCAACGACCAGTACGTTCGATCAATTTTTCTTGAGACGGCGAAAATCGTCATCGGGCTGCAAGGCGTGGACGGCTCCTGGCCATGGTTCATTTACGTCCCATCAGGGAGGATCATGGATTGGTACCAAATATACAGTGTCCATCAGGACTCAATGGCGATGCTCTTTCTATTGCCAGCCATTGATTTTGGTGTAAGGGAGGCGGAGGAGGCAATCCGCAAGAGCTACAAATGGCTTTTCGGGACTAATGTGCTCGCTGCTCCGATGCTGAACTTAGACCCGTTTTTCATCTATCGATCGATACGACGCAAAGCCAGCAATGAGCGCGCTCGGCGGTATGCAGAATCCTTGGTCCACCTCATCACGGGTCGCTCTGCCACGCTAGCCACACCCTCTGTGCTGGTAGTCAATCATGAATGTCGTTCCTACCATCTCGGGTGGATTCTTTATGTCTGGGCCGGACGTCAGGATTTTTCGGAGTTTACCGGACTAACGGTGAGCCCCGATTAGCCTCGGAAGTAGATCTTTGTGATTTGGACTGTGGATAAATCGCGTTATCGAAGCTCCTGTTGACTGGTCTGAGGATGTGATCGACAGAACAGCTTTCTCTGGCTTTGTCGATGCTGGCCTGACTCCTGATAGAACCAGTCAATGAAAAGGATCGGATGCACTGATATGCACGCAGAAGTTTCTATCCTGAACGAGGGTCCAGTCCATACGAGGGTTGCGGTGCTTGGGTGCCCGGTTTCGAAACTGTCTCTGGAAGATTTCGTCGCCTTGGCAGAGCGATTCATACGTTCTGGAAAGCCCCACTATATTGCGGTTGTCAATGTGGCCAAAATCGTCAAAATGCGTTCTGACAGGGAACTCGAACAGGGTATTCATGCGGCACATTTGATCGGAGCCGATGGGGTCCCTTTGGTCTGGGCTTCGCGGATTCTTGGCAATCCTCTGCCTGGAAGGGTCAATGGCACTGACCTCATGTATCGACTTCTCGAAAGAGCCAATGAGAAGGGGTATCGCGTTTTCTTTTTTGGTGCCAGGGAAGAGATCTTACGGAGAGCCGTAGAAAGGGTTCGGACAGAGTATCCTGGGGCGAGGATTGCCGGATTTCGTCACGGGTATTTCAGTCCCACCGATGAGTCAACGATTGTGGATAAGATTCGTGCAGGAAAGGCCGATATTTTGTTCATCGGTTTCGGAACACCCAAAAAAGAACTCTGGGTGAAGCGATATCTGAATGCGATGGATGTGCCCGTCGTCCATGGTGTAGGAGGAAGCTTCGATGTTCTGGCTGGAGCGATTCCTCGAGCGCCGCTTTGGATGCAAAGAAACGGCCTAGAGTGGTTTCACAGATTTTTGCGAGAGCCCCGAAGAATGTGGCGAAGGTATTTGGTCACGAACACACTCTTCATCATGCTACTGTTAAAGGAATGGTTCTGCTACCGGTTTGGGCTAACGGACCCTAACGCAGAAAGCCGATAGGCCGTGGTTTTTGATTCAATGGTGCACGTTGAACTCAGCGTTATGAGTCTATCGCCCTCGACACATCAGTCTTGAATGACAATGACTCGGGCTTGCTCGGAGGCGGTGAAAAGTTGGGACCGGGTATCAGGCTTATCGCTTCAAGGTGCTTCATCAACGATGTGTGCTCTCTCTGACATATGTTCTTTTTTGACATCAGGATTCGCATTCGGCCGAGGTTTAGGGAAAAAACGGGGGGACCTAATAGTCCATGCTGAAAATCCTGTTCATTCTTTGTTTAATGGTCTGGTTCCTGGTTCTTCTCGTCCTCATCAACAAGAGAGGATTCCTGGTTCTGGTCATCTGGCTTTTTATCGCGCCAGTGGCGACGAACATAATCCACTCCCCTGGCGCCAACCCTTTTTTCAAGTCTGAGGGGGTTGAAAAGCCCGGCTCGGAAAAGCCGTACAGGGAGAAGGCATATTTCGCTAAGCCATCAACGATTAGACGAGAAGATGTCCTCAACCCGACTCGCACCCTGCTGATTCTATCCGCTGCAGTTCTTCTTCTCAGCGGTCTTCTGAAAAGGGAACGCCCTAGGCCTCTTGATCGGACCGAGGTCTGGATGGGCGTCTTTTCAGTCATCGTGGTCGCAAGCGCAATTCTCCAGTCCAGGCGTCCTACCTTCGGGTTGCATGTCGCCCTTGACGCCTTCATCGTCCCTTTTCTCGCATACTTTGTCATGAGGAGACTCGTGATAACTGAGGACCGTTTTCGTCAACTGACACGTGTTTTGGGTTATATGGGCTTGTATCTCATCATCATTTGCTTGGTAGAGCGTCTGACTCATTCAGGGCTTTTCCATCGCCTTAAGGGCCCATTCCCTTCACATGAAGCGCTGTTTGTAGTCATGGAAGTCGTTTTCTTTGCGGTATTATCGGACATGCTCTGTCGTCGCGACCTTCCCGGGGGAAAACATGCTCTGCCACATAGCGTTCGATGGATCGTGATTTGCCTCGCCCCGATGATTGTTATACTCACCCTGACGCGTGGAAGTTGGGTTGGGTTTCTCCTCGGGGTGTGGGTGTTCTTGTTCCTATCTCGTCGAATGATCGGTTTCCCGCAGAAAATAGGTACAGCAGGCTTGGTACTGATCCTTCTTCCTGTGGTCGTCATCTGTATGGTAGCGTTTACGCCGCGAGAATTGATCGAGCAACGGGTTGCCAGACCTGTCAATCTGTACGCACGAATTGGGACCTGGCAGATCTTAGCTCAAGAGAGTTCCAAGCGCCCGATTTTTGGCGTAGGTCTCAATAATTCGAGGGACCTTTTAATCGAGAAAAGGGTACGGTTTAAGGGTGTTGAAAGCGAAACTACCCCCCATAACTCCTTCCTGTCGATTCTCGTCGAATTGGGTGCTGTTGGTATGCTCGCCTATTTGGTAATTCTGGGGTCGATCATCCGAATGGGCCTAAGACTGTATCGGACGGGTGCTCATTCCTGGGACCGGTGGCGGGGTGTAGCCGTTCTTGCAATCATCGTTGCCTATTTGGGGGCTTCCCAGTTTGCCAATACTCTCTATCTCCAGGGCCTAATCCACATTTATGCATATGTTTTCGTCGGCGCAATTGCCGGTCTTGCCGGAGGACGATGGTCGACCCCCGATCTTGATGCATCCCCTGAGCATCCTCGGTGAAGAAGCACGGGCTGAATTTTATACGCGGAAGCCGATGAGCATAAATTTCACGCGACCGCTCAATGCTGTTTTTCTCTCTTTATTCGATGTCAATGACTCTTTTTTGGAAACAATCAAAACGATACTGAGCACAGATATTCCGTCATGAAATCAATCCTACAAGTATTTTCTTCCAGTGCGCTGTCAAAGGTCTTACTCGGGGGACTAGGATTTATCCTGATTCGGTTCATGTCAGAGACAGAATTCGCTGCGTATACATTTTCACTCGCCCTGGTAGCTGTCGTGATCCAGGTCATAACTAGAACCTTCAACAGGATATACATAGTAGGATTTCGACAGTTCAATTTGGAGAGCCTTGGGTCATCGTTCTTAGGCCTCCAGTTGGGCCTCATTGGTGTACTCGCAGTACTGATGTTTCCTGGAATGTCGTCTATCCATAATGTTTATTGGTTCATCGTGGTCTTGATTATCAGTAAATGTCTTTTGGAGTTCTCAAAGACGTTTTTGCAGCGAGAACTAAAATTCTTTGATTTCTCAGTGATCGAACTGGTCGGGTCTTCGGTTTTTTTCTGTAGTCTGTTGGTTTTACTATTCTTCGTTCGATACAACCTGGAGGCTTGGCAGGCGCTTTTCATTCAGGCGCTTTCCCTGATTCTCGTATTTTTCCTGTTCCTCGGTAAACATCGTTATCTAAATAAGCTTATGAATGTGTGGGAGGCAACCCGGCTTGCTGTGGCAATAATCAAGGCAGAATACAAGTATCTGTTCGGATACTATGCCATTCTCGCTTTTTTTTCGCAACTTGACATTTTTATGCTCAGAATCATGACTAGTGATATCGAGTTAGCCACATATGGGTCAGCGTTTCGATATTACAGCCTCTTGTTATTGGCACTGGGTTCCGTGAAAGTTGTGTTTTTGCCACTCATTCAAGGAGTCACAAATGCTAATGAGCTGAAAAGTATCTTCCACATGCACAGGAAAATGCTACTGGTGTTTGGCCCAGTCGTGTTGATTGGCGCATGGGCTTCCCAGTGGATAATTCCTTGGATTGACATGGGTAAATATCCTAACGCGATACCGGTGTTTCGGATACTTGCTGTGTCGGCTATCATTTCCTTTGCATTCAGCCCATACAGTACTTTGATATTGCGCTTTGAGGAGTTCAAATTCCTATTCCTGTTGATCAGTGTCACGCTGCTGCTGAATGTTGGGCTTAATATTATACTTATCGAAATGCTAGGCGCCATCGGCGCTGCTATCGCAACGGGGATCGGGTTTGGGTTTCTCAATTGTTCGATATTCTTGAGGGGTCGGAGCAACATTCACAGATTAGTTCCAAATCTGCAGAGTGGTTAATGCGGTCATCATTGGACAATTGACTTGCATCAAGAAAAGACCGAATGTCCAGAAAAACCTCACTTCGCAGGCACTTAGACGATTTCAAAAACAGGCCTTTCAGGATTTCTAGAATCCTGATCAGGTTGTTTCTCAAAAAACTGTATCAAAAAACGTTCTCCTGGAAGAGAAGGAGCCAGACGCGGTTGTACCGTATTGAAATATCAGACAGGCAACTCTCTAAAGCCTTAAGAGGGAGTGAAGGCAAAGATTCGTTAACTGGTCGATTTGAAAATGAACGTAGCCCTTTGTTTTACTGGGATTACGAAAATAGAGACTCACTTGTAAAGGCGATTAAAGATCGCTACCCGAAGTCCATTGCGACAACGATTGAAGATGCGGACGAGATCTGTCAACACGTCTTCGATTTGTTAGGGTCGGGGAAGGTCAACCTAGGGAAGGAGATCGATTGGCATCAAGACTTCAAAAGTGGTTACCGTTGGCCGGTGCAATTCTATTCCGATATTGTTCAAGTCCATCTAGACAATGACGCTGACGTAAAGGTCCCGTGGGAGTTGAGTTGTTGTCACCATTTTGTTACCCTTGGAAAGGCGTATTGGTACACAAACAATGAAAAGTACGCACTTGAATTTGTAAATCAGTTGGCGGATTGGATGGAGAAAAATCCTCCTTGGATGGGTGTGAACTGGTCTTCCACCATGGAAGTCGCCATTCGGTTGGTCAACTGGATATGGGCGTACCATTTATTTGCGAACTCACCTCATTTTGATAATGAAAAAAAAGGGATGTTTTTTAAGAGCCTCTTGTTGCATGGTCAATTTATCACCGAGAACCTAGAGTATTATGGCGAGTTCAGCAACAACCATTATCTATCTAACATCGTTGGACTGTTGATTTTGGGGATCTTGTTCCCGGAGTTTAAGCGAGCAAAGAAATGGAGAAGAAAAGGATTAAAGGAGCTGCTTCATGAATTGAAGACGGAGGTCCATGAGGATGGTGTTGATTTTGAAGGAAGTGTAAGTTACCACAGGCTGGTATTAGAGATGTTTGTTTCTGCCTTAATTCTCTGCAGAAGAAATAACATAACAGTTCCTGAAACAGTATGGCGTCATTTGGAAAAGATGTTTGAATTTGTCCTCTCCTACACGAAGCCAAATGGAATGAGTCCTCAAGTCGGTGATACGGACAACGGCAGGTTGCAGACGCTCAGCAGGAACGAAGTTATGGACCATCGCTACCTCCTATCGATCGGAGCGGTGCTCTTTGGAAGGTCTGACTTCAAGAAAGGAGCAGGGAAATTCCATGAAGAAGCTTTTTGGCTGCTCGGGGAAGAGGGTATCCGTGTGTTTGATTCTATTCACGGTGAATCAGAGCCAGTGTCCTCCAAATCTTTTGAACAAGGGGGGCTTTACTTCCTGAAGAATGAAAGGTTGTACATGGTTGTTGACTGCGGTCCGAATGGTCGAAGAGGGGTGGGCGACCATTCTCACAACGACACGCTTAGTTTCGAGCTCTATGCGTATGACAAATCATTTATTGTCGATCCAGGAACGTATATCTATTCGGCAGATCCAAGATGGCGTAACCTGTTTCGTTCGACAGCCTTCCATAACACCGTCGTGGCAGACGGCAAGGAGATAAACAGGATCGACCCCGACCAGCTGTTTGCAACTGCAAATGATGCATCCCCCAAAGTCAATCGATGGAAGACGTCTTCAGAGGCGGACTTTTTGGACGCCCAACACAATGGATATGAACGCTTGAGGGACCCCGTCACCCATAGAAGGCAGTTCTATTTTGGTAAGGCTGAAAACTACTGGGTCATCAGAGACCTCGTAACCGGAAAAGGCGAGCATACGTTATCCTGGCATTTTCATTTCGATATGGGCATTCCGCTATCCATTCGGGATGAGGGAACCATTGAAACCTTCTGTCAAGAGGGAGCCAATCTCATTCTGCAGGTGAGAGACCATCCCAAGATCGATTTGGATGTCATCGAGGGTTGGGTTTCTCCGAGCTATGGGATCAAGGAGAAGGCTCAAGTGGCACGATGCGTGTGCTCTGGTGACCTGCCTATCTCGATCACGTTTATTATCTTCCCTTATACGACGCCGGATAGTAAAGAGAGATACTTCGGAATCCTCAGCGAACAGGCGAGTCAGGCCATCGACGCCATGTGGGGTATAGCCGCATGAATGTTCTTTACTTGGCCTCAGAACCGCGTATCGATATGTCTAAACCTGTGGGCCACACCACACACATCCTGAAAACGATTAGGGGTTTGGAGAAGGAAGGTCATAATGTATACAGAATCATTGCAGGTGAGCGGAGGGGAGCACGCAGAGCCAAAAGAAGATTCGGAACAATTAAGGCGAAATTGCCTCCGAGTGTTACTATTTTGCTAAGGGATTTGTACACACTGGCCCACGACAGAGAGTTTTTCTACTATTGCTACTCAATCTGTCAGGAGAGAACGTTTGATTTTATTTATGAGCGAGCATCTGTCTATCATCGCACCGGCCAACGTCTTTCTGAGGCAATCGGAATCCCCTTAATTCTAGAGGTGAATTCTCCAATTGAGGAGATGATAACGTATTATGGTTGTTCGAGGATCATGATTCCAATAGCGGCCTCAATCGAGAAATCTCTGGCCTTGAGGGCCCACGCTATTGTCGTTGGCTCGGCCGCTATGGGAAGGTATCTTGAGCGAAAAGGGGTAAAGTCCGACAAAATCTTCACCATTTACCCAACAGCTGAGGATCATGCCTACCAACCACCCAGGCATAGGACAACTATTCGGCGGCGATTTGGCATTGATGATAAGACCGTTGTGGGATTCGTAGGGGCTATGGCAGGGTTTCACAGAGTTGATATTCTCTTGCAGGCGGCCATCAAAGTCAGTCGATTCTCAAACAATATACACTTCCTAATTGTTGGTGACGGGAAGAAGATGGCTTCTTTGGAGAATTTCGTTCGCGAAAACCTTCTGGAGGAGGCGGTGACTTTTACGGGACGAGTGCCGTATGAAGAGGTTCATGAGTATGTGGGTGCCATGGATATTTGCGTGATTCCCTATGCAACGTGGTATGGATCACCCACGAAGCTCTTCGAATACGGGGCATCAGGTAAGCCTGTTATAGGGCCGCGTACGGGGCCTATCCGAGAGATACTCAGAGATGGTGAAAATGGTGTTCTGACAAAGGTGAGTGATCCTGAAGACCTGGCACAGCAAATACTGGCGTTGGCGAGGAACCCTATCTTTGGCAAGAAACTAGGAATACAGTTACGAGAGGAGATTCTGCTAAACTATAACTGGAGAAGAAATACTCAGAAACTGATAAACATATTTGAAGCAATTAAGCAAAATGAGCCGCGTCCGAGGGAGAAATCTACGGCATAACGTGCTTTATTCTGTGTGGATCTTTTAGGGGAATTATGTGTTGAGGTCTTAAATGGCAGTAGATGGATCTGTGCATCGTAGGACGAGGGGTGGCGTGGTTAAGGATGGAGGAGTGAATATTTGCGGGGAAGGATGCGACCAGGGTATAAGCAGTAGTCATCAGCAGCGTAGAATGTGGCCTTTGGGGGCTGATGAAAGTTCAAAGGCAGAGGCATGTTATTATGACACGAAATATGCAAAGTCCGTATCAAGACGGTTAACTTTTCTGGATTTTTATGAAGAATGGCATGATAGAACGATTCCAGAGAATCTGATATTGCTCAAAAGCATGGACAATCTTCACGGAAAGACCGTTTTGTTGCTTGGCAATGGAATATCTTATAAGGAACTGTATTTCTTGGTTATGGGCGCAAAGCTCATTCTTACGGATGTTTCGTATGAGGCCGTAAAATTCATGAAGAGTTTGTTTTCGTTTTCAGAGCTGAAGGAAATGGGGTATGTAAGTGTGCAATTCAATACGGCTGATGCACTGGATCTACCGTTTTCGGACGATTCAATTGACTTAGTTTATGGGTACGCCTTTGTTCACCATATTAGAGATCTCTCGAAAATGCTTTCAGAAATTTATCGAGTCCTTAAAAAGGGTGGTGAATGCAGGTTCTTGGACGATGCATACTCTCCTATTTGGCATTATTTGAAAACAACTATATTAAGACCGCTGCAAAGGTATTCACACGAAAGATACGGGCTTTCGCCTGAGGATCTAAGATTCACGAAAGAGGGGGGGTTTAGGATAGGAGAACTAAGGAAAGAACTGGCAAAACATGATTTTCAGAATATCTCGTTTGTCCGATTTGGTTTTTTTTCTTACATTTGGAAGAGGGGACTGACAAAGCTCTTTGGCGTAAAGTCCTTTAGGCATGCAACGCTGCTAAGGATGGGGCTGTCTGTACTGTGCGGTGTTGACATGTTCCTGGCGAAAAGGTCAAAAGTGTTTCGAGATAATCAGATACGGTTAGTTTGTGCAATTACTAAGTAGCAAGCGGAATTTGGTTGGTGTTGCCTTCCATTTGATGGATGCGGTCAAGAACTCTCTTGATGTGCTATACTCATACTGCAAAAGCCAAAACTGGATGGGCTTTGATCCTTTTGATGGTTTGAGTAGTAAGATATTTCAATTCTCATTTTTCAAACACTCTAGATCATGTAGGTTGTTCTTTCTGCAATTAAACAAACTAATGGTACCGAAAAAATGAATCGAGTCATAACATAAGAGCCTTTGGTGCTTCAGGATATAACTAGAGGTCACCACGAGGTATTACTGCATTCTTAAACAACTCAAACAAAATGCCGAATAACGACCAAAATGTAAATATCACTTTGAGATTTGATGATGATTCGCTAGGTATCATATCATACGTAGCATTAGGAAATACTCGTCTTGGTAAAGAGCATATCGAGATATTCGGCGATAATTGTAAAGTAGTCAACGACAACTTGAGAATGGCTGAACTTGGTAAGAATCGAAAAGTTACAAAGGTTAAGTCTAGAGGTAAAGGGCACCGGGAAGAAGTACAGGCCTCCGTCTCTGCATTGAAAGAAGACAATCCTTCACCGATACCCTTTGAGAGTCTTGTTCTCACTACGTTCACGATACTTAAGATTAAGGAGCCATTTTGCAAAAACTTGCCTATAGATGTGATCTACTCAGAAGGGATTACGAAGAACTCTGAATCCTGAGTATGCTTGGTAAGAGCGTCTTTTTGAAGGCAAGGCTCCTTATTTCATGATTCTATCGTGGAACCTCATAGATTGTAATGGGTGTTATCGAGAAGTAATCAGCGAGGTAGTGGACCGTGATCCACTTTAACAAACTCTTGGTTGGAGTCAGTGTCGCGGGACTTTTCGAGAAAAGAATGAGGGCGTTGATTTGGTTCGTATTCATATTCCTTTGTTCCATCTGCTCAGGAGAGGCTGCAACACTCTATGTAGACAAAGATTCTCATGGTGGCCGATGTTCTGACTCCAATCCTGGCTCGATAGCTAAGCCTTTATGTACAATTCAAAAGGCCCAAGAAAAAGGAAAAGTCGGAGATACGTTCTTGATTCGAAAAGGTATCTATGAAATCACCTCACCAATCAAGCCCAAGAGTGGTCAGACATGGAAGGTTTACGAATACGAATCGGTGACGATTCTTGGCGATTCGGCTAAGTTTGTCTTTCAGCTGCACGAGGTGGAGAATGTCATCATAGCCGGTTTCGTTCTTGACGGGGCACAAAAGCATGGGATCTATGCATTCAATTCAAAAAACATCTCAGTGCTTGATTCAATAGTTACAGACTGGAACAAGAGCAATGAAGATTACCGACATGGGATTATGTATTCTGCCTGTATTGGAGGGAGGATTGCCCATAATGAAATCTACGGTGGAAATCCGGATTCCTCAGGAGGCCATAGAACCATTGGTGGAATTGTAATGGGAGGCTCTCACTCTCACTCTCTGTACACCGGCGGGACGCTTGTCGAGAATAACTATGTTCACGGGAATCAGGTAGCCAAGGGGATATGGGCTGATGTTCGCTCAGGATCTCCCAACTATCCCGGTGGTAAACACATTTGGCAGAACAATATCGTGAAGAATGTTACTTACCAAGGCTTGAGGATTGAAACAGGCAGTTCGGCAATTATGCGCAACAATATTGTTATAGGTGCCGGGCGTCATGGTATTGGGCTACGTGCCTGCACCAATATAGATGGAACTCAAATTATCAACAACGTAGTTTATAAGCCAAAATGGTTCGGGCTGTATATTGCTGAAACGAAAAAATGTGCTGGCGCGAAATCGAAAAACCTTATGGTCAAAAATAATATTTTCTATTTGTCGAATAGATACAATGCACTCGTTGTGCAAGAAAACTCCGCTAATGATAGCGCGAATGTTTTCACGCATAACCTCTTTTTCAATACCAAGGGTGTTGCACCGATCTGCTGGCGACAGCCCTTTGGCAGTGGATCGTTGAGGTGTCAGACTTCGAAAGGGGCTGTCGAGTACAGCCATAGACAACTTGATTCGTTTCACTCGGACAATTCTGGGAGCGGATCCATATGGGCGAATCCATTGTTTACCGACCCTGATAACAACGAATTTCAGCTGAAACGAGGCAGCCCTGGCTGTAACGCAGGTGAAGGTGGAGTTAATATGGGTGCCTATACTGACACGGGGTGCGGTGAAGAGTAAAACTTAAGTTCCAAGGAGTTCGGCTTAAATGAATGTGTTGATCATGTTCCCGCCCCTCAAGGCTATAGGCGGAGTTGCAGGTTACTATAGTTCGATCTTACCAATATTAGCCGGGCGACAGGACATCCGTTTGTCTTATGTTGAAACGGGAACATGTCATTTGGAAGGGGCACTTAAGTATGTATATAGATACATTCGCTTCTTTATCGATCAAATCATGTTTCAGAAGCGCATATCCAGAGATACAGTAGATTTAGTTCATTTGAATGTGTCCCTAAATTTCAATAGCTTCATAAGAGAGGGTATCTTCATATATCTTGCGAAAAAAAAGCATTTGCCAGTGCTCGTCTTTTTCCGCGGTTGGGAGCTTCCTTTTGAACGTCAGGTTGAGGGTAGATTCCAATGGTTTTTCAAAAAGACATACATGAGAGCAGACGGATTCGTCGTGCTTTCCAAATCTTTTGAAGAAAAACTAAGAAGTTGGGGGATTACCGTTCCCATTTATCACGGCACAGTGACAGTTGATGAATGGCTGTTGTCGGATTTCTCGATAGAAGAAAAGGTCGCCTTATTAAGAAGCTCAACTCATACAAAGATATTATTCCTCTCAAGACTTGAAAAGGAGAAAGGGATTTTTGAAACATTAGAGGCTCTGAGCCTGCTGTTGAGACGAGGTCATCATGTGTCCTTGACGATAGCGGGTGACGGACCTGCTATGACTGAATTAAGAAAATATCTGGCTAGGGATTATCGCGATGCAAATAGTGTTGAATTGACGGGTTATGTTGTTGGAAATTCCAAAAAGGAAGTGTTCAAGTCACACCATATCTTTTGCTTCCCTACTTATCATGCTGAAGGAATGCCTAATGCCGTTCTAGAGGCGATGGCGTTCGGGATGCCCGTAGTCACTCGGGCCGTTGGGGGGCTCAGGGACTTTTTTGAGAACGGAAAGATGGGATACATAACAGAAAGCAAGGCGTCCACGACAATAGCCGAGTTACTGGAACGGTTGATTTTAGATAAGACGACGATGATCGACATGGCGTTACATAACCATTCCTATACAAAAGAGAATTTCATGGCACGTAAGGTAGCTGAAAAGCTCGTGGGTATTTATAGAGGAGTTTATCAAACAGCCATAAATGAGAGTGGAAAAAAGGCACACTGATACGAGAAGGCCATCATACCGAATGTGCTACTTTAGTGTAGAATGATCCCTAAATGCTTATGCCCCCGAGTGCCTATTTGTCCACTAGAAACGCTCTCCAATCATGAATAAGTCCAAGAAAAATACTCAGGGCAAAACTCGTATGTCTGTGTACTTGAGCATTGTGGTACCGATGTACAACGAGCAGGATTCGGTTGAGAAGCTCCTGTCGGGTCTTCTTGAAGTGGGTAAGCAGTTTGATTTCCCGTATGAAATCATTTTTGTGGACGACGGCTCTGAGGACAAGACCTGGGACAGCATTGAACGTTTGAAAAAGAAGAACCCGGAACTCCGGGCAATTAAGCTCCGACGCAACTATGGCCAAACCAGCGCCATGGTCGCCGGGTTTGAGCATGCCTCTGGTGAAATTATCGTTACCATGGATGGAGATCTACAAAATGATCCATCAGATATTCCCACGTTGTTGCAAAAGATTCGGGAAGGGTATGACGTTGCCAGTGGTTGGCGTATCAATCGAAGAGACGATCGGGTAAGGGTCCTGCCGTCTCGAGTCGCCAATTCCATCATTTCTTGGACGACTGGCGTCAGATTGCACGATTATGGGTGTTCCCTGAAAGCTTACCGGGCCGAATGCATTAAATCGGTTGAGGCCTATGGAGAAATGCACCGGTTTTTCCCTGCCCTTGCCCGTATGACCGGAGCGCGGGTAACAGAAGTGCCGGTCAAACACCATCCCCGCGAGTACGGTGTTTCCAAGTATGGTCTTGACCGGATCCTCAAGGTGCTTAGCGATATATTCGCCGTCAACCTCATCATCCGTTTTTGTTCAAATCCCCTAAAAGGATTCGTCCTCTGCGCTATTCCTTTTATATTGCTAAGTCTGTTTTTTGGATCACTGGGCGTCTTAGCGCTGATTTTCCAGTGGACACCTGGCAAGGCCCTTTTCTTTATGATTTCCTCCGCCCTTACTGGGATGGCGGGTGTCCACCTCGTCGCACTCGGTGTACTGGGTGAATTGGTGGTAGGGACGAGTGATTTGCGCCATACCCGACTTCCGGCGATCACGAAAAGGACTATTTTCGTCAATGAGGAGGAGGACAAGAGCCAGAGAGAAAGGGCCAAGCGCTCCATCTCGCGTCGTGTCATTGCCCCGAGTTCATCAAGGAGGTCAGGTATCGTCTCTCAAGGGCGTTCTCGGAGGACAAAGTGAGGTTAGTTCGTCTTGTTGATTTAACCGCTGAAGAGATTCCCCTATGACAGCCAACCAAAACATAGAATATTCCGTTATCGTGTTGCTGGAAAAGCCACACAGGGAATTTCCCCAATTCATAAAGAATGTTTGTGATGTTTTTTCAATGAGGCGAGTTCCCTTCGAAATCCTGATTATTGCGAACGGCACGGGTGGATTTTTGAAAAATGAGTTTCAAAGCCTTCAATCCTATTCCAGCATTCTGAGCGCTTTTGAGTTTAACACGAGAACCTCACAGGCTGTCTGCCTGAAGGCGGCGCTCAATGAAAGCCGGGGTAAGCTCGTCGTGGTATGTGGGTCCTATCAGGAGATAACCAACGGATCTCTGACTCAGCTCCTCGATTCCCTCGACGATGAAACCGACATCATCGTCCCCTGGCGGCAGGCCAGAGTCGACCCTCAGTTGAAGCAGTTGCAATCCAAAGTCTTTAATACCGTGGTGCGCCGGATTATCCGATATGACCTGCATGATTTGAGCTGCATGGTCAGAGTATTCCGCCGAGAGGTCCTCGAAAAGACAGAGATTTACGGAAACATGTACCGGTTTCTGCCGATCTTGGCAGCTCAGAAAGGGTTCAAAACAAAAGAAGTCAAATGCCGACATCACCAGGAGCCGGAGAAGATCCTATTCTTAAGCGTATCCGATTACATCACAAGGCTAATAGACATCTTCACCCTCTATTTCAATACGAGGTTTGCCAAAAAGCCTTTACGCTTTTTTAGTGCCATCGGGATGGCATTCTTGTTAATCGGCCTTTTCATTACCGTGTACGTTTTTGTCCAGAAGATTTTCATGGGTCATCCTGTGGGCAATCGTCCGATCCTTCTCTTATCCATATTCTTCATGGTCCTCGGTGTTCAGGCCGCAAGTGTCGGTTTTCTGGGGGAAATCATCGCGTTCACTCACGGCCGCCATAAGAAAGAATATACCATTGAAAAAGTCATCTAACTTCTAGGGCTCTTCGTTCTCCTCGGCACCAGGGACGAGAAAGTACTGAGAAGAGCTTTCGTGGGTTTCGATTCAGATAAGAGCCAATGCGCATTCTTGTTGTTAATTATGAGTATCCGCCAATTGGTGGCGGAGGTGGATTCGTGACACGGGATATCCTTGAACAAATCGCTGAAAGCGGGCACGAGGT
>CAYFYO010000012.1:0-57255 GCA_964347335.1 uncultured Thermodesulfobacteriota bacterium
TATTATGCTAACTCGACCGTATCCTGTATATATACCTTTGAGACTGGATGTCAATCGATTCAGGGAGGGGAGCGTCGGCGCATGAACTTCCCTCCACGCCAAAAGGGTGAATGAAGGTCGAGACAAGTGACAACTGACGATCGAGGAGATCGGCGAAAAGGAGGTGTCGTGATGAGAAAACTTCTCATTTACTCGATGGCGGCTGTCCTCATACCTCTATCCTTCTCTGGCCCAGCAAGGACACAGGAAAAAGTGTTGAAAGCCGTCTCTTCTCTTCCAAAGAATCATCCCCTTGCCGTGATGACAGTGGAGTGGGTCAAACGGATCAACGAATACTGCCTGGGAGAGTTGCGTATTGAGTACCTCGAGGGACTCGACGTCATTCCTCGCCGGGAACAAATGGAGACACTGAGAAAGGGTGCCGTCCAGGTGGCTTTCAGCGATACGTCCGATTATCAATCGATTCTGCCCGAGGCGGTCGCATTTACCCTGTCCAAGCTCACCCCGTGGGAGGAGAGAAGGCCGGGAGGGTTTTATGATTTCATGGTGGAGCGCCACGAAAGGATCAACACGGTGTACCTGGGACGATGGCTACACGGTCCTTATTACCTCTGGCTCAAAGATCCTGTAAACGCACCGAAGGATTTGAGAGGGCGGAAGATCCGGACAGTGCCCCTTTATGATCGTTTCATGAGGGCTCTTGAAACGATCCCCATACCCATCACCCTCATTGAGACTCACGCGGCTTTACAGAGCGGCACAGTCGAAGGGGCTGCCTGGACAATCATGGGCACAAGACAGCTTCGCTGGACTGACATCTGCAAGTCCGTCATTGATCATCCATTTTACAATCAGAACCGCACCATCCTGATGAATCTCGATACCTGGAAAAGCTTTCCCCAGTCTCTGCAGGAAAAGATCCGGAATATTACCGCCTGGTTCGAGCCTTACATGGTTGGATATTTTGATCGAGCGATTGCCACAGAATGGGAGGAAGTGGAAAAAACGGGGGTGAAAAGGATTCGTTTTTCGCCTTCTGACGCCAAGTCCTACGTCGATAGGGCCTACGAAGCGGAATGGGAAGCACTCGAGGAAAAGGTCCCAGACCTGACCCCACTGTTGAGAAAACTGGCCGAGTTTTAGTCAGGGATGATTCAGGTGACGTCGAATATCACGGCATTTCGAATCTGTGCCCTGGATGTCTTACCGTCAGGACGGGGCATGGGGCCTTCCGGACCACCTTGCTGGTCACACTCCCAAGGAGCGCGTATTTGAGGAAAGTCCTCCCGTGTGTTCCCATCACAATGAGGTCGGCGTCCCGCCGACGAGCTTGTGTGACAATCTCCTGTAAAGGTATGCCAGCCTTTACTTCGCGGATCACTTTGAGCCCTTCACACTCGGTCTCCATGAACCGGACAATAGAATTGCCGGCTTCCTCTTTCATCTCTTTTTCCAGGAACTCTCTGTCCGGACCTGTGGCGGCTGTCCAAGCCACATGGAGCACGTGAAGCTGTGCTTCGTATTCCTTGGCCAGTGCACACGCGTAACGCGCAGCATAAGCAGAGGCTTCAGAGAAATCCGTCGGCATGAGGATATTTTTCAACCCCACAAGGCGCCTCGCTCCGACAGAGCACTCCACGAATCCATGCTCCGGTCGCCTCACCGTAAGGACCGGGACCGGTGCCGTCCGAACTATCCGTTCCGCAACACTCCCAAAAAACACGCGCTGAGAGCCGGTCAGCCCATGAGTGCCGAGAACAATTAGCTCGGCTCCATAATCTTTTGCAGCCTCGATGATCTCGTAAGCAGGGGACCCCTCCACCATACGCGACTCAACTTCAATGGCCGCCACATCTTCCAGTTTCATCAGGCTCTCGATGTAGCTCTGCCTGTCAGCCTTCAGTCTCTTGGTCAGATCCTGACCTCCCTCCACCGCTCGAAGGGGTTCCATAACGTCGGATTCCAAAACATGGAGGAGAAGGACCTTTGCTTTATAGCGCTCCGCAAGCGCACCTGCATAGCACAAGGCCTCTCTCGAGGATTCTGAAAAATCCGTGGGAACGACGATTTTTTGTAACTTGACCATTTTCTCGTTCTCCTATCCACACATATGCCTCGATCCATAGATGCAGTCCCGGCTGAGCCGGGAAAGAAAACTCCAATCACGAACCTGTTGTAAGTGGTCCCTTGCCCCTGCTTCGTGGCCCGGAGATTGGAACCTCAGTTTATTATCCCACACTCACCCGCAAAACACCATTGGGCAGGGACTATTCCCGAATGGAACGGGTTGTTTCCGAATCGACCTCGAACGTCTCAGGATCAATTACCACTCCGTAATCCTCACGCGCTTTCTCGACAGAGATGATTCCGTTTCTTACCTCCTCCCGAACTTTCTTGATCGGACGCTTAAGGGGATCACCGTACCCGCCACCACCTCCTGCCTCTTGGGAGTAGATGGTTCCCGCCGGGACGTTTTGAACGAGATCCTTCGTCTTACACAGGTAGCGCTTGCCATCTGGGTATTGAAGTTCGATCTTGTTGAGGGTGCCCGGTCTTCCGTCATGAACTCCCAAAGGCGCCTCCACATCACCCTCGCCGAAGGTCACCACCTTCGTGTTCTCTCCGCCGATCCTGAAGACCGTCACCACACCGAGACCACCTCGCCACTGGCCAGCCCCTGCGGAGTCCGTCCAGTACTCGTGCTGTTGGAGAAGATGGGGGGTTTGTTGCTCGAACATCTCATAGTCCTGGTCCAACACACCCCCTGAAGCGTCGATCATGCCGATGTGATCGTAGCCATCGGTGCCCTGAATGGCTCCCGAACCCCCTTTGAGCCCCATGAATCCGATATCCACGTAAGGGGCGTTTTTCCTCGGGTCGTTTCCCGTAGTCAGGCTGCAGAGGAGGGCATTCCATTCCGCGGTGACACGGTCTGGAATCACAGGGCTCAGCGCCCTCATGATGGCATTGGCATTGATCGGACATAGGTGGTTGCCATAGGTCGTTGCCGCTGGATAGGCAGCGTTGAGGATCGTCCCCTCCGGGATGACAATTTCCAGTGGGCGAACCATTCCATCGTTGTGAGGGATATCGGGATTAACCATCTGAAGGAATGTGAGAAGGGTGGCCGAGGCACTCGACGTGTATGTCCCGTTAACAAATCCAGAGGTCTGTGGATCCGTACCCGTGTAATCGAAGGTGACACGCTCATCCTTTACCGTGATCTTAACCCGGATTGTATACTTCGAACCCGGGGTCCTTCCGTCGTAGTATCCCGTTGCCTCGCCGCAGTAAACCCCATTCGGAATGCTTCGGATCTCTGCACGCATCATCTTCTCGGTCGAATCGAATAGGTATTCTTTGTGTGCCTCATAGACGTTCACGCCATACCGGTCAAGGAGTTCAACCATGCGCCGTTCTCCGACCACGCAGCTTCCGATCTCCGCCTTCATATCCTCCTCAACAATCTTCAGACGAATGTTGGCGAAAATGAGTCCCCACACATCCTTTCTCAACTTCCCTTTTTCGTAAACCTTGACCGGCGGAATCCTCAGCGTCTCCTGAAAGACCTCGGTGGCCTGGGGATTGTATCCACCCTGAACCGCTCCCCCAACATCGGCCTGGTGGCCCTTGCAAGCGGCCCAGGCCACGAGTTCATCTTTGAAGAAGATCGGTTTATAGACAGCAACGTCGTTATTCTGGTTGCCCATAGAAAAGACGTCGTTGTGGAAAATCACATCACCCGGGTGAATCTCGTCACCGAAGTAGTTGACAATATATTCGCACACGGGGCCAAGAGAAAAGGCCAGAATGGGAAGATTCTCTGTCTGCTCAAGCATTTTGCCCTTGGCGTCATATAGCCCTGTCACAAAATCCTTTGCCTCGCAGAGGATCGGGGATCGAGTCGTTCTGGTGAGGGCAATGCTCATCTCCTCAGTAATGGACTTGAACCGCCTCTGAAATACCGAAACGAGAATCTTGTCGATTTTGACGCCTTTCATTGGACAATCCTCCCGATAAATTCAGCCTCTCTTTCCTTGAGGTACATCGTATAGCTACCGTAGCGGTCACAGATAACACTGTATTCGGGGGTAACGAAAGTGGTCGTGTTGACCTGTTCGATGATAGCCGGTCCCTCGATCTTGTTTCCGTAGCGGAGTTTGTGTCCGTCAAAGACATCCACTTCTGTGAATTCTCTTTTCCGGGGAAGGTAGGCCTCTCGCTTATTCTTCAGGGCCCTCGAAGGATCAGACCCATCGTATTTCTCCTCAATGAATTTTGGTTTCTCCGTTCTGCCAATGCAGACCAACCGCATATTGATGAGCTCAATGGGAGTTCCTTCCTCTTCTAAGGAGTAGCCGAAAAGTCGGTCGTGTTCAGGATGGAATCTTTTGGCCATCGAAGCGACATCACCCCCATCGACCTCATCTTTTGTGATTGTCACGTTCACCTCATGGTACTGTTTGATGTATCGCATATCCAGAGAATAAACACACTCGACCCGGCCTGGAGGAATGTGTTCCGAATCCAGGAGCGCCACCCCTTCTTTTTCCATCTCATGAAAAAGATCCCTGAACTTCTCCAGGTCCATATCGTCCAAATTGGTGACGTATGTTCGAACAAAATTGTGCTGAAGATCAGACATCAGCATCCCGGCTGCGCAGAAGATCGATGATTCTTTGGGAATGATCATAATCGGGATTTCGAGTTCCAAGGCAATCATACAGGCATGATTTGGGCCTGCTCCTCCGGCAATGACCATGGGAAAGTCCCGAGGATCATGGCCCCGCTTGACGGAAACTTCCCGGACCCCCGCAGCCATGTTGACGTTGATGACCTCGTACATGCCTGCCGCCGCCTGGACGGGATCCATTTTCAGCTTCCTGGCAATGTGTTCCTCGATGGCCTTTTCTGCCTTCTCCTTGTTGAGATGCATCTTTCCACCGGCAAAGTAATCCGGGTCGAGATAACCGAGAACCAAATCGGCATCGGTACACGTGGGGAGTTCCCCGCCGAGGTCGTAGCAAGCGGGACCGGGCTTGGCCCCTGCACTTTGAGGTCCCATCCGTAATAGGCCCCCCTCATCAATCCAACCGATGCTCCCCCCTCCGGCTCCAATCGTGACGATGTTGAGCATCGGGAGGGCGAGGCGGAGACGGTTGATTTCGCCCTCGGTTGTCACCACGGGGTTCCGATTCTTGATAAGGGACGTATCAAAACTCGTTCCCCCCATATCAACAGTAATGCAGTCCTCGTAGCCCTGGATGGACGTGTATGAAATCCCAGCCACAGGCCCCCCGGCAGGCCCGGAGAGCAGCGTGACCGCAGCAGTTTCGATGGCATTCTCTGGCGAAATCACCCCCCCATTGGACTGCATAATCAGAAGGACCCCTTTGAAAGACACGTCATGTAGCTTTTTGAGGAGACTCTTCAAATAGCTCCGCAATATTGGGCCCACATAAGCGTTTAGAACTGTCGTGCTGACGCGGTCATAGAATCTAATCGAGGGAAGCAGGGTACTCGAATTCGTGAGATAGCAATCGAGCATCCTTCGGGAAACAATCTCGGCAGCCTTCTGCTCATGATCGCCATTGGCAAAGGAGTTCATAAAAGCGATGGCGATGGCTTCGACCTGTTCCTTCTCAAACAGATCAAGAGCGGCCTCGATATTGGATTTCTTGAGGGGGATCAATTCGCCTCCCTGATAGTCCACACGTTCTTCTATGGAAATTCTCAGATAGCGAGGCACAAGGGGATTCACGTTCTCATAGTGGTTGTTGTACTGCTCTTCCCGAATCCCCCGCCTCATTTCCAGGGCATCTCGGACTCCCTTGGTCGTCAGCAGTCCTGTTTTCGCTCCCCGATATGTCAGAACGGCGTTGGTTGTCACTGTTGTTCCATGCACAATGGTATCCACCTCCCTGATGAAATCCTCCAACTGGACCCCTTTGCTCTTTGACATCTCACGGAGACCATTCATCAATCCAATTGAGGGATCATCGGGGGTCGAAAGGACCTTGAAGATCTCTGAGGTCCCATCTTCGTGGGCGAGAAGAAAATCTGTGAATGTGCCGCCAACATCGATTCCCACCTTGTATTTCATCTCCGGTCTCCTTGTGTGGCATTCACGATCTCCGAAGTAGATAGAAAGAATCCCTAAAGGAAATCCACAAAACACCAAACCCCGATACTATCGGAATTCATGGACGATCTCTCTCAGAGACGATTTCTTGATTTTTCCACTCTCGGTTTTAGGCAAGGCTTTCATGAACTGACAGTATTTGGGTATCTTAAACCGAGCCACCTTCCCCTCGCAATATCGGAGAGCCTCCTCCTCGGTCATGGATGATCCTTCTTTCAGGACGATGAAGACCTTACCAACCTGGCCCCATTTTTCGTCCGGTACCGCGACCGCAGCTACCTCGAAAACCTTCTCATGGGCGGCGTAAATCTTTTCAATCTCCGCCGGATAAACATTCTCGCCACCACTGATGTACATATCCTTTTCCCGATCAACGATGTAGAAACAACCTTCTTCATCCATCTTGGCGAGATCCCCGGTGTGGAGCCACCCATTCCGTATGGTCTGCCTTGTTAGTTCCGGGCCGTTCCAATAACCGCTCATGAGAATTGGCCCTCGAGCGATGATCTCCCCGACCTCGCCCATGCCGACGTCTCTCCCCTCAGCATCGACCAGTCGTATCTCGCCGTGGAAGACAGGCTTGCCTACGGTTTCTGGCTTATTCATGGCATTTTCTGCTGTTGTCCAGAGGAGAATCGAAGTCTCCGTTTGACCAAAAATCTGTCGGAGAAGGATTCCATGTTCTCGATATCTCTGGACCAAGGAGGATGGAACTCTCTCCCCTCCAACATAACAGGTTTCGAGGGAACTGAGGTCGTAGCGCTCCAGGTTCTCCCTCTGAAGAATAAAGTTGTACATCGTCGTGATGGCAAGGAACTTATTCACTCGATATCTCTGGATGTCTTCCAGTATCTTCCGAGCATCGAATCGCTTGTGAAGAACGACAGTCCCCCCCTGATAGTACATGGGGCTCGCCGTTATCAGGAGGCCGGCTGAATGAAAAAGGGGAACGACAATAAGCATGACGTCGGTAGGCTTCAGCTCGAAGAAAATATCAGCATTCAGGCAGTTATAGAAGGTCTTCCGATGGGAAAGAACAGCCCCTTTGGGGAGTCCGGTCGTTCCTGAGGTGTACATAATCAAGTGAGCGGCCTCTCCAGTCACCCCCCATGGGACACGGGGGGGCTCAGACGGACTCTCTCTGATGATGTGCTCGTAGTTGAGGGCCCAGGCGGGTAATCGAGCGCCCACACCCACGTAGCGTTCCTTTTTCACAGGGATCTTTTGCCGGAGCCCCTTTACCGTCTCGACGAATTCCCCGTCGAAGATAAGGGTTTCAGCGCCAGCATTGCAAAGTAGGTACTCCACCTCCGGTGGTGCCAATCGATAGTTCAGGGGGACAGCGACGGCCCCAATCCTGCCAGCCGCGAAATAGGCTTCGAGATACTGGTTGCAGTTGAAAAGGAGGATACCGATCCGGTCTCCTTTCCTGACATCCATGGCGATGAGCGAGTTGCTGAGACGATGGATCCGATCACCGAGCTCACGGTATGTGAAAGACGTCCCTCCGAAAATCAGCGCCTTCTTCTCAGGCTGAACTGCGCTCCATTTTTCGATCCACTGGCCCACGTTGATCACGGGATTTGCCTTCTTCGGTCTCAGAAACCTGCCCGCTAATCGACTCTGTAAGATACGGCGGGATGCGTATGAGATGCGTCTTTTCAGACAGGATTTTGCGGGAGCCCTCGAAGCGTCTAAAAGATGCTCGGCTCTCTAAACTCGCCAAAAACCTCCCTGAAAACCCCGGCCATTTCTCCGACTGTCGCGTAGGCTTTGCAACATTCGAGGAGGCAAGGCATGACGTTCTTTTTCTCTTTGGCCGCCCTTTCCAAACTCCTGAGGGCTCTTGTCACTTCCCGGTTGTCACGTGTTCTCTTGACTTCCTGAAGGCTGCTGATCTGCTCCTCCGCCGACTCCCACCGATACTCATGGAGATCGACGTCTTCCTCCTCTCCATCGGCGTAGATGTTGACCCCCACTTTGAGCAACTCGCCAGACTGGACGCCCTTTTCAAATTCATAAGCCTGACGCGCCACCTCCCTCTGAACATACCCAGATGAGACGGCTTTGACCATGCCACCCAACTCATCGATCCTCTTCATTTCCTCGAGAATCTTCTCCTCCAACTGTTTTGTCAGGGTCTCGACAAAATAGGATCCGGCGAGGGGATCGACGGTATCTCGAAGGCCGATCTCATCCATGAGGAGTTGGAGCGTCCGGAGAGAGAGTAACGCAGCCCGTGGTGTCGGGATGGTATAAGCCTCATCAAAGGAACAGAGTGCCGTCGTCTGGGCACCGCCTAGAGCCGCAGCCAAAGCGTAGTAAGCGCCCCGCATGATGTTGTTCTCAGGCTGCTTCTTTGTTAGGCCATATCCTCCACCCCCAAAGAGACCACGAAAGAAAAGCACCCGCTGGTCTCTCTTTCCCGCACCGTAGCGTTCTCGAAGATTCTTCGCCCAAAGCTTACGGGCGGCACGGAATTTTGCGATCTGCTCCCAGAGATTCCCAAAGATATTAATGTTGAAGGAAAACCGTCCGACAAAATCATCGACATCGTGTCCCCTTCCAAGGACTTCCTCGATATACGCATTGGCGATCTGGATCGCATAAGCAATTTCCTGGACCGGTGTAGCTCCAGACTCTCGAATGTGGTAGCCACAGACGCTGACAGGATTCGTGCGAGGCATTTCCTGCATGGCGTATTCAATGGTGTCTCCAATGAGACGAACGGCCGGTTCAACCGGAAATATCCAAGCGCCTCGGCCGATCATCTCTTTGAGGATGTCATTCTGGGGGGTCGCGCTGATTTCTTCCCGACCAAAGCCGTACTTCTCAGCGACGGCCTGGTACATGGCCAACATGATCGATGCAACAGCGTTGATCGTCAAACCGCTTCCGATCTTGTTCAGCGGGATGTCTCTGAATGCGACTTCGAAGTCTCGAAGAGAATCGACAGCCATACCGACGCGTCCAACCTCGCCTTCGGCCATCGGATCATCGGAATCGTAGCCCATCTGAGTGGGAAGGTCGAAGGCTACATTCAAGCCTGTCTGCCCATGGGAGATGAGAAACTTGAATCTCTCATTCGTTTCTTCGGGCGTCCCAAAACCTGAGTACTGCCTTGTTGTCCACGCCCGCGAACGATAACCCAGAGGGTGAATTCCTCTCGTGAAAGGGTATTGACCGGGATCTGGTGTGTCTCTCTCATAGTCGAAACCCGAGGCTTCCAGATCCTTTGGCGTGTAAACCGGCTTGATATGGATTCCCGATTGTAGGATCACATCCTCGATCTGGTTTTTGTCGTTCTTTATGTACCTGGCAACACCCATGCGACACCTCCAAAAATCGGTGATCAGCCTTCTGCTTTCTGCTTTCAGCTTTTGCCCTAATCCTGCGCCTTACGCCCTCCTCCTTGAGCCTTGAACCGTATGCCTTTAACCTTCATCCTCCGCTCTCGTGCGTTGCAGCTTGCCCCTTTAGCCTTTCCCCCCTGTCCCCGACGCCTTTTTCATATGCTCCCGAATCCATCGAATCGATTCTGCAAAGGGAGTTCCCCCGGGAAAGACACCCTCGATCCCGAGTTCTTTCAGCTTGGGGATGTCCCGCTTCGGGATCACGCCCCCAACAACGACAAGGACGTCCTCCATTCTTTTCTCTTTCATCTTGCTCACCAATTTCTGACAGATCGGGAGATGAGCCCCAGACATAATACTGAGACCGATAACGTCGACGTCCTCCTGAATGGCGGTGTTAATGATCTGATCCACCGTTTGGTGAAGCCCACTGTATATGACTTCCATTCCAGCATCCCTCATGGCAAATGCCATGACCTTTGCGCCCCGATCGTGACCATCCAGGCCAGGCTTTGCAACCAAAATTCGGATCTTCCTTCCCTTCACGGCTTCCCTCCATCTGTTTCCCAACCTCGGTCAGGAATTGAGTTTCTTCGAGAGAAGTGGTCGATTTTTACGGATCGTGACGTCTCGATGGGCAGAGCACAAATAGCCCCCTTCAAACGGCACGGCATCCTAAAATCTCGCCAGATTCATAGAGAATATCGTGAAATTCCCATTTCCTGTCAAGGAGATTCTCCCGCCCTCGCGTTGAAATCCAAGGGTGATGCTGATATCATGATGACAGCGGAGGGATTTATCTCACCATGACTGGAAAAGACTACTACAAAATTCTGGGCGTTGGCCGCCGGGCCACTGATGAACAGATCAAACAGTCCTATCGAAAACTTGCCCTCCAGAATCACCCCGACCGCAATCCGGGAAATCCGCGTGCTGAGGAGAGATTCAAGGAGATCAGCGAGGCATACGGGGTTCTCATTGATCCAGAGAAGCGAAGACGCTATGATGCCGGCCACGCGCCGTTTGCGAAGAGATATGGTTACAGCCAAGAAGATATCTTCCGTGACATGTTCAGAAACCCAACCGCCTATGAACTGTTTCGGGAGTTAAGCAAGGAATTCGAGAAATACGGCGTTCGATTTGACCAGAGATTTATGAACCGCGTTTTCTTCGGAGGGAAAGGGATATTCTTTGGCGGCATTTTTTTCGGGGGACCGATCCTTGGGGGCACAGCCGCTCTCAGGGGTTTTACCCGAACCTCCTCTTTTGACCGCACCACCCGGGACCCTTTCCTGAGCAAACGAAAGCACACCGCTCCTAAAGAAGGACTTCTCTCACGAGTCGGGCGAAAGGTGAAGACCCTGCTCCTCGGTCAGTCGTCAGGACCCATGAACAGGAGCAATTCCCGTGACATGACCTACCATGTGACCTTGACCAAAGAGGAGGCCGCTTCAGGATCGAAGATCAGAATCGCATTCGAGCGCGGAAGGACCCCAGAAAAGCTCGATGTAAAGATCCCACCGGGTACAAGGTCGGGTAGCCGTCTTAAGCTGAAGGGCAAGGGAATGCCCAATCCCCGCGGCGGTCAACCGGGGGATCTCTACCTCCATATTCGGATAACCGATTGATCAGCCAGATACCGGACCGACGCCGTCCGCCTTTCGAACCATTCTCTAAACCGCAAACTGATTCACTTCAGAGACGTAGAGAACGCAGAGGCTTTGTTCTTTTATCCAATCGGGAGAAGATTGGATAAAAGAACTGGTCCGCCTGGGACAGACTGCTGGTTTCGATTTATCGGCATCTTCCGGCAAATCGAAAAAATTCTCGGCGTCCTCTGCGTCTCCGTGGTGAAATTCAAGAAGTCAGAGTTTGATAAGCTTAGCTTCCGGGATCCTATTTCGGATAACATGACCTGCTAGATCGACCACCCCTTTAACCCTATCGATGATGGCGGTGTCGCTGGTGGCGACGAGACCTAGATAGCCGATGAGGATTCTCTCAGGTACCCGCACGGCGCGAGCCTCACCGACGAGACGACCCGCTCGAAGACGATCCGCCACGTGAGCGGCGAGATGGCCGCTTTTGCTGATGGGAGAATCGAAAAGGAAAACGACATTCTTCGGGTGAAAGGCCGTGAGAATTTCAATGATAAGATCAATTGCCTCATGGGTGATCCCCGTAATCTTGTGCGTCGAGGAAACGCCTGAAATATCTCTAACCAGACCATCATCTGCTGCGATCAACGGTTTGTGACGCAAAGCCGTCTCGACCGTTATCAGCACGTTGTAACCATCCAATGCCATGTCAGCACCCTTGACGGCCTCAATGTCGAGGAGTTTTCCCCTCCGTGTGGCCGCATCCTCTGTCGAAAAAACCCCCCGATGGAGGAGGTCCCTCTGCGCTTTGGTTAACCCGTATCGGTTTCCGATCAACTCGAGGCTATTCTTCCGAGGATAGCCACGGCCAAGGAGATAACGGAAATCCTTGGCTCCTTTTCGAAGGGAGACGAGATCGATAACCATTTCCGGACGCATTGAGATCCTCCGGATGATTACTATAGCACAGAACTCAGGGGGAGTTCGTGCGGTTTCGGGGATCCCTCTGTCCCTGACGAACATTTTTGACGTAAACATTGAAAAAGAGGTTCCGATGATTTAGTTTAGGAGGGCTTTTCTGACATGGCAGCGAAAAACGGTCTTCACCAAAACGTGGAGAGAGTCCTTTGAATCTGAAGAAGCTCTTCAGAAAGGGAGAGAATAGACGGCAGGCGCGCGGCGGCCGCCTGAGACCGGAGGGGGTAAAGAAAAGCTATTATGAGCTGCTGGAAGAAGTCACTCTGTGGAACGTCGAGAATACCCGGATCTTGCAGATCCTCACGGCGAAGCTCACGGAGGAACGCTTGACTCGATGGTCAGAGGCGCTTTCGGGAGGGGTAAGAAAGAAGATACGAGGACCCGGGAACTCACGGGATCTCGAGATATACCGTGAAATCTACCAATTCATCTGTCACGAGAGGACGACGCTTCTCACAGAGCCCACCATGAAAAACGCCAGGAAACAGGAAAAGACAGATCCGATCCTCCTCTGCATTATCTGTGGCATCCGGACGATGCAAAAGGAGAGGGGCCATCCAGGCCTTTTGGATACAATCAAGTTTCGACTCCTCGAAAAGGAGTTCGGGAAGAAATAGTCCATCTGGGAAGGTGCCCAAGCCCTTTCTATGCTTTTCCAGAGGTTTTTCGACAAATCTAAAGTCCGCTCCAGGGGTCGAACCCTTGCCGGCCACTTCGTGTCAAAACTCGTCCTCTAAACTCAAATCCCGCCAGAGGCAGGACCGATGAGAGATTTCTGAGCAGAATATCTTCGAAGGAACGCTTCGCCCGCGCTTCGGATTTTGGACCTTGACATCTGAATAGGTACGATCAGTTCTGGTGCGATTTCCACAAATGCGTTTTGAGACGTGATACGAGAACCCCTCGATATAGCCGATAGACTCCAGTGGACCAGGCCCCAATTGACGCCCTCTGAGGAGCATGCTAAGGTTTAGGTAAATCCGAGAATCAAGAGAGGAGGGCGATCCGTGGAAGAAGAAGTCAAAGTGTATTCGAGTCCCACCTGACCCTATTGCAAAATGGCGAAGGAGTATCTTTCGCAAAAGGGTATTCAGTATACGGATTACGATGTCACCAAGGATTCGACGGCTCTCGAAGAAATGGTCAAAATCTCAGGGGCCCGCTCGGTTCCCGTCATCACAGCCTGTGGAGAGGTCATGGTGGGGTTTGACAAAACTCGCCTCGACCAGATGCTATCCTGTGTCACCCAGAGAACGGACGTCTAGGGGGTGAACCGCGTTTACTCGGAAATATGGTTTTCTCCCAGGGGACAAGCAATCTCGAAAGCCCCTCGATTAACTCAGAACCTGCTTGGCGCCGAAGAAGGCGAGCCCTTTTTGTCGATGGCCGTCCAAATAAACCTGTAGATAGAGGTTGTTTTGGACGGAGGGCACGTGAAGCACCCGTACAACGTTTTCGGAGTCTTTAACCTCGGGCACAATGCTCCTCAGGATATTTTCCGCCTTCAGGAGGAATTCTTCATTAAATACCGTATTGGGATTGTCAGGGAACAACGGAACCATGACGATATCGGCTTCGATCAGATCCTGGAAAAAATGCGTCCCGTACGAGACCTCGGGGGTGTACCCCTCCTTGGCAAAGGCAATCTCGACTAAGAGCTTCGTCTTATTGATATCTGCATAAGTCACCCGCACTCCAAGATTGATATCGTTGCTGCCCCAACGCCCGGGCCCCATCAAGGCATAGCTTTTCTCGGCGAGATTTTTGTTGAGTAGGTTCACGACCCGAGCAATCCCCATCTTTTCATCGAACGTTGGAATCCGGTCATAGGCCTTCGGATCGACATAGACAACATACTCGAGGTCGCGAACCATACTGTTGGACAATCCGCCTTCGGCTGTGAAGAGTATTCGATCTCGAGGAATGTCCTTCGGGATGGCGACATTTTCCATCTCTTTCCGAGTGGAAAGGGGACGACACTGGAGGAGGTAGAGTTCGTCGTCGTCCCAAGCAAACTCCATGTCGACCGGACGACCGTAGGCCTTTTCGACCCGAGAAATAACCTTTTTGATCAGACGAACAAAGGGAGTTTTACTCAAATGGTTATCAAAAGTCACACAGGGTTCCCCTCCTTTGAGGTCCTCCGTCTTGAACATCGGCGGAGCCAGATGTCCGTCTTTTCGAAGCGATACGGCGTAGAATAGGTCTGGATGATTGACCTTGAAACAGAGGGTCCGGAAATCGATCGTTTCCAGGCCACCTTTCTTGAGATCGATGACGTCCACCATCTTCTGGGAGTACTTCATAATCTGGTCTGCCGTCACCTCAGGACGGAGCTTCGGATGGCTTAGAGGGATCATCCGAGGATAATCAGAACCGACGCGGTCGACCGCTCTGGTGCCGAGACCAAAAACGAGCCTCACCAAACCCTCGCCTTTCTTGATCTTCGGATTCCATGTGTAGAGGTTGCGAGAAAACACGACCCCCGCGGCATACGGGAAGAAGTAGTCTCCGAAGGGACGGCCAACGACCTTCTGAACCACCATGGCCATCTGTTCATTGAAATCAAGCAACCCGTGGTCACGGCGATAGAGAATCGGATCAGGTCCGAATATACTGACAAAAACCTGTTTGAGGCCGGAAATAAAATCCTTCACCCGTGTCTCGAGATCGCCCTGATTAGCGAGAAAAACGGAGAGGTATTTTCCCGAGAAGGCGAGGCCAAAATTGTCCTCGAGAAAACTGGAAGAACGAATGATGATCGGATGTTCACCGATTTCGCTCAGGATTTTTCGAAAGTCCGCGACGACCTCCGGCGCGAAGGCTGCATATTTGAAACTCTCCTCAATACGTAGGTATTCCTTTTCAATGGTTTCTCTGTCCTTGTACTTGTGAGTGTGGTAGAGATAGAGGTTGTTTCGGTCGACAAACTCGGCAAAAACGCCGGAGTTCAAATACCAGGTCTCTGGAACGCGGAGATACTTTTCTAACTCTGGGTCTTTCTTTTCCAAGGTCGGCAGAAGAATCTTCTCGGCCAAGATCATGCCAGCAGCCTTGCCACCGAGCTTACCTGGCCTCCTACGGCTCCAGAGGGTTCGCCTCAGCAGACCATTGATATCACGAATGGTAATGTAGTTCTTACCGATGCTGACAAAGGGCAGCTGATTGGAAATATAGTGGTTAATCAGAGAGACCCGAATCCCCTCCGCCTCCTCCCGTGATATGTAGACTTCCCCCATGGGGATGTCGCAAAATTCTCCCAAGGCTCTGTAGATCTCCATGGAGGTTGCAGTCTCCTGACTGGTCACCATGCTCAGGGTTCGGCATTTGTCCCGTTTACGCGCCAAATTGATATAGTTATCGATTTCCTTGGGACTCAGATTGTCGGCAAAATAGAGATCGATGAGAGTGTCGACATACTCCTGCCGGTTGGTCTCTGTATCGGGAAGGCCATCTGCCTGAAGTTCCTCTAGGGCTCGCTCATGCAGCTCTTTCCGGGTGATGATCCCCCGCTGCTCCAGCACCTCCATGAACGTGCTGCGTATCTCCCCGATAAGCTCAGGATATTGATTCATTTTCCTAAATAGCCGATATGCCTTGATCACGTCCATACCCTGTGCCCTCGGACCGATTACGCTGATGGTTTTTGGTAGGAATGGTCAGTTCTTTCCTGCCATTTGCTATTCTACTCTCAAAACGATGAAGTTTGAAGACCCACTCACACGACCTTAGACCCATCCCCGCAACTTACAGGCTTCCGCAACCCTTGCCACGGAAACGAGATAAGCAGCCTGACGCATATTAACCTTCTCCCGTTGGTACATCTCATAAACCCCGTGGAAAGCTCTGGTCATCTTTACATCCAACCGTTCATGCACCTCCTCTAGCGGCCAATAGAAGTTGTATGTGTTCTGTACCTGCTCGAAATAGGACACCGTTACCCCACCCGCATTTGCCAAAAAGTCGGGCAGAACAAAGACGTTGTTCTGAAATAGGATCTCATCGGCCTCGGGTGTCGTCGGCCCATTGGCCAACTCACATGAGATCCTGCAATGAATCTTGGCAGCGTTTTCAGCGGTGATCACATTTTCGAGCGCCGCCGGGAACAGCACCGTAACACCGAGTTCAAGAAGGTCCTCATTGCTAATCGCTTCGGCCGCTGGGAATCCCTTGAGACTGCCCGTGCGTAGTTTATGCTCTGCCACGTCCTTCGGATCCATACCTTTCTCGTTGTAAATTCCCCCTTTGGAGTCTGAAGCGGCCACAAGCTTCAGGCCGAGCAATTCATGACCGAGGAGAGCCGCATACTGCCCTGCATTGCCAAACCCTTGGATTGCCATGGTCTGACCCTGCAGATCGATTTTCAACACCTTCGCCGCTTCTCGAGTCACATAGATCCCGCCGCGAGCCGTCGCATCTCCTCGACCTTCCGATCCTCCGATGGGAATCGGTTTTCCAGTGATGACGCCGGGATGATGCTCGCCCACCAGGGTCTCATATTCGTCCATCATCCACCCCATGATCTGAGGGGTCGTATAAACATCTGGCGCCGGCACGTCTTTACTCACGGATAGAATGCCTGCTACCGCTCTCATGTAGGCCCGCGCCAAACGTTGCTTCTCTCTGTCTGACATCTGCTTCGGATTGCAGGTCACACCTCCCTTTGCGCCTCCAAGGGGGATGTCTACAACCGCAGTCTTCCAGGTCATCCAGGCAGCGAGCGCGCGGACTGTATCGAGGGTCTCCTCTGGGTGCCACCGAATCCCTCCCTTGGTCGGCCCTCGGGCACTGTTATACTGCACTCGGTAGCCATGAAAGACCTCGATGGTCCCATCATCCATCTCCACAGGCAGGGTGACCTTCAACTCCCGCTGGGGCCATCGCAAAAGCTCGTGAGTCGATGAGTCCAGGCCCAATTTCTCCGCTGCAACATCAAGCTGCTGCTGAGCGATCTTAAAAGGGTTCAACGCTGCCATACCGCCCTCCTTATATTTTGAGATTCAAACCGTCTTGAGAAGCGCCGACTTTGTGCCATCGGCTACGGTTTTTCTTTCAGGATGTCAAACCCCTTCTTCCTTCTGGGTTGCGATTTGACACGATGTCGGAGGTTGAGATATTCTCTTACGCCTACCTGCCGGAGGCGCTTGAGCCTCTTTTGATCTCCGTATTTTCCAAATCGGCCGCCTCTGCTCACAGAGCAATCTCCCCTCAAAACTTCAGTTTGCGATGGCCAGGGATCGGCTGCCGGCGGCTCTCCTGAGACATCCAACGACCCCCGAGCCCTGCCTCCTGATCCCTGTTAACTGTTAGGCCATCCCTTCGATGAACGCTCGTACATTCAAACCGAGAACCGAGTGGTTGTAGCCCCCTTCGAGCACCCCGAATCGCCTACCCCCACACACGCTCAACGCAGCCGCTTTAACGTGCTGGCCAATGGTCCGATAGTCCTGCGTTGTCAGAGTGCCTCCCCAGTCTTCCACGTGCCGATCGAACCCCGCAGAAACGGCCAGGATATCAAAACCCTCCACCTGTTGGAGGAGACGGATGATGATCTCCATTAATGCCTCTCTTCCCGCACCTTCCGGATGATGATAGGAAACGGTCGCATCCCCTCGAAAGGTATTTTCGGTCCCATCCCCATAATGGAGATCGAAGTCGAAGATGAAAGCCCTTTCGATCTCCTTATCCGCGATCAATCTCTTGAGCGAAATGGCCACATTGTTAAAATAGCAGAATCCCCAGCAGGAATCTGGACTCGCATGATGTCCGGGGGGTCTGATCAGCGCAAAAGATGGGTCCCCGGACAACGCGCCCCTGGCCGCCTCAATCGCACCACCCGCGGCGAACCGTGCCATATCGTAAACCACGGGCTCTCCCCTTATCCTCTCGACATGGGCCCTCGAATGGACAAGGGTGAGGTCTTCCTCTGTTGCCGGGCCAGGTTCGACCATCGGGAATTCCCTCCCCAAAGCGTCAAGGATCGCCTCGATTCTTCCCGGCGCAGCCGCTGGGTCACGGGTATAGGAATCGGTGAATCTCGGATGGAAAACGACTTTCAAATTAAAGGCTCTCCTTTATTTCGAAAAGGTTCCCGGCAAAGTCCCTGATCATGGTGATGATTCTGTCTTCTTTCGGGATCTCCATGATCTCAACCTGCATCTCCCGACACTTTTCCAAGAATCGCGCTCGACTTTCAACCTCAAGACCAACATGGTGGAAACGGGGATGGATTGTCGCACCCTCTTCAACCACAAAGACCTCGAAGGTGACCTCGCCCCTCACATAGGTCATCGCCCTGATGCTCGAATCGTATCCGAAAAAGCCGCTCGCCAGTTCTTGTGAAACTGTGAAAGACCGAATCCTCTCGAATCCGAGGAGGCCCCGATAGAACCGATCGGAATTCTCCTCTGATCCAGATACAAGTGCGACATGATGAATCTTCATCGGCCTCTCCTTTGGGTAATCTCAGAAGAAGGGAGCGACCCTTTCTCCTGTCCTATCATATTCTCTCCAGAGACCTCTTCACCTAGGATTTTCTTTCTCAGGAACCTTCCGGTGTGAGACAAAGGATTCTCCATGATCTCGGATAGGGATCCCTGAGCAACGATGGTTCCCCCCCCATCTCCCCCCTCCGGCCCGAGGTCGAGGATGTGGTCAGCATGGGAGATCAGGTCCAGGTTGTGTTCAATGACAATCACAGAATTCCCCTGATCCAAGAGCTTGTTGATGCTTCTCAAGAGCGCTTCGATGTCTGCCAGATGGAGCCCCGTTGTCGGCTCATCGAAGATGAACATCCGATCAGAGCCTTTTAAATGAGCAATATGGTGTGCCAGCTTAAGGCGCTGAGCTTCTCCACCGCTCAGGGTGCTTGTCGACTGACCCAGACTGAGATAGCTTAACCCAACCTCCTTGAGAATCTGTAGCCTTCCCGTAATTCTCTGATGTTCCGCAAAAAATTCGAGTGCTTCCTCAACCGTCATGTTGAGCACATCGAGGACGCTTTTTCCCTGATAAAGGATTTCTAAAGCCTCGGGCTTAAACCGGTTGCCGCCGCACTGGTCGCACGTGACCATGACATCCTCGAGAAACTGCATCTCCATGATCTGAACCCCGGCTCCCTCACATTCCTCGCATCGCCCCCCGGGCACGTTGAAAGAGAAATAGCCGGGTCTCAATCCGTTTCGTTTTGCCGGTCTTGTCCCAGCAAAAATCTGACGGATATCATCAAAAATCTTCATATAGGTGGCGGAATTCGAACGGATACTCCTTCCAATAGGAGACTGATCAACCATGACGATCTCTCTGATGCGATCGAATCCCTCGATGGAGTCAAACCGACCCCGCTCATAGCGAGGGTTAGGAGTCTCTTGAAGACCGGCATAAAGAACGTTTTGAACCAATGTCGTCTTTCCGGCTCCGGACACGCCCGTAATACAGGCCATGACGCCGAGTGGAATGGATACATCGATGTGTTTCAGATTGTTCTCCCAGGCATTGCGTATCGTGATATGTCCCTTTGGTTTTCTTGTGTGGACCCTGGGACCGATCGCCTTTCCGTGATCCATGTACCTGGCCGTAACAGAGTCTTTGCAGTTGAGCAACTCGGGGAGACTCCCCTGAAAGACAACCGCCCCCCCCATGCGGCCTGCACCTGGACCAAGATCGATAATCTCATCGGCCTCGCCGATGATCTCGGGATCATGCTCCACCACGACTATCGTGTTCCCACCGTCTCGCATTCTCTTGAGCGCCCCAAGGAGCCTCCAGCTGTCTCTCGGATGAAGACCAATGCTGGGCTCGTCCAAGACATAAAGGGTCTCCGTCAACGCACTTCCCAAAGAACGGGCCAGGGTAATCCGCTGGAATTCACCACTGCTCAGCGTTCGGGTCTGACGGTTCAGGGTGAGGTAGCCCAGCCCGACATCCCTCATAAAACCGAGGCGGTTTCTGATTTCCCTGAGAAGGCGATTCCCGATCGTCTCCTTGAGCCGTCCCAAACGAAGGTTCTGAAAAAAGCCCAGGAGTTCTTCGATGCTCATGACAGAGAGTTCGGCGATGTTCTTCCCATCGACATGAACCTGCCGGGCCTCGTCTTTCAACCGTGTCCCCCCACAGGCTTCACAATTGGTGTAGGAACGATATCGACTGAGATACACCCGTACATGGACTTTATAGCGACGGCTTTCCAGCCAATCGAAAAAGCCTCTTATTCCAAACCAATCCCCACGGCCGTTGACGATCGTGTTTCGCTGCTTTTCTGTCAGGGACTCAAAAGGACGGTCTGTGGGAATCGCGTACTTTCGACAGGCTCTCCAGAGGTAGTCATAAGCATCGTAATAGGCCGGTGTGTTCCAGGCCACGATGGGCTCTTCTTTCAAAGTCCGCTTCATGTTTGGAATCACTTTGTCTAGGTCGATCCCAATCACACGGCCGAAACCCTGACACTTCGTGCAGGCTCCTAGCGGGCTGTTGAAAGAGAACAACAGGGGATGAGGTTCCACAAATTCTCGCAGGCATTGGTTGCATACAAATTTCTGTACAAAACGTTGGCGATCCCCCTCAGTGGTTTCAATCTCACAGGTCTTCTCTCCGTGGGCAAAACAGCTTTGAATCGCCTCGGCCAACCGGTTCTGGACACCCGGTTCCACGACAATCCGATCGATTAAAAGATCAATCCACTCTCGTCCTTCGAAGAATTCCGGGGGCAGCTCGGTCATATCCATGAGCACTCCGTCGACCAAAATCCGATAAAAGCCGTTCTTGATGAGATCGTGGACTTGGAAGGCTGCATCCTTCTCACCTCCAAGATGATAAGGCGCAAGCACATGGATCTTCTTTTCTCTCATATGTTCCATGACCCATTGGAGAGAACCTTGAACCGTATCTCCAGTCACTTTGATCTGGCAATCCGGACATACCGTGTCACCGATCTTTGCGAAGAGTAGTCTGAGGTGGTCGTAGATCTCTGAAGCCGTCCCGACCGTTGACCGGGCATTCTTGACGGTATTCTTTTGCTCGATAGCGATGGCCGGAGGGATGCCGGTGATCTTGTCCACGTCGGGGCGGTTCATCCGCTCGAGAAACTGCCTCGCATAGGTTGAGAGGGACTCAACATACCGCCGCTGTCCTTCGGCAAAGAGGGTGTCAAAAGCGAGCGTCGACTTCCCTGACCCGGAGACCCCAGTCACCACGGTGATCTTCCCTCGTGGAATCCTGCAACTGATATTCTTCAGGTTATGGGACCGAGCCCCAATTATCTCAATAAAGCCTGGCATCTCTCAGCTGTCTGTTGTTTGTATTCGGTTGTCCGTTGCTGTGCGATTGTACGAGAGATATTATAGCATCGAGACGCTCTATAAGAAACTCGGAACCGACCCGGGGGTCGGTTCTCTGCGATTTTATTGCCTCCCAGGGAACAACGGACATATCAGCTTGCCATTTCTCATCGTCATTTCTAAAATGAACTCAGCCCCCCAAGATGATCGAGAGAACCTGATGATTCGGATCGATGGCTCAGAAAAATCCGGCAGCGGCACGATCCTTCGCTATGCCATGGCCCTTGCCTCACTCTTGGGAAAGGAGCTTGCGATGGACAATATTCGGGCAAGGCGCAAAAAACCTGGCCTCCGGCCTCAGCATCTCAGGTCGGTCATCGCCTGTAGCGAGATGACAGGCGGCAGGATTGAGGGGGCAGACGTTGACTCGACTCGGATACGGTACTGGCCTGGCACGGGTTCTGAGAAAACACATTACGCCTGGGAAATCGGGACGGCTGGGTCCACAACCATGCTCGCCCTCACGATCCTTCCCTTAGCGGTATTCTCCCGTAAGTCCCTCCATTTCAGAATCACAGGCGGCCTTTTTCAGGACTTCGCCCCTGGAGCCTATCATATGGAGCGCGTTTTACTCCCACTGCTTGCGAGGATGGGAGTCGAGGCGAGCCTGAAGATCGTGAGGCCAGGCTATGTACCCCGGGGAGGGGGTGTCATCGAGTTGAAGACCCATCCGGCAGAGGGCAGACTGGTACCGCTTACTCTCATGAAACAGGGCCAGGTGAGGAATGTCGGCGGTGTCTCTCTGGCCTCGCACCTGAGTCCTCAAAAGGTCAGCAGTCGCATGGCAACCGCATGCCGAGAAGTATTGTCCCGACACGGCCTCAGGGCACAGTTCGAGCTTGTCGATGACAAATCTGCACCTCAGCGAGGAGCAGCGCTATTTGTCTCTCTAGAAACAGAGACGGGGTGCCTCATTGGTGCAGACCAGGCAGGCCGAGTCGGCCGGCGATCCGAGGGTATCGGTGCCTTCGTGGCCAAAAGTCTGCTAGAGGACCTGCGCACGGAAGCCACTGTCGACCGGCATTTGGCCGATCAACTCATCCTGTTTGCCGCGCTTGCTCATGGAACAACGACCTATCTCATCCCGCGTTTGACTGAACACGTAGAGACAAACCTCTGGCTCATTGAGACGATTCTTGGGGTCGAAACATCTCTCGAGGGGAATCGTTTGAGCATCGAAGGAATCGGATTCGAAAGACGGTAGCCAGGAGTCAGAATTCAGAAGTCAGAGTGGATACAGACTCATCAAGAGGTCCTCAAAGGTGGATGATTGACTCATAGAAAGCAATTCCAAGGGGGCGTCGTTTTTGTGCGAGACTCACCGGGAAATCTCTCGATGAGGGAACCATACGGTGTGATTTTTCATACGAACAGGTATTTCAAATTCATTCTGGCTCCTGACTTCTGACTCCTCATACGACCGGAACGATTGGTGAACGGTTAAGCGATGGTGGGCAGGTGGTGATTTCGGATGCGAAGAAGCTATGTGAAGATCAGAGGGATCTACACGACGGCGTTGACCCGGCTTGTCCTGGACCTCGGGTACAGGGTCACCCACCCTTCTTTTGAGATTTGTGAACGGTTTCAGATTCCAGAAACAGAAGCGGCCGAGGACATTTCCATTGTCGACCGAGACGACAAACAGGGAATTCGAATCTCTGGAGAACCAACCCTCGTGGAGGAATTTATTCGTTGCCTTTGGAAAGTGCTTCTCGATATGGTGGTGCGTCGAGAGCCGCGCTCTGGGAAACCTGAGGAGTCTGAGGAAGAACTCGTCGCCCACGTCGAATTTCCCGGGGCCACGAAAACTGCGCTCGATGGCCTCAGGGCCCGGGTCTTGCCGACTATGACGAATCATCATCGGCTGAGGATCATTGCTTCTGATTATTTGGACCTTTTGGAGCGGCAAATTGAGGAGGCTCCCCAGAGACAGAAGAAACTCGAGCATGACATCGTGGAATCGTTCCTCCTTCAGCCATTGAAAAAGCACGGTATCGTCCGGTTTGAACACGTCAGGCCTGAAGGGGAGACACTCGATCTTCGCGAGGGAGAACTCCTCTCTGTTGAAGGGGGAAAACTCATCATCAGGAGGGAGTTTCAAAAAGGCCATTACGACGGCCTCGACCTTCCCATTAAACCCGGAGACTATGGGATGACAGAGGCGAATGAGAATGCCTGGACAGTCATGCATCGTTATTTTTCGAAGAAAGGTGAGTTGAAAGGGGAGTATGCAAACGTGAACACCCCAATCGAGCTGTACCCAGATCGGATCCGGTATGTAGACCTTCACATCGACGTGGTGAGGAAGCCCAAAGAGGCACCAAAGATCATAGACGAGGAAAGGCTCGAGGCGACAACGCAAAGAGGTGTCATCAGCCGAAAACTCCAAGCAAAAGCGTTGGAGGTTTCCCGCGATCTTCTCGGGCAGATGAAACGCGTTGCTGAGGATTAGATCGGCAAAATCCAAGCCATGGCAACCCATTCACGGCGGATAAGGGGGAAGGGCTCTCTCTGAAGTCTTGCTGATTTTGAACAGCAGCTTTCTCGAGATCACACAGACGTTGTAGAATAGGATGATATGGGACATCAAAAAAGAAAAGTGATCGGACACTCTCATGCCTGAAAAAGTCGTTGACGTTCATATGCATATCGGTGGGAAAGGGAACAGCAGTCCATGCAAAATGTCTAAAAGGTTTCTGTCGAGTCCAGCCTACCTCTATATGGTGGTGAGATCTGGAATTCCCCTCCGCGAACTATTGGAAGATCATGACCAGGCCATACGGACGACGTTGATCAATCGTCTGAACAAGGCACCGAGTGTGGATTTTGGTGTATTCCTGGCTTTTGATCCCGTCTACAATGAGCGTGGCGAAATCGATCATAAAAAAAGTCATATGATAACCCCGAACGAGTATGTCATGCAGATCGCCCAGCATCACCAAAAAGTCCTCTTCGGCGCCTCGGTTCATCCCAACAGAGGCAAAAGCAGGGGAACCGAGGAGATTGACAAATGGATTGAGGCTGGAGCAGTCCTCATTAAATGGATCCCGAATTCTCACATTATCGATCCGTCCAACCAGAAATACCGATGGTTTTATAAAAAACTCGCCGATGAGGATCTTCCGCTTCTCTCCCATACAGGGCCTGAGCATGCCGTTCCGGTTCTCAAAAGGGAGCATCAGAAGTTGGGCGACCCTCGGAAGCTAAAGCTTGCCTTGGACACAGGAGTTACGGTGATCGCCGCTCATTGTGCCTCATCATTCTTTCCATGGGAGGAGAGTTATCTACCCGAACTGAGTGAGATGCTCCAGGAGGCTGATCAAAGGGGCTGGAAGCTATATGCGGACATCTCAGCCATGTGTACCTTATTCAGGGCCTCGATTATCGATGATGTCTTGAAAGGGGTTCCCCATCATCGGATGGTCTTCGGCAGCGATTACCCCGTCCCCGTTGATGATATGCCGCCACACTTCGTGGAGACCATCGATTTGGAGGAATTGCTCCGGATATTGAAAATCGACAATCCCATTGAGAAAAATTACCAACAATTATTGGCCATGGACTTTCCCAGAGAAGCGATGACGAAAGCCTCGGAGCTTCTCCCCATTCCGGAGGGAAAGTTGACCCATAAGGGGGGCGAGTTAGGGGCCGAGAGGTCCTGAGTCGATCACCGACTTCATCCCTGTTTCGCTCGTCGTCCGTCTCAACGACTTGGTGAATCGGATCGTGGCCAGGTTCGGTCACGCTTCCACACTCGGTAGATTGACCCCTCCACTTCATGGCTTTCACGACTTATGAAAAACAGAGGAGAAAAGGAGGCCGTTATGTCACAAGGGCCGGGGCTGAAATTTGAGGAGACGATGTGGGGCTATTTTGCCGAGGGCCTGGACGATTTTCATGAGGGATACACTCAGGGTGAAAAATCGAACCACCGGCTGCAATTCTGGGCAACCATCGATATCGACGACATGGAAGACTTTATCAAGCTCTCTGGTCGCAACGCGAAACTCACCGGTCGGCTGTTCTGCTCCGGTTTGGGGAAGGACCTCGAGATCCGAAATGGCGAGTTCAATCTCTTTCAACCATCCCACGTGGATGGCCAAAGACGAATGACCTATCGATTCTACTTTACCGGCCGAGATCATCGGGAATACTACCTTCATGGCTACAAGATCATCTACCACGACAGGGGCAAGATCGACCCCCTCGAAGATATGACGACCCTTTTGACTCGAATCTATCGAGTTCATGATGGCAAAATGACCTCATTGGGTTCGGGCATTCTCAAATTTCATTTGACCGATCTTCCTTCCATGATCGTCTCACTGAAGCCAACAGCTTGTAAAAGCATCATGGATAAGATCAGGGTTAAGATGCAGTTCTTCTCGTTTGTCTATGGTGAGGTCCGTGATACCTATCTTCATGACGTCAGTCCCTTCTATCATACCGAATATGAGAACCTTGTCTTATCTGGCCGTCTCTCCGAGAACGGTGAATTGAAGCGGTTTTTCTTCGTCTCAGGGATTCATGACAAAGATTTCCCCTGGGGAGACAAAACAACGTTCTGGGACATCGCCCTGCTGATCGAAAAAGGAGATGGAGCCTTTAGGGCTTTCGCTCTGACCAACCACAGAATCGAAAACCTTCTTCTGGACGTTGAAAAAGGAACGTATCGTTATGAAGGAGAGGTATTCGAGATTAAGAGCGGATACAGCGCCGCTTTCACTCATATGAACCAAGATGATTTACCGGACCACATCGAAAAACTCGAGATCAAGATCGATTTGAAGTTTAAGGCAAAACCATTCCCAACCCAGGACATCCCTTTCCGTTTAAAACCGAATTACGAAAGAAATATCAGCCGGTCCTTCATGGAAGAAATCCATGAATGGTTACCTCATTTTAATACCCTGGGTATACATCTCACACCGCATAGAGTGACAATTGAAGAAGGGCAGATCATCCTGAAGCAAGGATCACAGCGCTCGACCTTCGAAGTCGTCCGGGAGGGAACACTCGGTGAGGCCGAAATCTCCTCATTCATGAATATCAGATGGCCAATCCTTTACTACAATTACTTTTGCACCATCGATCCCACCAAAGACCTGCTGAGGCTTCATATCCGCTCTGATACCCTGAGAGCAGACCGCAAGGACTTCATCGCCGATAAGATCGAGGCTCAACTGGGAAGAATCATCAATCATTTTGCCTGGCTGGATTTTGAAATCGATAAGGGTGAGCCCCGGTTACTCTCACGGGAGGAGGGAGACAGGTTCCCTCCGGTGGGGGGCGTGCTTCTCGAGATCAAAAATGATCATTATCCGACCGCCATTTTTCAACGTCGGATCGTCAAATTGGAAGACGCCAATGGTCAAGTCTGGCTCGCCTTAGAGGAGAACATGGATCCCCTCAACCTGGGAAGCATCGGCACTGACCGGGAATCGGTCGTTGCAGCGGTCAAAGACCCCAACAAATATAGGGCCTTGGAACGGGTCATCGACATGACCGGGTTTTTCAGCGAGATGGAGGCCGTGAGGAAAGAGACGGGAAAAAGCAAGGAAGAGTTCTCTATTGTCATAAAGCCGAATTTCATGTTTATGTATTCGCTCAAGGATCGGACCACCTTCACGGATCCTGCCCTCGTTGAACATTTGGTAGGGCAGATTTGGGAAAAGGGATATCGCAATATTGCAGTCGCAGAGGCCCGAAGTACCTACGGCACATTCTTCACCAACCGGGAGGTGAGCACAGTCGCAAATTACATCGGATTGGATGGGATTTGTCCTGGCGAGGGGAGTTACAGAATTGTCGACCTTTCGCTCAATAGGGAAGAGCACGAATATGAGGGGAAACTGGGAAAACATTCGGTAAATACGGACTGGAAGAATGCGGATTTCAGAATCTCCTTCGCCAAGAACAAAACCCACTCTTACGCTTACTACACGCTGACCATAAAAAACATCTATGGAGCGCTTCCAGAGGAGAATAAATTCAAAGCCTATCACTGTGAACGGGACATATTTTCAACGACTATCGAATACTTGAGGCATTTTCCGGTTCATTTTGGCTTCATTGATGCCCATGTGAGCGCTGATGGTCCCTTTGGGATCTTCGCTGACAAAGATCCCAACTATACGGACACGATCATTGGCGGTGACGACATCGTTGCCGTAGACTGGATTGGTGCAGCGAAGATGGGTCTCGATCCCATGGTCAGTGGATATATGCAGGAAGCCGTGAAGGCCTTTGGAAAGCCGGAAATCCACATGCTTGGGGATCCTACGCTCTATCCTGATTGGGTGAATGTCCCCGATGTCGTTTCTAAGATGGCCTTTGGCCTCGACCGGGAGTACTATTTTGGAAACTTCATCTACTCCATTTTTTCCACCATGGATCGTTTTTTCGAATACCGGGAAGCAAGTACCATGCGTCGCGTTTTGAGGCTTCTCACCAAACCGATCCGGCGCCTCTTTTTTGAGATGGTGCGGGAAGGCGTGGTTGACGAAAAGTTGAGCAACAGACTCTACAAACGATACGCTGGAATGAGCTGGTGGCAGAGAATATTCGGGTAAGGTCAAGTAGCCTTCCCTGGATCACATCAAGCGCCAGAGGGCGCTTCTGAAACATAGAGGGGAGGGACCCTAGAGATCGGAGTCAAGAAAATGAAACTGATGAAATTGAGAATCAAGAGAAACGATAGGTGGAGCTGGCTCGCCCTAACGATCGCCATTTTTTGGGTGGGCTACATCTCTGGCTGCGCTACCGTCTCGGTTTCGACCGATCCCCGGCCCTTTGAAGCATACCGGGATGCCTTCCTGGAGGTTCAGTCGAGTTCTGATGCCGTATTGGCGAAAGACTATGCGTGGACCTATGAGAGATTTCTCCAAAGGGTCAGGAAGGGCGAATCGTCAACGATCCAGAATCTCATATTGACCTTTCCCGAGGAGGGCTACTATCTGTGGGATCTCCCTTCAGAGGCGTTGCACATAAAAATGAAGAGAACCCAGCAAGCTTTCAAGGCGTTGAATACGGCCTTTGCCGAATATACGAAACTGCTGGCAGACCTCGCATCTGGAAGTCTCGTGGATGTCAGTCAATTTGACCGGCTCGTTGGAGAATTGAACGAAAATTCCCTTGCTGCGGCAAGAGCCCTGAGGCTGGAGGTACCGGAAAAGGGAGTGGCCATATTTTCTATCGCGGCGACTGAAGCGGCTCGCCTCTATATCGAGAAAAAGCGGAAGGACTATTTGGTGAATATCATTCGAGGGAACCAGAGAGGGGTGGACCGATTTGTCGAAGCGGCAATCAACCTCGTCAAACTTATCGCGATCGACATAAAGGCCGAATACAATCATCAAATTAGACCATTCGCCTCTCGTTGGATGGAAGCGAGTGCGGACTCCCGTGTGGAGATTGTGGAGGAACTCATTACCTTCAATGCTGAGGTGACGACGCTGCTCGAAACTTTGAGATCCCTGGAGCAGTCATATACCCTCTTTTCAAAAAAGCATCAGGACCTCGGAGACGCCCTATCCAGTCGGACGATGAGTCGCTTCTACGTAGCGGATTTGGCCAACATGGGAAAAAGACTCGGCAGTCTCTATAGAGAGCTGACCAAGGACTAACAAGGATGTTGATGCTGCCTCTTGTGTAAAAAAGTCGGTTTCGATTCTTCTCCCGGAAATTCAGACAAAAGAGGAGAAAAGAGATGACTGATGAGGAAACGCTCCGGCATTTTAAAGAGAATCTGAAAACGCTCAACACCCTTGTCGCAATGCATAACGAGGGCTTGAGATTGGAGGTCGCCCTGGACCTTCAAAATGAGGACTCGAGCACGACCAAACAAGCCAATGACAGACTCGCCGAAAAAATCGATCAGCTCCGCGCAAAGCTATATGACGCTTGGCTTGAGGACGCTCAAGCGGTCCGAAACGAGATTGTCACCGCAAATGGACAGATAAAAGAGGCCATCAAATCGATCGAAAAGGGGATCGGGGTGGCTGAAAACATCGTGAAGGCAGTGGGATATATTGATCGTGCCGTGGAAGTGGCTTCCCGATTACTCGCCGCGATCGCCTAGAAACAAGGCCGGATGCTTTCCTTTCACTTCCATAGAACAGATCGCTCACATCATCCATCAATACGAGGCTCGCTTTCACACGACGCTTCTGCACCGGAAAGCGGTTCACCTATGTCCATAGAGCATACCAGGATCGGCGGCACGTCGGTCAAAATACTCTTCCTGGCTGACACCCACCTCGGGTTTGATCTGCCTTTATACCCAAGAGTCAGTCGACGACGACGGGGAGTTGATTTCTTCGAAAACTTTAATCGGGCTTTGCACCCGGCCCTTCGGGGGGAAGTCGATCTCGTCGTGCATGGGGGTGACCTCTTCTACCGAAGTCGGGTTCCCATTGTCCATGTCACAGAGGCTTTCAGACCTCTCCTCAAGATCGCTCAACGGGGCATTCCAGTATTCATCATCCCAGGAAATCACGAGCGATCAAGGATCCCTGACTCTCTGTTCGTCAGGCATCCAAATATCCACATCTTCGACAAACCAAGAACTTTTGTTCTGGATTTTGCGCGGGTTTCACTATCTCTGAGCGGCTTTCCCTATTGCAGGGATGGGGCCAGAGACAACTTCCAAACTCTTCTCAGGCAAACCGGCTTCCATGAGCAGAGAAGTGATGTAGCTCTCCTCTGCATGCACCAGATCGTGGAGGGAGCAAAAGTCGGGCCCCAGAATTACACCTTCAAATCCGCTTCAGACGTTATCCAGGGAAATGATATTCCCAGAGGATTCGCCGTGGTTCTCTCAGGACACGTCCATCGTGTGCAGTTGCTATCTGCGAATCTCGCGGAAGAGCCTTTGGCTTCGCCTGTGGTGTACTCGGGTTCGACTGAAAGGACCTCTTTTGCCGAACGATATGAGAAGAAGGGTTATTCTGTCGTCGAAGTCGCTCCGTCCGGGGAGCTTGGCGGCTCTCTCGTCTCTCATTCCTTTGTTGAGCTTCCAACTCGTCCCATGTATGCCCTCGAAATAAACGTGAACGGTCTTGACAGAAAGGCACTGAAGTCCAAACTGAGAGGGATGATCTCCGGCCTCGACCCAGACGGTGTCGTCCGGGTGAGGGTTCGGGGAACGATTTCGGAGGAGCTCCTTATGCTCTTCCAGGCGGAAGTGCTCAGATCCCTTGCTCCGCCAACGATGAATATCCATCTCGTCCCGAGTTTTCTATCCCAACCACGCAGTTATAAGGCACATTAAGGATGGCCTGGGGTGCAAGGAGATCTAAAGCTGGGAGATGGGAGGAGCGTCCCGCGATGCGGGACTTGAGGCTCAAGGCAAAGGACTTTTTGCCTCAACCCTCGAGCGAGGCGACTGCTGAGCGGTCCTCAAACCTCAACCTTCAAAAAAGTCTGTGTCTCTGTGGTGAATTAGATGAACACGTGGGTTTTTGGGGTCCGCTTGTTCTTGAGCCACCCATAAACGACATTCGCTCGGTCCCGAAATCGGGTCTCGGGTTCTTTTCCCTCCACCTCCATGCGCTTCCCCGTCTTCCGAGCGGCTTTCACTAACTCGTCATGGGTGATGTGCGCTTTTGCGTACCCAACCAGATCCCCCTTGCAGACCAGGTATATGTTCCGGGATGGTCCCCACTCTTTGATAACCAGATCCTTCTTTCTGAATTGGTCATAGAATTTCTGTCTTTTCATAAAAGCCTTGCAAAAGGTCATCTGGTCCCGTAATGTCGCCGCGCGTTCAAAGTCGAGAAGCTTCGTTGATTCCTCCATTCGATTTTGTAACCCACGAATGGCCTCACGGGTATCCCCGTTCAAAAAGCATATGACCTGGTTCACGATTTTCGTGTATTGGGATCTCGCGATGCGGTCTCTGCAAGGGGCCGAGCAATTCTGGAGCTTATGATTCTGGCATCTCCCCTCCGTTACCGCTCCATCACAATGCCGAATTGGATACACAGCGTAGACAATCTCCAAGAGATCCAGGACAAAGAAGTGATCAGGAAAAGGCCCAAACACGGTTTGACCCTCCCCCTGGTCATCGATCGCCAAAATTTCCAATCTCGGATATTCCTCATCCGTCAACGCCAGGTAGCAATTCCTCAGGAACTTCTTCTGCCTCTCATTGTAAGTGGGCCAGTGTTTCTTAATCAATCGATCTTCGAGCAAGAGTGCGTGGAGTTCGGATTTTTGGACCAACCATCTGATGTCCGCGACACTACGACTCATCTGCTGAATTCGGTACTCCATCCTTTTGCTGGAAGAACTGAAATACTGGGATACTCGCTTTCGCAGATTGATCGCCTTTCCGATGTAGATGACTTCTCCCATTTTGTCATAGAAAAGGTAAACTCCAACCGCTTGGGGAATCTCCCTCAACCTGGCCTTCACGTGTTTGTCCCCGTCCCTCCGGCTGGGGCGTCCGAAGTCGTTCCGCACCTGGGTGTTTGTCATGTCCCTCGCCTTGCCTGAGCTGTGTGCAGTCACTGCCCTAGATTTCTTCCATACGGGCCGATGGAAGTCAAGCCTGATTTTTTTGGGTCTTGACAAATCCGTAATTTCTGATTATACTGATATATCAGAGAAATCAAAATTCCATAACACGTGGTCGTTGAAATGCCAAAAAGAAACCAAGACGAAACGTCCTCCGCGCCCGGGGCGAGAATTGGCTGCTGCAAGGTTGAATCACTCATCCATGTGGATGAGAGAGGGCAGATGGTCCTCCCGAAAGAGATCAGAGAAAAGGCAAACATTCGCCCTGGGGATAAACTGGCCCTCATCAGTTGGGAGAGAGAGGGTGAGGTATGCTGCGTTTCTCTGATTAGAGCTGAAGAGCTTATGGGCATGGTCAAGGGCCTGCTCGGTCCAATGATGAAAGAGATGTTTCCAGGATAGAAGGCAAAAAACTTCGGAGGTTTTTGAAGATGAGCGATGATCAAATAAAGACCGTGGTAAGGGAGAAATACGGAGAAATCGCAAAGCAGAAACGCTCCTGTTGTGGCCTTCCAAGTTCGTGCTGTGGAAGTCCGGATACCGCTCAGCATATCAGTCAGGGGATCGGGTATACCGAACAGGATCTCAGCACGGTTCCTGAAGAGGCAAATCTCGGTCTCGGCTGCGGGAATCCTGTCGCCCTTGCCAGTTTGAGAGAAGGCGAAACTGTCCTCGATCTCGGTTCTGGGGCGGGGTTGGACTGCTTCCTTGCGGCACAGAGGGTGGGTCAACAGGGAAAAGTCATTGGTGTGGATATGACTCCAGCGATGATCGACAAAGCAAGAGAAAATGCCAAAAAGGGCGACTACCGAAATGTAGAGTTTCGGCTGGGGGAAATCGAAAACCTGCCTGCCCCTGATAACTCCGTGGACGCCGTCATCTCAAATTGTGTCATTAACCTCTCTCCTGAAAAATCCAAGGTGTTTACGGAGGCTTTCAGGGTCCTAAAGCCAGGTGGAAGGCTCATGATATCAGACATCGTCCTACTCAAAGAGCTCCCGGAGGCCATAAAGAACTCCGTTGAAGCCTACGTCGGTTGTATTTCAGGCGCTATGGGGAGGGACGAGTATTTACAGGCCATCGAAACGGCAGGTTTTGAGGACGTGAGAATCATGAACGAAACGGCCTTTCCAATCGATTTTGTGATTCGTGATCCTGTGGGAAACAGGATCGTTCAGGAATCCAAAATTCCGCTGGAAAAGGTGGAAGATTTTGATCGGTCGGTTGCAAGCATCAGCGTGCAGGCGGCTAAGCCAAGTTGAACAGGCCAGAAAAGTCGATCCCCGAACCTTTGCCGAGATGAGGGATTGAATCGTCGTTCACCGAGGAGCAGACAGTGGATCAAAACCCCCAAAAAGAATCTCTCCGGGGTGTCCCAGGTTTACCGGCTGTGGAATTCACTCTCTGCAGTGCGGACACCGGTATTCGGGTGGCCGGCTCGCCAGGAAGAAAGAGATGCGAGAGGCTTTTGGACGTGGCCTGCATCTCCGGGATTCTCGCTTTCTACTTCGCACGAAACGAGCGAATCTTCGGCTGAGCTTTTGACCCGACCTTAGGCCGAGGGGCGGGTCGTAAGCCTAATCATCTTTAAAAATTGGAGAATTTGAATTCAAATATTCTTTCGAACTTCGTGTATCGGATTTTAAATGCTCACATCTCAACACGGGCGATCCGTTTTGGCGTGAATCTCATAAATTACTTTTGGGATGGAATACCTAGTCTTCCTCACATGACCTCTTCGCAGCCCTAATCCTCCCCTCCCAAGTAAACAAAACGCATAGAGAAGAACGCATCGAGAAGTCAGGAGAATTCCTCAGCGCCTGTCTTTCTCCTGTACCGATGTCACATGCCTAGAACGTTAACACTCTTTTCGAATATGGAGCCTTCTCCCTGAATGGAATTCTGTTTTATATTTGAACGGGTTCTAGCAAAAATTGAAAAAAAATATCTAAAAAAGGCTTGACAAATCCCATTCTAGCGAATAGAATGTTAATAGTATGAACGATATGGCCCCCAAAATCAATGAGGAACTCATCCGATACCAAACACAGCGGTTGCAGGATCTTATCGCCGAGATGCTTCAGTGCTGCGAGTATAGAAAGGCGTTCATGTCTCAGAAGTTCGGGCTGCCTGCTGCTGAACTGAAATGCCTGATGCTGTTCGAGGGCGAGCGCTATTTGACGGTCAAGGGGATGGCCCAAAAACTTGAGGTCGCCAAAAGCCGTGTCACAAAAATAATCAACGGTCTCATCGGGAGGGGGCTGGTGACCCAGATCGATGACCCTGAGGATGCTCGGATCAGGCTTATCAGCCTGACTCCAGCTGGACAGAGGAAATCCGAGGCGATAGACGCCTTTCGGAAAGACATTCATCGCAAGATCCTTCTCCAAATGGGCACGGAAGAGCGAAAGGATGTCCTGTCCCGTCTCGAATTGCTTCGATCCTCTATGGAGGCGGTTAAGGAAGAATTGGTATAATACTCACTGAGGGTCTTGACCTGGAAAGGCAATCGGATTTTGGTTGATCCATGGCCTTGCGGCTAATTGTTAACAACATTAACAGATACGAAAAGTCAAACCACCGGTAAAGGAGGATGAGGATGGAAGAAACCATGGCAAAAAAAAGAGATCTGGGCTCGCAAAGCGGTAAGATCCCGACAAATGGGGAGATCCAGAAACAGATTGCGGAGCTCAAGGCCCAGGTGGAAGCGCTTTCCCAGGACGCGCCGGAGAACAAAATCTCCATGATCGTCTTTAGCGGGGAACTCGATAAGGTTTTGGCCGCTTTCATAATCGCGACGGGCGCGGCGGCCATGGGGATGGAAGTGGTGATGTTTTTTACCTTCTGGGGAACTCCCGTGATGAGAGATCCAGGCAAGAAGGTCGGAGGAAAGGACCTTATGGGGAAGATGTTCGGTTTCATGCTTCCCAAGGGAAGAAATGCGGTCAAATTGTCAAACATGAACATGGCAGGAATGGGAACCGCCATGATGAAGTCTCTGATGAAGAAGAAGAATGTTGCCTCTCTGGACCAGATGCTCGAAATGGCCGCAGAATTGGGTGTCAAGATTTATATCTGCGAGATGTCCATGAGCCTCATGGGATTCAAACAAGGGGAGTTTATCGATTATCCCGGCCTTGACTACGTCGGTGTTGCCACGTTTATGGAACAAGCGAAAAACAGCCGGGTACAGCTCTTTATTTGAGAGAAGAAAATCACATTCAACCCAATCGACAGGGGTTCGAATTCTCCGTCTTTGTCGACCATGAATTCGTATCGTTAAGGGTCTGGTTTCTACCACGAAGGTGCCCGAATCTGGTTGGGTCACAGGGGTGAACAACAATGGATTGGTTTTCGTATCTCGCAGCCGGCTTAATGGTGTATGTGGCAGTGGGAATCTTTTTTTCTGGCATGACCTACCGCGTTTATCAATGGCTGAGTGCCCCCAGGGGACGTTTCAGAACAGGAGTGTTCCCAAAGCCTCGCTCTTCGGGGACCCGATGGCTAAAGGTGACCATGGACTCATTCATCTTTCCGGACGCGATGTCCCATGACCGATGGATGTGGCTTTTTACGGTTCTTTTCCACCTCGGGCTCCTCGGCGCGTTTGTCGGACACCTCCGGCTCATCCACGAATTTACTCCTCTTATGAGCGCCCTCGGGGAGCGCGGTATGGATCAGCTCTCCCTTTTGGGCGGCGGCGTGATGGGGATTGCGCTTATCGTCGCGCTCTCATTCTATCTCCTTCGTCGCCTAACCCCCCCATACAAGGAGATGTCGATTCTTGAAGACTATCTCCTCCTCATTCTTCTTATTCTGATCGTGGTGATGGGAAATCACATGCGTTTTGCAGGAAACGTTCACACCAACGACTATCGAGCCTATGTGCAGAGTCTATTGAACCTAAAGCCTGCTTTCTCGCCAGCTCTCGCTGATTCTTCAATTAAATCGGCGTTGGTCTTTCACGTTCTGTTTGTCAATCTCTTGCTGATCTATTTTCCATTTAGCAAGCTGGTTCACGTGATTGCGACGTTTCCAGCCAACCTCGTAAAGCGGACGTAAGAGGGGAAGCGACAAGTGCATTTGACAACACTGCTGTTGAGGAGGATATCATGAGCGAACAAATCAAAGTCGATAAAACCATGGATCTTAAAGGACTTCCTTGCCCCCAGCCTGTAATCAAGGTGAGTAAAGGGATCAAGGATATCGAGGTGGGGCAGGTCCTGGAAGCAGTGACGACGGACCCTGGCTCTCTGGCCGATTTTCCTGCCTGGGCCCGCACCAGTGGCAATGAAATCCTGAAGACGGATCAGGAATCAGAGGTCATCCGCTTTCTCATCAAAAGAGTGAAGTGAGCTTAGGACAAGGATGGTTATCCGTACTTGACCTCTCCCCCCCTGGTCCACAACGAGTTTGACGATGAGATCACTGGAGAAGGGTAACTGTCCCCTTTGCCTTTGGGCAGGGAAAACGAGAGGTATCTGCGATGGATGAAAAGAAGAAAAGGAAACTCCTAGAGCTATTTCGATCAAAGCTGGACCGGCCTATGCGCTATTATCTGGACACCTGCACACGATGTGGTCTATGTAATGAGGCGTGTTTTGCTTACGCTTCAATGCCTAAGGTGGAATACACTCCCTCCTGGCGGGCTGAGATCCTTCGGAAGATATACAAACGCTACTTTACGGTAGGGGGTAGGCTCTTCCCAAGTCTGATTGAGGGGTTAGAACTCAGCGATGAAACAATGGATCTCCTCTACCAGGCGGCATATTCCTGCACCGGGTGCCGCAGATGTATGATGTATTGCCCTTTTGGGATTGATACACAGGCGATTCAGTCTATTGCCAAGTTGCTGCTGATCGGTAACGAGAGTGAGCCCGAGGTCCTCTCGATGCTCGCCGATGCATCTGTTGAAAAAGGAAGGAGCGTCGACCTTTATAAAGACTCCTTTATCGAGGGGATTAGGCGGCTGGAGAAAGAGGTTATTGCGAAATGGAAAGGGGAGTCAGACCAAGTCATCCCCCTCGATGTGGAAGGAGCGAATATTCTTTACGTGGCTCTGGCCGGTGCCCATTCGATTGTTCCTGCTGCCGCCATATTCAACGCAGCCAAGGAAAACTGGACATTGAGTTTCTTTGAGGCCGTCAACTTCGGCGCTTTCGTCGGCCATCCAACCAAAACGCAGATGATCGCCAAGAGGATCATTGATGAAGGCACCAGGCTAAAGGTGAAAGAGGTGATTATCTGTGAGTGCGGAACGGCCTTCCGGGTGATGCGGCATCTTATCGGCGAGCAGCCGTTTCGGGTTTCCCATATATCCGAGGTCATTGCCCGATATATCACGGAAGGCAGAATAAGGCTACAAAAGGATCGTACGAATGGGACGATGACCTACCACGATCCTTGCCAATCGGCCCGCAACAGCGGGATCATCGATGAACCCAGATACGTTCTAAGCCACCTGACCTCCCACTTCAGGGAAATGAAACCCAACAGGGAATACAACTGGTGTTGTGGTGGAGGTGGAGGACTCGTTGCCCTCGACGAAGAGACTGAAGAGTTCAGAGAAAAGACGGGAAAGACCAAGGCGAATCAGATCAAAGAGACCGGAGCGGCGATCGTCGCCACCGCCTGTGAAAACTGCCATACCCAGTTGAAATTTCTTGCTGACCGTTACGACCTCGGGGTCAAAGTGGAATTCTTGACAAACCTCGTGGCAGATTCCTTAGTGCTCCAGTAACCCCTGATACAGAGATTACTTTTCGCATACTCGCTCCAGGAAGAGGGAAAGGAACCGATGCGCATCGACATCGAGACATACCTGGGCGTTTGGTGATCGTTTACGCTTCTGCACGATGGGGCGCCTATCGGCAACGGTCATCCCCCTGGTAACCTCTCCTTTGGTCTCGATCTCGACATGCATCGGTACTGCCGAAACAAGAGAAGGATCGATGACGACACCAATGGCAAGAGGATCATGGAGCGGGAAGCTCGGCTCCCCCTCTCGGTCCTCAGAAATGGCAAAGAGCTCCGATGTACAGTCACAGACAAACTGGCTAATGGGTGTCTGGCAGGGAAGGACCTGCCGCTCAACTGTCTCCCGGGTGAGTCTGACTTTTCGGGTAACATCGAGCCCAACCACGGTCAGCGGGATACCCGCACTGAAAACGATACTGGCAGCCTCCGGATCGACGAATACGTTGAATTCTGCAGCCGGCGTGACGTTGCCCGGAACAGCCACTGCACCTCCCATAAGCACGATTCCCCTCAACCTGGCCATCGTAGCCCGATCCCGTTCAATGGCCTTCGCAATATTTGTTAACGGGCCGAGAGCAATCAGCGTATGGGATTCCGGCCTTTGTGAGATGTGAAAGAGCATCTCATCGGCAGCACTCCGGCCAGACAGAGTCATCCGCGCCGAACAATATCGCGGCCGGCCGGAGGAATCCCGATATCGATGGAGCCCCCCCAGACCATCATCGCCGTGCACGGATGTAATAGAAACCGAAGATTTTCTCAGAGGCTTTGGTGATCCCTTCGCAACGGGAGGTCTCCGCCGTGGAGAGAGCAATGATAATACGGTGGAAACATTTCTCGTCGCCACCTCAACCGGAACATTACCACTCACCGTCGTGATGGCGGTGACTTCCAATTCTGGAGATTGGAGTGCCAGGATCAGTGCGAGGGCGTCGTCGATGCCAGGATCCGTATCGATGATGACTCGTTTGGACATGAGGGCGTTGGAATTGTCCATCGGCGGACATGAGGGTTGGGAGAAGACTTGAGGGGAGGACTAGTCCTCCTCTAACTCGTAATCCCCGGGAATCGTCTCTCGCTTTGCCATCTTCTTTTTAAACCGCGTCGCAGCCTCGATGCCTGCCTGCAGGGCCGTCCGATTGACTGCTTCGGTTCCCCTGGGAACTCGGCCAAGGACCGCGGCTTCCATGGACTCTGCACTCACAAGGGGGCAGAACTCGGTCAAAGCGCCGAGCGACACGATATTGGCGACAAATTCTTTTCCGACTTTTTCTCTTGCAATTCCCGTAAAGGGAATGGTGACTGCTTGGTCAATGGGAACCTCAGACACAAAGGTGGAATCGGCCAAAAGGATCCCATCAGGCTTAAGATCGGGAAAGTACTGATTACAACACTTCTGATTCATGGCCAGGAGCAGGTCCAATCTGATGGCCTTGGGGTAGTCGATTTCCTCGTCGCTGATCACGACATCTGATCGGCTCACTCCGCCTCTCGCCTCTGGACCGTAGCTTTGGGTCTGAGCAACGAATTTCCCACTGTATATGCCCGCGGCCTCGGCGAGAATGATTCCGGCAAGAATCAGACCTTGTCCTCCTGATCCGCTCAGGCGGATTTCATAGCGATCGCCAGGTGGTCGAGTGTGCTCCTTTTCTTTCGACATACCATCAACCCTAAAGATCCTCTGTAAGGACCGTCCCCTTTGCCCGAGCACGGACTTTGTCGTATTCCTCCTGGTATACTGGGAGTTCCTTATCCACCAAAACCCCGATAATGATCTTCCCCTCCAGAGCCTCGGGGGCCGTTTTGCGGGCATTCTCGACTTTGATGGCATCTTCTTTCTGCATCTTCATCATTTCGACAGCCGAGCCGAGGCGGTTGATCTTCCCATACTGGGTATGGCAGTGACCAATCACTTCGACCACACCGAAGCCTTGCTTCAAAAGCGCTTTCTCAATCAGCTGGTCCAGGAGTCTTGCATGATAAACCGTACCACGACCCACAAAAGTCGCGCCTGCAGTCACTGCCAGTTCAGAAATGCGGAAAGCATGTTCGACATTCCTGTAGACCGCTGTTGTGGTCTTCATGCCATAAGGGGTCGTCGGTGAGGTCTGCCCTCCGGTCATTCCGTAGACCGCGTTATTTAGGATGATAGCCGTCAGATCGATATTTCTCCGGGCCGCATGAATGAAATGGTTTCCTCCGATGGCTACAGCATCACCGTCGCCCATGACGACAATCACTTTGAGGTTCGGATTGGCGAGTTTCACGCCCGTTGCAAAGGTCAACGCCCTCCCATGGGTGGTATGGAGGGTATTGAAATCCACATAGACGGGGAGGCGGCCCGTGCACCCGATTCCTGAAATGAGAACAACTTCGTCCTTCTCATAACCAACGCGATCAATGGCACGGATCAGTGCGCCCAAGAGGATCCCGATACCACAGCCCGGACACCAGACATGGGGAAACTTCTTGTCATGGCGCAGATATTTATAGATCAGGCGATGAGATGCTTTCATTGGTTCGCCTCCAAAACCTTTTCCAAAATCTCATCCGGTGTGAGGAGGTTTCCATCGATTCGATTGAGTGTCATTACAACGGTCCTCCCTTGATTCACCCGCTTGATCTCCCGGGAGATCTGGCCCATATTCATTTCGGGAACGATCAGGGCTCTGACCTGTGAGGCGATCCCTTCGACGGCCTTACGCATGAAGGGCCACAGCGTTATGAGTTGAAAAAGACCTGCACGAACCCCCCTCGTCCGTGCTTCTTTGACGGCCCGTTTGGCAGATCGGGCGACCGATCCGTAGGCAATCACGGCGATCTCGGCGTCTTCCATCAAAAAGGCCTTTCCCACCTGAATATCGCTGAAGTGCTGGGTGATCTTCCGAAAAAGGCGCCGCAGAAACGGGTCTATCTCATCGGACCGCTGCGTTGGAAACCCTCGGACATCATGGGTTAGCCCTGTCACATGGTAACGATACCCTGATCCAAAGATCCCCATGGGTGGCACCCCTGTAGCAGTATCTTCATAGGGAATGTACCATTCCGGCGGCATCGTTGGCTGGATTCGATTGATCACTTCCACTTCTCGAGCGGGGGGCAGGATGATCTTCTCTCTCATGTGTCCCACGACCTCATCCATGAGGACGATGACAGGGGTCCGATATTTTTCCGAGAAATTGAAAGCCATAACGGTGATATCAAAGCATTCTGGCACTGTAGCCGGTGCCAGGACAATAATAGGATGGTCCCCGTGGGTCCCCCAACGGGCTTGCATGACATCACCCTGAGACGGGAACGTGGGAAGACCAGTACTCGGGCCGCCGCGCATCACATTGACCACGACACACGGCACCTCTGCCATGCAGGCAAAGCCGATGTTCTCCTGCATGAGGGAGAATCCCGGGCCGCTGGTGGCAGTCATGGATTTCACTCCTGCCAACGAGGCCCCAATAATGGCACCCATGCTGGCGATCTCATCTTCCATTTGGATAAAAGTGCCATCCAGCTCGGGGAGTTTGACAGAGAGAACCTCTGAGATTTCCGTGGCTGGTGTTATCGGATAGCCTGCAAAAAAGCGACACCCCGCGGCCAGGGCAGCCTCAGCCACAGCCTCATTCCCCTGAAGAAGAACTTCCCGTCCGCTGTTTTCTGTTTCTCCATCCATCGCTGTTCCTGCCGACCCTCCGCCTTATCTGAGAATTCTAGCTAGATTTTGCTCTGGTTTTTTTCTCTCGCACCGTAATGGCGAAATCTGGGCAATGGATCTCGCACCACCCACAGCCGATGCACGCCTCTCGGTTCATGACTTGCGGATATCCCTCATCCCCCTGGCTAAATACACGGGTCGGACAGAAGGCCACACAAATCCCGCAGGCCTTGCACCAGGCCCTATAGATATCGATCCGAAATTCCCTGTCCTTTCCCTTTGGCCGAACCCGGCGTCGAGGAGGTCTCAATTCTCCGGAGCGATTACGGGTAACTGAGGGATTCTCTCTTCTCTTCAACGAAGCTCCCTTCTTCTTCGCCATTGTTCACGAGGTCTCCCTCTGCCCTGCTGTCGTACTTGTAAGGTTCATTTCGTTATCCCGTTTTCCCAAAAACCAGGCCCTCTCTTAAAGTCTACCATACTCCCCTGGATCTGGCCGATGATCTCACCCCGTCATGACTTCTCTGTCACTCTCTATGAAAGACTCTCATCTGTCTCGCAAAGTCCTCAAACTTTTGGAGATAGCCAAAGGCTTTTCCCTCGTTCCGGAAGGCCACTTCAGCTACCAGGGACGAAAGGACCGCAAGAGGTCCGGAATAGAGATCGACAAAGGTAACCATCTCAACAGGAGCAAGTAAGATCGGTCGACAGCGTCTGGCTATGGGTGAGGCCATGCGGTCGGTGAGCCCCGTGACTTGCATATTCAATCGAAGGGCAAAATCGACCAACTCAACCGTTTCACGAGGGTACCGCGGAAAAGCAATGGCAAAAAGGAGATCGTTCCGGGTCCCGCCCTTAATGAAGTCCCAGGTCTCTTGTTGGGCAGAACTCACCTCAACCACATTCTCGTGTATTCGTCCGAGCTGAAATGCAAAGTGCTGAGCCAGGCATCTCGCCGCCCGAATTCCTGTCACGAATACACGGTCGGCTTTGAAGATGGCATCGGCGACCGTTCTGAGTTCCTCTCTAGGCAATCGATTGAACAGGCCCCGCATATTCTCCATTTCCTGGACGAATATCCGACTGAAGAAGTCGTTTTTCGTTGCTGAGTCGAGAGAGACCTGAAGACGCTCAGCGGCGGTCAACTCTTCTCGAATGATCCGCTGAAGGTGCTGCTGGAATTCCGGATATCCATCGTAGCCAAGGGAGTTTGCAAAACGAATGACCGTGGACTCACTCACCCCAACTTCGGAAGCCAAGCGGGCCGCCGTAAGGAAGGCGGCCTTATCAAAGTGGTGAATGATGTAGTCTGCAATCTCAACCTGCCTCCCCGTCAGATCGAGACTGTTTTCTTTCATTCTTGCGAGGAACCCGATTTTGTTCATGACGGTCTTCATTCTATCCCACCTAATGATGCAATTCCTGCATCTACTTAACCAAAAAAAGGAAATCTGTCAAGAGATTTCGTGACGAGGACCGCCCCATTTCTCAAGAGGTCAGTTCCACAGGCTACGGATTTCTTGAAATATTTTCGATTTCTCAAATGCGGGAACTCCGCATTTCTTTGTCGCCTGATCCAACACCTGATCTCTGTGGAACCCGCACGCAGTGCCCCTCCACCCTGTGAAAGAAAGTCCAGATTCTCTTGTGGAAAAGTCGCGTGGTATAATCGAATGAAGCCAAACTCAGGGGGGTCTCATGAGAACGATACGGGTCGGCGTGATCCAGATGGACTCGCAGGATCAAAAGGGGAGAAACATGAAGAAGGCCTATAATCTCCTTGCAGAGGCTGTTTCACGAGGCGCCAAGCTTGTCGGCCTTCCGGAGTACTTCAATTTCATCGGTGAAGAAAAAGACGAGATGGAGCAGGCTGAGACCGTCCCTGGTCCCACAACGGCTCAGATGGCAGAATGGGCGAAAAAACACGGAATCTGGCTTCACGGAGGAAGCATCCTCGAAAAGATCGAAGGAAGAGACAAGCTCTTTAACACAACGGCCCTCTTTGACCCTCAGGGGAATATCATCGGTCGGTATCGGAAGATCCATCTCTTTGATGTCGACGTGGCGGGTGGACCAGCCATGACCGAGTCAACGATCCGTGAACCCGGTGAGGAAATTGTCACCTGTCCAACATCAATCGGCACAATCGGTTTGAGTATCTGCTATGACCTAAGGTTTTGTGAGATCTATCGCATCCTCGCATTGAGAGGCGCCCAGTTCGTCTTCGTCCCGTCAATGTTCACCGACCTAACTGGTAGGGACCATTGGGAGCCCCTCCTCAGGGCACGGGCGATTGAAAACCAACTCTTCATGCTGGCCCCGGCGCAAATTGGCCACAAACCCCTCTACCGTTGCTGGGGCCACAGCTTGATCATTGATCCCTGGGGAACGGTCCTGGCTCAGGCATCTGAGGGTGAAACCAGCCTGGTGGCAGATCTCGATTTGGAAGGGATGAAACGAATTAGAGAACAGATCCCTTCCTTGAGGAATCGGAGACCGTCTGCCTATCGGTGGCCCTGACGCCTCCCGACGAAGAGATGTCCGTTTCCCGGGTGATAACCAGATAGGCTGAAGGATTAAGAGGACCGGTGTTCAAAACGGCTGCGGAGATCTCCCGTCAAGAAGTTCGCATCAGAGACCATCGCTGAAAGACATGGTTGTATCGGAGGATGACCATCTCGCCGTCTGCTGTCAAAACCCGATAGTAGTCCTGATGGACCGCTCTCCTTGAGATTCCCCCTTCATACCAGCGGTCCATAATCTCTGCCACCTCGATTCTCCGACCGTCGCGGAAAAAAGCCCGGGGGGTCTCGTTACCTTTGTATCCAGCATAGCACTCCACCTCGACGATCTCAAACCTTCTCACCGGGCATGGCTCCGAGGGTTCTACTTTTTTCGTAGCCTTTTTTTGCGAGCCTGGGCTAATTTTTCGCCGAGACCTCGCTCTTTCGCCATCTTTCTCCGTCTCGCTGATAGAGATTTTGCAGTGAGTGCCGTACCCAAACGGATTCCGTACTTCTGCTTGTAGGATTTTGGAGTCAGCCCGTGAGAGGCCAGGTGACGTTTAGACAACTGCTTGAATTCTCTGCGACACTCGAGGCAGATGATCTTGTTTCTCTGAATCGAGGCCGACGGCGTGGGTCTCGGTAGTTTTTCTGGAACAGCCTCTGGCAGCCCCTCTTCTCGAGACTGAATTCGCTGCAGGGCCTCATAGGTTTTCCGCAAGCCCTCTGTGATCTCATCTGGTGTCATTCGGCTCTGAGAAGCCTGAGCTGCGATGATTTCTGCTGCCATCTCAACCAAGCTCTTTGCCATCCTCTCTTCCTCCTTTTTTAGCAATCTTATCGTATTGTAACTTCCAAATACTTATATCACACTTTTCAAGTATTACAAATTGCTTCTCAGCAACATTTCAATACCCTACAAATAAAAAACTTGAAGGTTCGAGAAATCCGCAAACCTTCCGATGAACCTTCGTTTCTGGATTTTGAGTGACCGGTGAGATGTCAATAAAGCCAATGATAACTCCTGAAAGGTGTTATCTCTCCTGAATGAACTTGCCCATTAATCATAATCTCGATAATCGGTGAGTTTGCAAATCATCGGCTTCATGCTTTGAGAACTTCGGAAATAAGCCTAAAGTATTTCACAAAAGTTCCGACTAATCCTATAGAGGAATCTCCACACGACGGTCTGTCAATGACATCTGGTATCTTTGCTTCTATATCGGGAATTGTCTCAAGCCTCTGGCGTCACGCCGTCACCTCACACAATGTGGCGAATGTAGGAACTCCCGGGTACAAAGCCCGTCGCCCCGTGGTTCGGGAAAACCGTGCCGGCGGGGTCGATGGAGCGCGAGCCCTGAGGACAGATTCGCAGGGACCATTGATCCATACGGGGCGGCCTTTAGACCTCGCCATCGACGGCGAGGGTTTCTTTCGGCTCGAGAGGGATGATGGAACCGTTGCCTATTCACGGTGCTGTTCGCTCACTATAGACGCAAAAGGACAACTTTCGACTCCCTCAGGCTTCCGTACGTTGCCGACGATTACGGTTCCTCTTAATGCGTCGCGACTCATGATTAGCCCCAACGGAGAAGTCCGGGCCACTATCGATGGGAAGACCCGGACCCTGGGCCAGATTGAGATCGCCACGTTCCGAAATCCCTCAGGCCTCATCGCCATCGGTGATAACCTGCTCGTTCAGAGCCCCGCTTCTGGTCCTCCTGCGAGTGGACCTCCTGGCTCACCTGGCACGGGCATCCTGGTTCAGGAGAGTCTGGAAAGCGCGAACGTGGACCTTGCAACTGAATTTGTCATGGACCTGCTCGCGTCGGTCCAATTCAAGGCCAACATGAACAGCCTGAAGACTCAAAGCGAGATGCTCGGAACCTTACTGAACATCAAGACCTGATCTGGAAACCCACCTGGTCAAGTAACTTCCCTCTTCCGACTTTCCCCAGATTTTCCCACCTGTCCAGCCAACGGCGGGAATAGGGTCACTGCAAGAGCAAGAAAGGCGAAGGGACAAAGGGACCCGAAACTCAGGGAACTCCTCCTTCAAATTCTTTGACATGGTTAGGCCTCTGTGCTAATTTAGCCTTGTTCCAGAGGACAAAGAGCCAGGAAAGGAGGTGAAATATCTGTTCTTTTCCCAATCGCAAGGAGGTGAAACCATGAAGTGGGGAAAAATAATTCTCGCCGTTGTTGTGTCGCTGGGCCTATGTGGGGTCCTATTTGTTGAAGACGGTCACTCAGAGATGATCCGTATCGGAGAGACCCAGATCGTCTCTCACCCAGCGCTGGACAATGATTCCAAGGGATTCAAAAAGGCACTCGAGGAAGAAGGATTCATTGAGGGGAAGGATGTCGTTTTTGATCGTCAGAATGCTCAGGGAGAGCAGCCCAATTGCTACACGATCGCCCAAAAGTTCTTCGACGACAAAGTCGATCTCGTCCACGCCATCTCGACACCGTCGGCCCAGGCGGCCGTCAAGGTTGTCAAAGGCATCCCCATCGTATTCTCGTCAGTCACCGATCCGGTCCAGACCGGCCTCATCCCAAGACTCGGTCGAACCGGAACTCACGTGACCGGTGTCAGCGATCGGTGGCCGGTCGAGCTCCAACAGAAGATGTATCAAGATTTCGTCCCTTCCGCAAAACGGTGGGGAACGATCTACAATCCCGGAGACGTCAACGTAACTTTTCACATCAAAGAGATGAAAGAGACCATCGAGGCCATGGGCGGGAAGCTCATTGAAGCTCACGTGTCGAGCAGCGCGGAGGTGATGCAAGCTGCCCAGTCTCTGGTGGGGCGGGTGGACGCAATTCATTTCACCTCCGACAATACCAGTGTAGCGGCCTTCGAGAGCATTGCAAAAGTCTGCAACGAAAACGATATTCCCCTTTTCGCCGGGGACAGAGACAGTGTCCCCCGCGGGGCAATAGCCGCCTACGGGCTTGACTATTTCATGGTCGGCTACACGGCCGGAAAGAAGGCGGCGAGGATCCTTAAGGGTGAGGACCCGGGAGAGGTTCCCGCGGGAATGGCCTCAGGATTTAGCCTGTGGGTTAACCTGAAACACGCCAAAGAACAGAAAGTAAAACTCCCAAGTATTCTGCTCCAAAAGGCTGCGGACAAGTTATGGGATGAAAACGGAAATGTGATCAAGGGTGACTAGTCTTTTTGGATAGAAAAGGGGGGATGGGGTCGGTCCCATTTCCCCTTTCTTTTGGGACCATGATGATTTTTGAAGGATTCCTCAGAACGATTCCGATCTCCCTCGAGCAGGGGTTTGCCTTTGCCCTCGTGGCGCTTGGAATTGTCATAAGCTTCCGGGTTCTTGCCTTTCCCGACCTCACGGTGGATGGGAGTTTTGTCCTGGGCGCAGCGGTCGTTTCCAGGCTGATAACAGAGGGATGGCATCCTCTCATTGGCGTTATCATGGCAATCGTGGCTGGCTTTCTGGCTGGCTGCTGCACCGGGCTACTCAACACACGACTGAAGATCAATAGCCTGCTCGCTGGCATTCTGATGATGATCATCCTCTACTCGGTAAACCTGAGGGTTATGGGCCGGTCAAACATCCAACTCCTGACGGTGGAGACGGTGTTGACGCCTCTGGAGAATCTCGAGGTGAACCGTTTCATTCCCATCATCCTATTCTTCGTGGGCGTTACACTGCTCTTTAAGCTGTTAACCGACCTATACCTGCATACACAGATGGGCTTGGCGATGAGGGCCACAGGTGACAACGAACAGATGATCCGAACCCTGGGCGCCAATACGGACAACCTCACCGTTTTTGGTCTGGGCCTCTCCAATGCCTTTGTCGCTCTCTCTGGATGCCTCGTCGCTCAGGACCAGGGGTTCTCGGACGTTGGCATGGGAATCGGGATGATCGTAGCGGGTTTAGCGGCGATTATTATCGGGGAAACCCTTATCGGGAAGAAAACTGTCGAGAGAATGACTCTTGCCGCGATTGTTGGGTCGGTCGTTTACCGGTTCATCATCGCTGTCGGCCTTCGTCTCGGTCTCGCTCCAACGGATTTAAAAATGGCAACAGGGGTGATGGTCATCGTCGCACTCGGTCTTCCGGCTCTAAGGAAGGGCGCACGCGAAAAACTCCATCTCAGGGGCGTTTAGGCCGGACTTTTCGTAAAAGGTCTCATATGATTCGCCTAGAAAGGCTCATAAAGATTTTCAACAGGGGCACGATCGATGAGAAGTTGGCCGTAGACGATGTCAGCCTCCATATCGATAAGGGCGATTTCGTCACGATCATTGGAAGCAACGGCGCGGGAAAAACCACACTCCTGAATCTCATCGCCGGTACCTGCATGCCAGACAGCGGGGACGTCTTCATCGACGGAAAGAATGTGAATAACCTTCCCGAACACCGCCGCGCCAAATACTTGGGACGCATATTTCAGGATCCTCTTTTGGGGACCGCAGCCTCCATGACCATTGAGGAAAACCTGGCCATGGCTGAACTGCGAGGTAAACTGAGAGGACTCAGATGGGGTGTCACCAAGAGGCAGAGGCACACGTATCGAGAGACGCTGAGAGTGCTGGGCCTTGGTCTTGAGAATCGATTAAAAGACTCGGTGTCGTTGCTTTCCGGTGGGCAGCGGCAATCGCTGACCCTCCTGATGGCGACAATCTCCGTGCCGAAGGTACTCCTCCTCGATGAGCACACTGCTGCCCTGGATCCCAAGACTGCCAGCAACGTCATCGAACTCACCAGGAAGATCATTGGCGAAAACCACCTGACCACCATCATGGTAACCCATAACATGCAGCAGGCCATCAATTACGGAAATCGGATGATCATGCTTCACGAGGGAAAGGTGAAATTCGATGTTCAAGGCGAGGAGAAGCGTCGTCTCACGGTCAAAGAGGTGGTTGAGCATTTTGGAACCGTTCTGAAGGATGAGACCCTCCTCTGCACCCCTCCTGAGCAGACTTGAAAGGTCAACAACAGAAAACGTAGATCATCAGGACTCCCCTTCGAAAGGGCGCGAAGGCCCTTCGCTCCCATCTTGTACCGGATACATGAGTATTCGAATTGGATACCCGATCACTGTCTGGGTGGACAATGCCACGGAACAGTGGGGGAAACCAGGAATGGGAGTTCAGGGTATTTTTCTTCTCCTCTCGTTTGGAGAGAAGCCATGAGGGTTTTGCTTTATAGGGGATGATGTTAGACTTTACGGGTAAGCGGAGGCTTGTCGAGAACCAAAATGGGGGGAAGCAAATCGGGAGAGGCATATGAATTCAAGCTTCAAATCTCAGTGTGTCCCGTCCTATAGCCTTCTGACAGAGGATCAGATTCAGGAGATCCATCGGGCCACTCTCGAAGTCCTGGAGACCGTCGGGGTTCGAGTTCTCGAGAAGGCAGGCCGAGAATTGCTGAGAGATGTTGGATGTCGGGTGTTGGATGATGTGGTGCGGATACCCAACTGGCTTGTCGAGGAATGCATTCGAAGTGCCCCCTCCCGTATCACTGTCTACAATCGGATCGGAAAAGAAACGATGCACCTCGAAGGGAACAAAATCCATTTCGGTCTAGGAACTGACCTGATCAATACCTACGATCTGAGGACGGCCAAGCTGAGACCTTCCCAGCTCCAGGATGTGGTTAATGCGGCAAAGACGGCCGATTATCTTGATGACATCGATTTCATCGCCTCTTTCGCGCTGCCCCAGGATGTTCCGACCAATCTGATGTATATCGAGTGCTTCCGGGCTCTTCTGGAAAATTCGATCAAGCCAATCTTCTTCACTGCTGCTGGGCAGGAGGACCTTTCGGTCATTATCGACATTGCTGCCGTGGTTGCTGGTGGGGAAGAGCGGCTCAGAGAAAAGCCATTTCTGATCCATTATTCTGAGCCCACGAGCCCCCTTTCCCATTCTCGCGGAGCACTGAGGAAGCTCTTCCTCTGTGCTGATAAAGGAATTCCTGTTAACTACACCCCAGCGCTACTTTCAGGTGGGAGCGGACCCGTAACCCTTGCCGGGGCCATCGTGGTTGCCAATGCTGAGGCCCTGAGCGGGATCGTCCTGCATCAGCTCCGAGCCAAAGGCGCTCCGATTATCTCCGGTTTAGCGACTCCACCGATGGATATGCTAACCTCAACAGTTGTCTACGGGGCCCCCGAGTTACGGTTGAGCCATTCAGCCTACGCCGATCTCTATCATTACTATGGCATTCCCATGTGGGGAACAGCTGGCTGCAGTGATGCCCATTCCTTGGATCAACAGGCCGCGATGGAATCGGCCGTTTCGATTCTCATGGCTGCTCTCGATGGAACCAATCTGATCCACGATGTTGGCTACCTTGGGCAAGGACTGACTGGATCTCCGGCCGCCATCGTCATGTGCAGTGAGATCATTAGCTACGTCAAGCGGATCCTCCGGGGCTTCAACATCAGTCGGGATCGAATCGGAATGGAGGTCATCCGGCGAGTCGGGCCGGGTGGGAATTTCTTGACAGAAGAACAGACCTTAGAACTCCACCGTGAAGAGCATTGGCGCCCAAAATTCTTAAACCGTGATAACCCTGAAACGTGGATGAAAAAGGGAAGCAAGAGCTATGGGGAGACCGTGACTCAAAAGGCCATTGAGATACTTGAGACTCATGAGCCTGAGCCATTGCCCGACAAAATTCTTCGAACCATTGATGGCATTGTCAAAGGGGCAGACAGGTTTCTGGTGGAGAAACACCTCGCACCTTGATCAGAGGGAGACCGATATGGCAAGAACAATCCAGGTTCTCACCGTGATGTTGTTTATGACCATTTTAGCCTGGATTTCAGAGGTCCTCGCCAAGCCGACCCTTCGTGTGACCTTCAGTTTAACCGAGAGCGAGTGGCGGGTCATGCGTCAGGAGATCCTCTCTCCCTTTGAAAAGAAATGTCAATGCCAGGTTGAAGCCATTCAAGTTTCTCAGGAGCACCTCCCCAAGCTCCTCGAGGCCCTGCGGATCGGTGGCAAAATGAACATCGATGTTTTCGGGCAGGACAACATGCAACTGGCCATTCTTGTAAAGAAAGGCCTTGTTCAGGATCTCTCCGCTGAGGAAAAGGAGATCCCCAAAGAGGTCTTTCCGGCGTTAATCGAAGCCGGAAGATTTCATGGCAGGCTCTACTTTATGCCGTACCGTCCAAACATCCAGATTGTCTACTATAATCAAGACAAATTCGAAGCGTATGGCCTGGACCCTCCTCGGACGTGGAACGAGCTGTACGCTGTCGCCAAAACATTCTACGATCGTGAGGGGATCGGTCGGGTCCTCATCAAGGCCGCTGGAGGTACCCCGACCACAACCCAGATGTATGAATTCATCGCGTCGGCAGGCGGCAACCCTCTGAGCTTTAATGATCCGGGAACGGTCAATACCTTCAGTTTTATCCAGAGTCTCTGGAAGTACGTCTCCCCCGACTCCCGGAAGGCCAAGTATGACACCTCGAATGATTATCTCGCAAGAGAGGCCTGTTACCTCATGCAGAATTGGCCTTTTGGATATAGACTGCTCATCAAAGATTACGGGAAAACCAATATTGCGGTCTACGGAGGTTTTTCCGGCCCGGTGCGCCGGGCCCATGTTATTGGCGGAGAAGTCCTCGGGCTACCGGTTGGATCCCCGAATCGGACCTTGGCACTTGCCTTTGTTCGATATATGCAGACCAAGGTGGTCCAGGAAAAACTCGCGACCCATCTCGGTTGGCCTTCGATTCGGAGCGACGCTTACGGTCAGGTGCCGGACTGGATGGAACCCCAATTTGAAGCCGTCGGTGAAGCCCTTCAGTACGGAATCCTCCGAGAAAATGTTCCCTATTGGACGGAGTTCAACAAGCTCTTCTCCGAGGCCTTCGTGAGAATTGTCATCAAAAGTGCCCCGGCCAAACCGACGTTAGACGAATACCACGAAAAAATGGAATCCATCAAGGAAAAGTACAGATAAAGGCCTGGGCTTCTGAACCGAGGCACTCAAAGCGGTCATCCACTGCAACTGACGATGGACAACTGACAATATGAGCCTGCGAGGAAGATTAGCGCTTTTGGCGACGACCATCTCATGATTAACAGAGACAGCCTTGATTTTCTTAGAAAAAAGGGATTTGAGATTTGCTTAACCCTTCCCCTCATCAGCTACATTCTTCTGCTCACCGTGCTTCCTGTTCTCTACGCCATCTATCTCAGTATGGTTGATCCCTCTTCAAAAACATTGACCTTTCAGCACTATGCCGAAATCATTTCCCATTTCCAGTTCAAACGGGCCCTTTTCAATACGGTGTTCATCACCCTCGTTGGCCTCTCTCTGGAATTGTGTCTCGGAATGATCATGGCACTGATCCTCAGTCAGAATTTCAGGGGACGAGGTGTCTTTCGGGCAATTCTTCTCATCTCTCTCGGCGTCCCAACCATCGTCGCAGCCGCCAATATGCGTTACGTTTTTGATACCTCTGGACTTCTAAATGAAACCCTGCTTCAGATCGGCTTACTTCATGTGCCCTACGATTGGACAAAAGGGGGAATAATTACCCTGATGAGCATTGTTACCGCCGATATGTGGAAGGTGACCCCCCTAGTCATGCTGATCCTTTTGGCCGGAATCGAAGCCATCCCTTCCGAGCTTTACGAATCGGCGAGAATCGATGGCGCAAGCCGCTGGAAGGAATTCTGGAAAATCACTCTTCCCCTCCTCAGGCCCTCTATCACCATGGCACTCATCATCAGAGGAATCGACGCGTTCAGAATCTTTGAACTCCCCTTGATACTCGTTGGTCGAACCGAGCCTGTTATGTCCACCTACGCCTATTTTGAGTACGCCGAAGCGATCAATATCCATACGTCCGCAGCGGCTGGAACCATTCTCCTCATCATGATTCTCTTGACCGTCATCGGTTACCTTAGGATCGCCGGGACCAAGGAGGTCGCTTATTGAATCCCGAAAAGCACTTCTTTCGCATTTCTCTCGTTATGGCACTTCTTCTCGCCCTTACGACGCTGTGGCTGATCCCCGTCTACCTGATGGTCAAGATCTCTCTCAGCGACCCCCAGGATATTCTGGTTCAGCAACCGAATTTCTTCTCCCCCCGTTTGACCGCGAGACACTGGACAGAGGTGTTTGCTTCAGGCAATATCTGGCCCCCGCTCAGGAAAAGCATGACCGTTGCCTTCATGACCGCGCTTTTCTCTCTTCTCCTGTCAATTCCTGCGGCATATGGCCTTTCTCGATTTCATAGAAATACGGCCCATGTGTTTCTCATCGGGATCTTTCTGACCCGAATGTTCCCCGAGGTCGGTGTGGCTCTCCCCATCAGTATCAGCTTCATCAAGAGAGGGCTCTTCGACACGGACATGGGACTCATTCTCGCCCACATGGTCCGTGTGCTTCCCATTGCTGCCTGGGTGCTTGTGGGCACGTTCAAAGCCATCCCTCAGGATTTGGAGGAGGCCGCTTTCGTGGACGGGGCCACCAAAGTCAAAAGCCTGATCCACGTGGTTCTTCCTCTGGCCAAACCGGGCATCGGTGTGGCTTTGATTTTTTCGTTTCTCGGATCCTGGGATGAATTCATCTTCGCCACCTATCTGTGTCTGGCCGACAAAACGCTTCCCCTGATGGTCTACTATTATGTCAGCCGAGGCGGCTGGTTCCTCTCTTCCACCTATGCAACCATCGTCACCATACCGGTTGTCATTGTGACCTATTCACTCCAGCGATACATCAGGAGTGGTTATCTACGTGGGGCCATAAAGGGATGATGTCTCACAGGTGACTGACATCATGGGCATGGTAATAAGGGCGGTCACGATAACTTCCTTCCTGGGATTAACATTCCAGAGGAGCGCATTTCAACGGGCAGCCAAATTTGACGTAAATCCGAAATTCGAATGTCAAAACCCGAAACGATTTCGAATGACCAAAACACAAAATCAGGGGACCCATGTGTCTCGGCAAAGTATTTCCGAGAGCTATGTCTGGGACATCGGAGAATTTGGATTTCGAATTCGTCCTCGAATTTGGTGCCTCGTGCTTACCATTCTACCTGCCCGGACTTTCCACTACGAAGACTTTTTGAAACCCATCATCCATCGATGACGAAGCACACCCTTTGGCGTGGCCTTGTGAGTTTGGCAATGAAATTTGACTGTTCCCAGAGTGGCTGATAGTATGGTTTGTTCGCATTTGGAACGGCTTTCTATGTGTCCGAAAAGAGGGGGTTCGATCCAATGAGATCGCCGGGTGGGAAGATTCTCATCGTCTCCAACAGACTCCCGATACGAATCTCAAGAGAGGATGGAAAGGTTTCGGTCAAAGCCGGAAGCGGCGGCCTCGTGACCGCACTGGCACCCGCATTGAGGGATCGAGGGGGAATCTGGATCGGTTGGGACGGAGACCCCTTCGGTGGGGCTCGAAGGCGTGTCCTGGATGAGCACTCTCGCAGTATTGGCTACCGACTCAAACCGATTTCGTTGACCGCGCAAGAGGTGGCAGGGCATTATCATGGATTCAGCAATGAGACCCTATGGCCGCTGTTTCATGACTTGCTAGGCCACTGTCGCTTCAGTCGGGAAAATTGGAACACCTATCGGGAGGTCAACCGAAAATTCGGGCAGGTCGTTGCCTCAGAGGCCAACACCTATGATCTGATATGGGTCCATGACTACCACCTCCTGCTGGTGGGCCGATATCTGGAAGAAGCCGGGGTCAGGGTAAAGAAGGCTTTTTTCTTGCACATTCCCTTTCCTCCATGGGATCTCTTCATGAGGCTCCCATGGCGAAGCGAGATCATCCATGCGCTTTTGGCCTACAATCTTCTCGGTTTTCAAACGGAACGGGATCGCAGAAACTTCATCCAATGTGTGAGAGCCTGTTTCCCGACCATCAGAGTCAAGGGCGATCCCCGGAATCAGCGGATTGCCCATGAAGGCAAATCAATACGTCTAGGGGCCTTTCCGATCAGTATCGACTATGACGCCTTTAATCATCTGGCGGCCTCCGACGATGTGGCGGAGAGAGCCTGGCTGATCCATGAGAGGTTGCCAGACAGGAAGCTCGTTCTCGGTGTCGACCGCCTGGACTATACGAAGGGAATCCCGGAGCGTCTCGAGGCCTTCGAGGTTCTTCTGGAAAAATACCCACAGATTCGGGGGAAGGTCACGCTGGTCCAAATTGCCGTTCCCAGTCGAACCGACGTGCCCGAATATCAGCTCATGAAAGAAAACATCGACAGAACCGTTGGCCGCATTAACGGACAATACACGCGAGCTGGCTGGATTCCCATCCATTACATCTACCGGAGCCTCTCACGGCTCGAGCTGGTGAGTTACTATCGGACCTCGGAAATTGCCCTCATCACCCCCCTAAAAGACGGGATGAATCTCGTGGCAAAGGAATACTGCGCTTCATGCGTTGAAAACATTGGTGTTTTAATTCTCAGCGAATTCGCAGGGGCCGCTCTCACGCTTCGGAGAGGCGCCCTTCTTGTAAATCCGTATAATGTGGAACACGTAGCCGATCAGCTCTTTGAGGCCTATCAGATGCCCCGGGCCGAACAGCAACGTCGGATGTCTCAGCTCCGCCGTGAAGTCCAGCGAAATAACGTATTTCGCTGGGTTGATTCCTTCCTTAAGGCTGCCGGTAGACTCAAACTCCGGTCTGGAGGGATTCCGTGAAGGATATTCTCCCTCCTGGAATTAGAGACTGGCCCGGACTGAGGGCCCGCATGCTGACCTTCGCTCTTGATTATGACGGAACTCTGGTTCCGATTTGCCAAAGACCCGAGGAGGCCCGCCCCGATTCAGATTTATTGAGTCTGCTTCAAAGGTTGGCCCTGGGAGACATGGTGATCATCCTGACCGGTCGGAACCCTCAGGATATGGAACGGTGGATTCGGAACAACAGGATTACCATCGTGGCTTCCCATGGGGCAGAATGGAGGCGCAATGGCCTCTGGAAGCCTTTGTCTTCTCCCTCGAGGGGTGAAGCGCGTCTGGCGGTCCTCAGAAAAGAACTGGAAAAAAGGTTTGAGAATACCCCAGGCGTGATTATCGAGAACAAGGGCACCTCAGTAGCCTTCCACTATCGTCTGGTGAGTCATCATTGTCGGTCGGATCTCCTGAGTCACTTTGAGGATCTTGTTAGCCAGTGGAAAGAAGACAATGAGGCTTACGAGGTCTTGGAGGGTAAATATGTAAAAGAGGTCAGACCCCAGGGTCTCAATAAGGGAAAAGCCCTTCACCGGGTCTTACAGATGCTGGGCTTCAGCAATGTTCCGGTCCTCGCTATGGGGGACGATCGAACGGATGAGGACATGTTTCGGAGCCTGAGTCGTCAGGATCTGTCGATTCTGGTCGGGGATGGAAAGACATCGGCAACAATCCGCCTCAAAGACGTGTGGGAAGCTCGGGGGGTTCTCGAAGAGATACTCAGGATCAGACAGAAGACAGAAGTCAGAAGTCAGAAGTCAGAATGAAAAGCCAATTGCAAAGTACGCCTCAAGGTTTGGTGTTTCGCCGAAATCCTCATCAATTTCGTCTTTCCGTCTGATGATCTATTAAAGATCTTCCTGGGAGGCCAAGAATCGGACGAACCCGCCAATTCAGACACGGGAAAATCTTTCGATCCGCCTATCCGTTATCTATTCAGGTAAAATACGCTTCCAGGTAATTACAAGAATTCCTGGGCGAATCGGCAAGCCCTTGGCTTGGCATTTATGTTTCGTCTATTCTGACTCCTGGCTTCTGCCTCCTACCCTCCCTTGTGGTTCGACTGACCGAGCCGGGAAGGTTCACCAGGCGACACATTTTCTGCTGGGAGTGGTCAGTGGGCCCGCACGATTTCCTTAACCTTCATGAGGCGAGAAAAGTTGGACCGCTCGATTTCGGAGAGTTTCATTGTGATGTAGGTGATCGTTTCTTCCAGGTTCGGAATGAAGACGTACTCCAGAGCATTCACGCGCCTCCGGGTACTTACGAGCTCCTCTGCCATCAGTTCCATCCACTTTTCCTTCTGGGCGAGCCTGATCATCTCCTCAAGCACCTGATTCAAGGCCAGAAGAGAGGCATCCAGATCCCCGGGGGTTGTGGCGAGGCCATAGCATTGAATCTCCCCCTCGACCGTGGGTTCTAACTCGGGAACACTGATGTTCAATATCATTCTCTGGGAGGCAGAGAGTCTAATGCGCTTACTGGGAAATCCCACGGCCTCCTCAAGAGATTCTCTTGACATAGAGGCGGACACAAAGAGAAACCGTCGGAAAGCCTCCTCCATCGACTTTTCAACGGCCGCCCGAAGTTCCTTGAGATCGCGGATCAATTCCATGAACTGACGCATGAGTTCATCCTGTTTGTCCTTGAGAAGCTTATGCCCTCGCCGGGCCATAACCAGACGTTTCTTCAACCTCAGAAGCTCCAT
>CAYFYO010000013.1:0-57005 GCA_964347335.1 uncultured Thermodesulfobacteriota bacterium
CTTCACGATTGTCAAACTGGCAGTTTGGGCACTTCATCTAGGATAGTCCACCGATAAATCATCCATCGATTAAAAGGTTACCTTGAGTCAGGAGTCAGAGCCTATGACGATGGCATCATAAATGCCTCTTCTCGCTTCTAATGGTCCCTTGTCCACCATACTTTTAGGCTCAGCCAGCGCGGCGTCCCCGAGAGCGTCCACGAACGTATCTGTTACCTCTCGGTAGGACTTCAGAGTGTGAACATTTGCCACTTCATCCGCCCCCAAGAGGCAGTTGTAGCCTTTGAGCTCGGTACTGCGGACACCGTTGAGCTCACGTTTGACGCCCTGTGTGACCATATAACCAACCTGAAAGGGAAAAAAGAAGAGAGACAATAATAAAAGCCTCCAAGGAAATTTCAAAACCCCCCAGAGGCTATATATCAGCACCTTCTGGAACTCTGCTGGCATAACTTCCTCCAGAAGCTGCGAGTCATGCTTTTAGCTGAACACGAACAAACATCCTGTGTATATCACAGAGTGGGGGAGGATGGCAAATCCCTATTCGAGATCGATCGAATCATTTTGGCCTGCCCATGTTCTGATCCAATCCGTTTACTTTCAGACGCTACAGCGCTTTCAGGCGGGAGCCAGTTCCTATAATATTTCACCCGCGAATCAACACCAGCGGGGCGGAAAAAAGCTGCCTCGTGGCAGGCAGACTGGGAGCTGAGGGGAGGGGGTCTGTCTGGTCTGAATTCAGGAACGGATCCTGATTGCCATAGATTTTCGCTGTCAATCCTCTGCAGGAATCAGTTCAACCTCGAAGACTTTCGGCCACAATTTGCCAGTCACAAACAAACGGTCATGCTTTGGGTCGTAGGCAATTCCATTCAGGACACCAGCCTGGCCATTTTGCTTTTCACCACGCATAAGCCCTTTGAGGTCTATCCATCCCAAGACCTGGCCGGTCTGGGGTGAGATTCTTGCGATATGATCTGTCCTCCAAACATTGGCGTAGATTTCACCTCTGACATACTCCAGTTCATTGAGCCTAGTCACAGGCTTATTCCGGTCGTAGACCTCAATCTTCCCGATTTCCACGAGGGTTTCAGGGTCCAAGAAGCGGAGGATTGCCGAACCATCGCTCATAATCAGGCGCCTGCCGTCATACGTAATCCCCCAGCCCTCGGTTGAATAGTTGAACTCCCCCAGTAACGCAAAGCTTTCCTTGTCGTATATGAAACCCACGTGAGAGCGTAAACTGAGTTGGATGAGCTTACTGCGGTAAATCGTCACCCCCTCACCGAAGATCTGAGATGGAAGCTTGTGCATTCTCAGAATGTGTCCGGTTTCTAAGTCCACTTTCCGGAGCGTTGATTTTCCAGCAAGTCCTGTTCCCTCGTATAAGAGCCCTTCTTCAAAGGCTAACCCCTGGGTAAAGGCATTCGGATCATGAGGATACGCATTCACGATCCGATAGGTATATCGGGGAGGGGAGTCGAAAGAGACGGACCCAGTTTGACGTTTGAAAACATTAAATATTGATAGCTTAGAACTCTTATTTCGAGTAGATTCTGAAGGATTTGTGCATGACGAAACAGACCCTCCCCCCAAGAGCATCATGAGCCCCATGCAAAAGACACTGAAAGCGCTTCTGAGTGAATCTGACATCATTTGATAAGTCCTTTGGAGCGGTTGGCATCCGCGAAGTCCAGTTTGAGAAGAACCCAAGTTCTGGTCTATCAGTTTACTTGGCTCTTCGGTGATTTGTCTAGAATAAAGCATAATCGGTGTCAGGTCTTGACATGAGATATGTCAAGGGGGGGGACGTTGGGAGGAATTGAAGGTTTCATGCTAGGGTCCTGTCTTTTTTGTCAGAGCCTCCATTAATCCCGCAGGAAAAGTCCAAAGGCCTGCGGGAAAAAACTTGACAGGGTTTTTCAAAGTGCTACGATAGACCTGTTCCTGCTGATGCCGGTGGGGGGCTGAAAGAGGCTTAAGCGGAGCGGAAGCTGGCGTTGACCTGAAAAGCCTACTTCTTACCTAAAGGGACAGGAGTAGGCTTTTGTTTTTTTTACAGAACAAAACCATCCATGAGGGATGGAAGGAGGCTGAATATGAAAAGGGCATGCTTATTTGTGGTTATAGCTCTGGTTCTGGGCTTTGGAGGCAGGAGCCAGGCTGAGGATTTCGATGTAACCAATGCGACGCAACTCCGCGATGCACTCACCGCCTCGGCTGGCAACGGCGAAAACGACACCATAAATATTGAGGGGGGGCAATATGACACTTCTGGAAGCACTTTTTCCTATATTCCAAGCCTCGGACCGCCCGAAGAGAATCATTCCCTCACCATAGTCGGAGCCGGTGCGGGAAATACTGTACTTGATGGAGGTGGCTTAGATCAGGTGATGAATATTGATACCACGGGGATTACTGATGATGATGCTCACATCCTGATCAGGGGAATGACTTTTCGTAACGGAGGCGGCGTCAATAGTGGGGCGGGGCTTCTTGTTTGGACGACGTCTGCAAACATCGCAGTGGAAGATTCAGCATTCAGCAATAATTCTGCGGGTGTTGCTGGTGGTGCTAATTTTTCCTCTGAGAGCGGAACGGTAACCCTCGTAAACAATTCCTTTAGCAATAATTCCGCCCTCTGGGTGGGGGGTGGTGCGATTGCTTCTTCCACGAACGGAACAGTAACGTTAAGGGATAACACTTTCAGAGATAATTTTGCTGGGGGTGGCGCTGGTACTAACAACGCCGGTGGTCTTCAGGTTTCCACCGATACTGGGACGATAATGCTGACAAGCAACGCATTTCGAAATAATTCTACCGTGGAGGATGGAGGTGGTGTTTCGCTTAATTCTTTCTATGACTCAACAGCCACTCTTCAAAACAATATCTTCAGCGGAAATTCCGCGCGTTTTGGTGGTGGTGCTCATGTTAGTTGTGAAATTGGAACGGTAAACCTCACAAACAACACCTTCAGCGGTAATTCTGCTTATGGCGGTGGCCTTTTCGTCGAACTCTGGGAAAACATTGCTATAGCAAATATATACAACAACATAATTTGGGGAAATACGGGCACCTTTAGTGATTTGTATGTGCAAGATGATATGGACGTTGATCTGACGGGAGCAAGGGTCAATCTCTACCACAACGACTATACCAACTTTGATATTGAAGTAGGAGATAACCTCTTTCGTGGAGATAACATCGATCAGGATCCCCTGTTTGTCGATGTTTCTGATCCGGATCCAGGGAACTGGGACCTCCACCTCAATGGGGGCTCCCCCTGTATCGATGCCGGGACCGCAAATGCCCCATCTCTGCCGGCCACAGATTTTGATGGAGAACCAAGGATTCGTGGTCCTGCTCCGGACATGGGTGCTGATGAAACCCCTCCGGCAGGTGGAGGAGGTTTCATATTTCTACTCAGAAACGACGGTGGTTGATTCATCACGACCGCCGCCTACGGGTCCCGTATGGCGAATGTCAAGGCAGGTCGGTAGGAATTGAAGGTTTCATCGCAAGGTTCCTCCCACAATTGACCCGAAAGGGCAGGGCCATTCACGGCCCTGCTCTTCTTGTTTGGTCTTAAGATGAATCAGGTCATGGAAAAACCAGGTTGACAGACTCCTATTTGGATGGCAAGTCAACCCAAGAAAACGATAAAAAAAGTGTCCATCTGGATCGATTTTTTTGGATTCAATAGGCTAGAATGTTGATTGATAACAGGCAAAAATCTCTCAGAAAGAAACTGTGCGAGGAGGTGTCAGATGAATCGGTTATTCGTCGTCGTCGGTATTTTGGCCCTTTTCTCAACGGCTGTCGTGGCTGCTCAAGAGGAGTTTGAAACAGACATCATCGAAACCTCTGGTGGCAACCTCAAGATCACATTTATCGGCCATGGCACATTGATGTTTACTTTTGGGGGGAAGGTCATCCATGTGGACCCATTCAGCCGATTGGCTGATTATGCTAAGCTGCCGAAAGCCGACATGATTCTGGTGACCCATGAACACCGGGACCACCTGGATCTGAAGGCTTTGAATACTGTACGGACTGAAAAGACCCTCGTGATCTTGACCAAGACATGCTCGAAGCAGGTTGAGGGTGGCACGGTCATGAACAACGGAGATGTCAAATCGGTTGAGGGGCTAAAGATAGAGGCGGTCCCTGCATACAATATCCTTCATAAGCGTGACAATGGCCAACCCTTTCACCCGAAGGGCATTGGCAATGGTTACGTCATCACCTTTGGTGACAAAAGAGTTTACGTGGCCGGTGATACCGAGAATGTTCCCGAAATGAAGGAGCTGAAGGGGATCGACATCGCCTTTCTGCCGATGAACCTTCCCTATACGATGACACCGGAAATGGTCGCGGACGCGGCAAAGGCTTTCCAGCCAAAAATCCTTTATCCCTATCACTTTGGCCAGACCGATACATCGAGGCTTGTGGATCTCCTCAGGGATACTCCAGAGATTGAGGTGCGCATTCGAAGAATGCCATAGGTCGGTGTTTTAGAGGATTGACTCCCCTCTTGCAAAATCAAAGAGGCTGGGGTCAAACCTACAAACTACATTCGATGGGTACACACGGGAACGGCCTCGGCAACATGGTGCAGTTTCCGCGGCAATTGACTGAAAGGGGCAGGGCCATGAGCTGCCCTGCTCTGGAATCGGCCCTTTTACGACCGAGTGCAGCCGTGGCTGGAGGCACTGGCGCTTTTGTCTCGGCACACTCGCCAATCTGGATAGGGCCGCCCCCTCCGCCGTCATCCCAAATGACATCGAGCAGACCCGAAGACCGTAGCCCCCGTCTCATCGCATCGGAAGCCAACACTTCAGAACCGGCAATACCCTTTTGAGTTATTACTTTTGATTCAAAACGGTTCCCCTCTGAGCCTTGGCCCAGAAATTGCTCGAGACACAGGTATTATCGCCTCATACGCTTTTCCAGAAGGCACACAACGTCATCGCCAGACCGCCCATCGGAAAGGGGCTGGGAATCCGGGGAAAGGAGAGCGTCCATGCTGGGGAGAGACGAAAGGGGAACCAATACGGTAGGACTCTTTCTCGGAAGGGAGACTTCATTCGAGGGAAAGATGACATTCACCGGTATGGCAAGGCTTGACGGCAAGTTCAATGGGGAGATTCTCTCAGGGGATGAGCTCATTGTGGGGGAATCAGCCATCGTCAACGCTGAGATCAAAGTGGGCACGATCATTATCAATGGACAACTGAAGGGAAACGTTTCCACCACGGTCAAAGTTGAAATCCACTCCACCGGGAGGCTTCACGGCAACATCGTTACCCCGGCCCTGGTTATCGAAGAGGGCGGGGTTTTCGACGGAAGGTGCAAGATGTCCAAGAGGGAAGCGGTCACACCCACTCAGGTGAGGCCGATAAAGGAGATCGAACCGTCTTCGAAATAGGGTCAGTCCCTCGGAACGATATCGAGTTCGGGGAGAATCGATGGGTACAAAACGTTATTTTATCTTTCTCTGCGTGTTTTTCGGCTTCGGGTGTGGGGTGAGCAAGGTGGTGACGACACCCGTTAAATGGACCGTCAAAGGTGCCTACACGACGACGAAGATGGCCGCCAAGGGGACGGTCAAGGTCGGAAAGGGCGTTGTGGGAGCGGCAACCTATCCGTTTAGAGACCGTGAAGTGGAAGGGATAGCCTCCTGGTATGGTGAAGATTTCCATGGCAAAAAGACCGCCAGTGGAGAAGCATACAACATGTATGATTTGACAGCGGCTCACCGGACGCTCGATTTCGGCTCCTGGGTGAAAGTCACAAATCTGGATAATGGAAAAGAGGTCGTGGTCCGGATAAATGATCGTGGGCCCTTTAAGAAAGGACGAATCATCGATCTTTCACTGGAGGCCGCGAGGCGGCTGGACATGATTTCCGAGGGAACTGCAAAGGTGAAGCTCACGGTTCTGGAGTAGCACGAAGGGTGGGGGAGACAAACTCTCTGAACAACGGAGGCAAGGCCAGCCATGGTCTTGCCTTTTTTCTATATTCAGAATGCAGTCGTGCATGGGGAGAGAATTGAAGCGTATGGATTGGCGATTGAATGATGGAGGTCAAACAGGTAGAACCGGAGGAGAGGGGAGGTCGATCAGGCCTCCTTTTTCTTTTTGTGCCTTCTCGCCGCCTTGAAAAGCTCGACGATTTCCTGGAAATGGGGTGCTTCGGCAAAAATGCCACCGGTTTGGGCGGATAGGCCCTCCAGGTTTGTCAGGTGTGTCTTTTCGACCCGCGAATAGCCCACTGAAAAGACAGAGATCTGTGAGCCACGGGCCCGCTTGATTACCTCATCGAGGGTCAACTGGCTCCCCTCGTCTTTCCCATCGGAGAAAAGGACAACAAATCGCTTATTGTCTTCCTCGGTTTTCAGGAGGAGAACGGCTCGATCCAAAGCATCGAACAATACGGTGTTCTGACCCTCCACGCGGAGTTCCCTGATTTCCCGCTTGATCCTGTCTTTGTCTGACGTGAAGGAAACCACGAGGCCCGCCGCATCGTTGAACGTCATGACGGCACATCGATCCATATCTCGCATCAGGCTCACAAATTCGATGGCCGATCTCTTAATACCCTCCAAAGGTGGGCCTTTGACTGATCCGCTCGTGTCGAGAAGGAGAACCACGGAAAAGCCCTGACCTTCTTCGACAAAAGCCCCCTCGTCCCGGACTCCTTCCATGAGGGGATCAAAAGCCCCGAGTGTTTCAGAAAGCGGTTTGATCCTTGGGCCCTGCCCGAGGCTCGTGCTTACATTCTTGGATTCTCTCGAGGGCGATAATGGGGCTGACGTGTTTGCTTCGAGTTCAGGACTCCCTCGGTGTGCCAGAACCATCTCTTTGTCTTCGGGAAGGACAGGGGATTCTACCGTTGGAATCGGAGGGAGGTCAGGTACGAACTCGGGATGCGGACGGTTTCTCCCCAGTGGGGCAGAGGACTTCTCCAGCGCTTCTGAATAGACAGGGATTCCACCCTCCTCCGCCTCGGTCAATGTTTTTGGTTCCTCCATTGGAAGGGGTAAGGCCTCTTCAGAGGCCGAGGGTTGCACCGCCGGAAGCTCCAACGACGGACTGACGGAAGGGCGGACAGCCCGTCTGCTTTCCGCCCCTTCCCCTTTCTGCCCCGGGGGGAGGACACCCGGGGTGGGGCTCTTTTGCACGTTAACGCTCGGCTCGAAACTGCCCTGCCGTGGAATAGGACCCGGAAAGTCCTCCATGGGATGCAGCGGCCGAGTGCCCTTCGCCGTCTGAGCCTTTGCGACCAGGGCGTCTTTCGAAAAACCGGTTTTCGCCAAAACAGGCGCTCCCGGAGCGAATCCCTGTTCCGTCTCCTCCTCAATGAGAACCGTCTGGACCGGAATGACTGGCGGCTCTTTCGGTATGACTCGCGTCGGAATCGGCAGGACATCGATCCCTGATAGAATTCCCAGATGGATGAGAATGGAGATCAAAACAAATTTGAGCGGTTTTCCTTTTCTCATCAGCATTTACCAAACTGCGCGCTACGGTTCTAATGGGTTTCCTTCGGAGAGTGCAATCGCCTTCTCATATTCACTCTTGGCTTTTTCGTGCATCCCCATTTCAGTATACACCATTCCAAGGTTGTTGTGCGTATAATCCCGATTGGGGTCAATTTCGACCGCTCGGAGAAGGTAGCGGAGGGCCTCTTCATAGGATCTCTTTTTGAAGTAGAGGACACCCAGATTGTTCAGGGTCTCGACATGTTTGGGATCGATATCCAGAATCGCTTTATACTCCCGAATCGAGTCGTCGTCTCGATTCTGAGACGCGAGGATTTCGGCGAGTTCGAATCGTGCCCGGATATCGTTGGGCTTGACTTGTAAGGCCTTCTGATAGGTCTCAATGGCCCCTTCGAAGTCCTCTTGTTTCTGCAAGACCGTTCCCAGGCCATGATAGGCCTCGCTTTGGTTTGGTTCGATTTCGATCGCCTTTCGATAGGTGTCAGCTGCTCGAGCATTTTCCCCCATCTCTTCCAAAACCATCGCCATATTGTAGTACCCTCGAAAAAAACGAGGATCCATCTGAACAACCTTCTGAAAGAGTTCCAAGGCCTTGGCATAGGACTTCATTCGTTGATAGATCACCGCCATATTGTTAAGGGCCTCAACGAAATCGGGCTTCGATCTCACCGCCTCCTCGTACGACCGGAGTGCCTGCTGAAGCTGGCCCTTCTCGCTATAAATCGTTCCCAGATTGTTGTGAGCTTCGGGAAAATCGGGTTTCACCTTTACCGCCCTCAGATAGTAGGTTTCCGCCATATTTTTCTGTCCACGGCGCTCATAAATCACACCGAGGTTGAAGTTGGCCTCCGCATTGTTGGGATTCAACTTCAAAGCGGCTTCATACTCCGGCGCGGCTTTCTCGTAATCACCCTGCAGGTCATAGCAGAGGGCGAGATCGAATCGGATGTCTCCACGGTCAGGGTCGAGTGCCTTTGCTGCGATCAGGTGGTCAACGGCATCGCGGTAATCTCCCTTTTCTCTCAGAGCGATCCCCAGCCCCAACCGCGCATCGATGGCATGGGGTTGCGCCTGAAGAACCTGCTTGTAGCTCTCAATGGCTGGATCCAGTTGCCCACCCTGGACCATGAGATCTGCGAGTTTTGTTCGAGCATCCAAATGGTTTGGATCCTGTCTCAGAACCATCCGGAACTCAGCCATGGCCCTGTCCCTGTCCCCCCGGAATTGGTGAAGGAGCCCGAGATCATAGTGAATCTGGGGGTCGAGAGGTCTTTCGTCTAAGGCCTTCTGGTAGTGATCCAGGGCGAGGTCGACTTTTCCAAGCATCGCGTATGTCTTCCCAAGACCCACATGGAGATCGGTCCCACGGGGGTTCATTCTGATCGCCTCCTCATAGGCCGAGGCGGCATCCTCAAATTGGCTTTGACGATAGAAGGCCACACCCAGATTGTAATAGTCCTCCCATGATGAGGGATCGAGAGAAACAACTTGCCTGAACGCAGCGATAGCCCGTGGCAGTTGTCCTTGGTCTAGGTAGATGAGGCCTATGGCGCGGTGGGCTTCGATGAGGTGCCCGTCCAATTCAATTGCATTTTCGAACTCTTGAAGAGACTCCTTGAGTCGGCCCTTACGCTGGTAAGCTAATCCAAGATTGAAATGGAAACGAGCAACCCCGGGCGTCTGGGCGAGTTGCCGCTGGTACGCCTCAATGGCCAGGTCAATCTCACCGTTCTGAAGGAGTGCCGATCCAAGGAGGCCGTTAATCTCTGGATAGGCGGGCTCGATGTCCAAGGCCTTCTGAAATTTCTCCGCGGCCTTGTCATAGTGGCCCATTCGGTAGTAACTGAGGCCCAGGTTAACGTAGAAACTCGCTTTTTCCTCTCCCTTCAGGGTGAGGGGAGACGAAAACGCGATGATCATCAGAAAGGCAAAGAGAAAACGGCCAAGCCTCATTCGTCTGTTCACGTCCAGTTTGGAGAAAAGGAGAATCAGGGGTTTTGGTGAAAGTGTTTATAAATGCCCACCAGTTCTTCCTCGGAAAATCGACTCACCACGAGCTCTTGACCTGGAGAGATATAGTCTGGGTTTTTGCCCATGCGGCCTTCCGCATAATTGTAAACATAGGATTCCCGCGTTTTTCTGGCGAGTATCCTTCCGAGATAGGAGCTGTACCCATCCGCGCGGGGTTCATCGGCCGCCTCGGGTATCTCGAGGGTCAAGAACTTCTTCTCCTGAGCAGCCTCACCAACGACCACCGGGACCCCTCGCAGGAACTGATCCATGAGGCCATGTTGAATGATCCCCCATATCCCTTGGACATCGTCTTTGGTGACCGAGTGGATATAGAATGTTTTTTTCCCAAGGCTTTGATCCTCTGGCAATATCTGCCTGAGCGTGACCGTCGCGCCGGGCTTTTCCACAACGATTTTGACGGGAGCATCTGGGCTTGGGACAGTCTTTTCGAGTTCCGCCAGAGTCGTTGCAATCACTTCCTCTTCCTTTTGGACGATCTTGATTGGCGTGTCCTCCGTGATCGATTGATCGGCCAGGAGCTCTTTGACGGTTATCGTCTCGACGCTTCCGTCTTGTCTCACGATTCGAAGCGGAGTGTCCTGGCCAATCGTTTTGTTTTTGAGGAGTTCACGGAGCGTGGTGATGGTGGTCTTTTCTTCCTCCACCAGGACTCGGATGGGAGACTCAGCCTGAAATGATTGATCCTCTTGAAGGGCCTTGGGAGTGGTCGTGATGATTTGCCGCTCCTTCTTGGAGAGCGGCGTTTGAGCACCCACGAAACGATCGGCTCGCTCCAAGTCGACGGGTTCTTCGGATTCTTCTCTGAGCGCCTCGACTCGCTCGACAGCCTCTTTTTCGAGCCGTTCCCCCTCTGTCTTCTTCTCGAGCGTCAATCTGAATAGAAAAAAGAGTCCCAACACCAAGACGATCACAACGGGGACGGCGTATTTTAGGTACCGGAGACGGTCCGGATGGCTCATCTTTTTCACTGATCCTCACCCCCCAGGGTATGATCCATCATTCTACATGGTTGTCCTTTCCGAGTCAAAAAAGATTGGGCCAGAGAAACCTGAGTTTCTCAGGCGAGAGGCCAGGCCAAAATAAAGCCGAAAGATCTGCCTTGCCCTCGTCACCCCCCCATGGTAAGAGTGAGGAACCGACGCCTTTCACTCCACCCTTATCTGTTTGAACCGGATCCGCGTTCCTCTTGCAGGAGGAGCATCAGCAGAGGAGATCTCAACCGATGCGTCCGTGTCTTTTCCCTTGATTTTCACCGAGAGTACCCCGCCCTGGTAGATATGGGCGATCTCTTCCCTGGTGAGGGCGAGTTTGGCGGATATGTTTCCAGTCATCTGATTTTACCTCGCTTGGCCAGGGTCTTTTTCGGAGGATTCTATGATTTTCATCGCTGGAGTTCAACCGAAGCGGAGGCGCCTGGAGGATCACCCGCGGCTATGCCCCTCCTGTGGATCGCCTCAGGCCTATCTGAACAGAGTCGATCATTACCTGAGCATCTTCTTTATCCCGATCCTGCCTGTCAGACGGGGGACACCCATCCTCAGCTGCGAAAACTGCGGAGCGGTCCTGACCGAGTCAGGCCAACCTCAATGGACCGAGAGACATGAGCAGGTGAAAAGATGTCAAAATTGTGGCCGCGCCTTATCCCATGACTTTGCCTATTGTCCTTACTGCGGAACCACCGCTCCATGAAACCCTCCCCACTTCGTTCGCGCCCCTCCATCGGTCAAGGGGGCTCGGCAGTGGTGGCCGCTCGGCGTGATGGGTTTGGAGTTCTTGTCGTGTTGTCAAACCGTTCTGTTCTGGGTATAATCCATTCATCTGGTTCCTCAAATTCATTTCCATTAGGAGTTGCCGGATCGAAGGTTCTTCAGCCGCATTTGTGAGCTTCTTCTGTCGTCATCCAGGGTATCTGTTTTTTTATCAAGGAGATTTTCAAGGAGATTTTGGAAAATGAAAAGGTACACAGGACTTTTTCAAGTGGTTTTCATTGTCATTGTTCTTCTCATTGGACTCGGCTGGTTAGCCGCAAGTATCTATCCGGATTGGCTGTGGTTTCAGAATCTCGGATTTGGTTCCGTCTTCACGACCATGGTGCTTTCCAAGATCCTGATCGGTGTCATTGCGGCACTCATCTTTTCTCTCGCCGTGGGAGTCAACTACTACTGGGCTCGGTTTTACGTGCGCAAAACCCGCCCGGCAATGGGGCAAAAGGCCGGGATTTCTTTGGAAGGTCTTCCAATCAGTGAGAAGACGGTCGGCCTCTTTCTCGGGGCCTTCCTCGTCATCGTTGCCGCCATGGTTGGAAGCGCCGCGTCGACGAAGTGGAGCATGATTTTGATGTATTTTCACCCGCAATCATTTGGGGTTGCAGATCCAGTCTTCGGCCGGGACGTTGCCTTTTATGTTTTTTCCCTGCCTTTCTTCATGTTTGTTAAATCCTGGCTAATGGGCTTCCTCGTTTTTTCCGGTATGGTGGCCCTTCTGGTTTACAACCGGGGGAACCTTGTTCACATGGAGGGGGTGACTATGCCGGCTCCAGATCGCGAGGTGCGGCCTTCCGCAAAACTGACCATCGCGCCGCCGGCAAGGAAACACCTCTCTATTTTGGGATTGATCCTGATTGCCCTCATCATCTGGGGATACTGGCTGAAAATCTATCAGCTCATGTACTCAACCAAGGGGCCCGCCTTTGGTGCGAGCTATACAGATATTCACGTGCAACTCGTCGTTTACAAGATCCTCATGGTCGTCCTTGCCGTCTTCGCCGTCCTGCTGGGGATCAATATGTTCGTGCAGAGGAAGGGCCTTGTCTTATATGGTCTCGCGCTGACCGTTGGGGTCATCGTCCTTGGTGGTTCAATTATCCCGTCCCTGGTGCAGAAGATCGTCGTAAAGCCGAATGAACTCGACATGGAAAGCCCCTACATTTCGTACAACATCAAAAATACTCGCCAAGCATATGACCTGGATCGAATTCAGGAAAAGGATTTCACCGTCAACGAGAATCTCACCATGGCGGACATCACGGCAAACCGAATGACCATCGAAAATATACGGATTTGGGACGAAAGACCCTTAAAGGAAACGTACAGCCAAATCCAGTCGATTCGGCTATACTACGACTTCTCCGGCATTGATGTTGACCGGTATGTCCTGAATGGCCAATACACCCAGGTCACCCTGGCGGCGCGGGAGATCTCTGCCGACCAACTGCCTGCCCAGGCCCGGACATGGGTGAATCGACACCTGAAGTTCACGCACGGCTACGGACTGGCACTAAATCCGGTCAACCAGGTCACCCTCGAAGGGCTTCCGAATCTCTTTGTCAAGGACCTCCCCCCTGTAAGCCGAGGCATCGCGGTGACCCAGCCGGAGATCTATTACGGAGAAAAGACCCGGGACTATGTCATCGTGCGGACGAAGACAGAGGAATTCGACTACCCCAAGGGAGATCGCAACGTCTACACGACCTACAAAGGCAGCGGCGGTGTCCTGGTCAATTCTTTCATGAGACGGCTTTTGTTTGCCGTCCACTTCAGGAGTCCACAGATTTTCTTCACCCGTTACCTCACACCTGAGAGTCGGATCATGTTCTATCGACCCATTCATGTCCGTGTGAAAAAGATCGCCCCTTTTCTTCGGTTCGACCGTGACCCTTATCTCGTCATTGCTGAGGGCCGTCTTTTTTGGATCGTGGATGCGTATACAACCACGTCTATGTACCCCTATTCTTTGAGAAAGTGGGATCAACCCGGTGCCGGAATCAACTACATCCGGAACTCGGTCAAAGCCGTTGTGGACGCCTACACCGGAAAGGTGGACCTCTTCGTGATCGATGAGACCGATCCGATCATTCGGAGCCTGATGGAGATCTTTCCGGACCTTTTTCGCCCCATGGGGGAGATGCCCGAGTCTCTCAAAAAGCACATCCGCTATCCCAGAGATCTTTTTCAAATTCAAGCCGCCATGTATCAGTCCTACCATATGCAAGACGTCCAGGTCTTTTACAATCAGGAGGACCTTTGGCAAACCCCCAATGAACTGTATGCAGATACCCAGCAACCGATGGAACCTTACTACATCATCATCAAGCTCCCCGCTGAAAACCGAGAGGAGTTTCTCCTCATGCTGCCCTTCACGCCCTCTCATAAGGACAACATGATTGCCTGGCTTGCGGCTCGAAGCGATATGCCCAACTATGGGGACCTGCTGGTTTACAAACTTCCAAAGGAGAAGCTCATTTTTGGCCCCATGCAGGTGGAAGCCCGGGTGGATCAGCAGACAGATATTTCCCGTGAGTTGACCCTCTGGGGACAGAAGGGTTCTCGAGTCATCCGGGGGAATCTCCTGGCCATCCCGATCGAGCAATCCTTCCTCTACGTGGAACCTGTTTATCTTCAGGCCAGCCAGGAATCAGCGCCGCCGGTGGAGACCGCCCGCAGAACGTTAAGTCCCGCCTTGAGTCGACCTGAAAGGCCCGTGAGAAGCATTGCCCTCCCGGAGTTGAAGCGGGTGATTGTAGCCTACGGTGACGAGGTGGTCATGAAAGAGAGCCTATCCGGTGCCCTCGCCGCGATCTTTGAGGGTGTTGAGGCTCCCAAAGTTCCTGTGGCAAAGAAGAAGATTGACGAGGAATCGGTTCAGGCTCTGGCGCGTGCTGTTCTTGACCAATACAGGAACGCTCAGAAATACCTGAAGGCAGGAGACTGGGCTGGGTATGGGGAGGCCCTCGAAAAGATGGAAAGCATGTTGGAGGCGCTTGCCATCGCGGGTCAACCGGTTTCATCTGAGAGGTGATTTCTCTTTGCAAGGGTGTGGTCAGAGGCGGAAAAAGCCTCTTCTTTCCCCCGGTGGGCAGTGGGAAGAGATTTTCAGTGTGAGGTATCTCTCGCCTATAGGGCCCCTGAGAATTGTGGGTCAGGCCGCTTCGATACTCGGGGTTGAGTTTTCCAGGCTAGAGGTCGCCCATGCCGAGGATGACGTGCCGGAGATCCTCCTTGCCTGTCGATCTCAGCTCGACGAGTATTTTAGAGGAAGAAGGAGGGTCTTTGCGCTCGCATTGGAGCCCCGGGGGACACCTTTTCAGGAGAGCGTATGGAAGGAACTCCTTCGCATTCCCTATGGTGAGACCCGATCCTATCAGGCTGTGGCATGGAAGGTCGGAAACGGCCAGGCTGCCCGAGCCGTCGGTGCGGCGAACGCCAGAAACCCCATTTCAATTGTGATTCCGTGCCACCGGGTGCTGGGAAGTCGGGGCCAACTCGTCGGGTATGGAGGAGAGCTCTGGCGAAAGCAATGGCTCCTGGACCATGAGAGACGTTTGACTTCGGCCATGGGCGTTTAGCTTGTCATACCGATAGAGGGGTGATCGTTTCCTGGAGCAGGCGTCAGCGATTTGACGTGACCATACGAGGAAGATGAATGGAATGGATTCTTTGGCTCCCAATTTTGCTATTCTCTATTATTATGCATGAATGTGCTCACGGCTATGTGGCCTCCCTCTGCGGAGACGATACCGCCAGGTACTCCGGCCGAATAACGCTTAACCCTGTGCCCCATATCGACCCTTTCGGATCGATTCTGATGCCTCTTCTTCTGATTCTGAGTGGATCAAACTTCTTATTTGGCTGGGCAAAGCCTGTTCCGGTGAATCCGAGGAACTTCAGGAACCCCGGCCGGGACGACATCTTGGTATCCCTGGCGGGTCCGGGGACCAACTTCATCCTCGCCCTTTTTTTCACCCTTCTGGCAATCATCGGCCAGATTGGAATGGGAGTCTTACCCGCGTTGGATGGCCTCGCCCATGCCCTGATCATTCTCTCAATCGTTGGAATGAGGATCAATCTTCTCCTCGCGGTCTTTAATTTGATTCCCATCCCGCCCCTCGACGGCTCCCATATTCTGAGGGAGCTTTTGCCTTACCGGGCAGCCGTTGAATTCGATCGGATCGGCCGTTATGGATTCCTGATACTCATCCTTCTGGTGATGACCCCGGTCTTTCGGTTCATCTTTCTGCCGGCGGATCTTTTGTTCGTGTTTCTTCGGCAGGTTGTTGTTCTTTTTGGATAGGACTGAGAGTCTCCCGGAACCCTCTCGGGAGCCGACCAGAAGGGTTGAGAACTTCGAAGCCGTTTCTGCCTCTTCCGACTATCTCGTCAGATCAAGACTCTTTGCAAAGTCCGACGGGCTTCGGGCGGCACCTTTCGCAACATCCAAGGTGATGAGCTCCTCTTTCAGGAGGCTGATGAGATCGTGCTCAAAAGTCTGCATCTGGTATTCATCCATCCCGTTTTCGATGTGCCTCAGCACATCCTGTGGGGTGCTATCTGGATCACGGATGCATTCCTGAATGGAGTAGGTGTTGATGAGGATTTCCGTGGCGAGTACCCGACCCCCCTGGTCCTTTCTGGGCAGGAGGTTTTGAGAAACGATTGCCTTGAGGTTTTCTGCCAACCGCGCTCGAATCATCTGCTGATCCTCGGAAGGAAAGAGACTGATGATCCGACCGATGGTTCGCGTCACATCCGGAGTGTGGACCGTGCTCACCACAAAATGGCCGGTCTCGGCTGCCTGGATCGCGACATCCATTGTTCGCGCATCCCGAATTTCGCCGATAAAGATGATATCCGGGTCCTGTCGCATGGCATCCCATAACCCGCTGTGAAAGTCTTCCACGTCTCTGCCGATTTCCCGTTGGGTGATACTGCTCTTGTCGCTCACGATGACGAACTCTATCGGGTCTTCAATGGTGAGGATGTGCTTGCACCAGTTCTTATTGACAAAATCGAGCATTGAGGCAATGGTGGTGGATTTGCCCATGCCCGTTGAGCCTGTCACGAGTAGCAATCCCCGATCGAAGTTTGCGATCCTTTTGATGGCGAGGGGCAGGCGCAGTTGAGTGAAGGTCGGGATTTCCTTCGGAATAACCCTGAGCACCATTGCCAGCGTGTCCTTTTGCCTGAAGATGCTGACCCGAAATCTTCCCAGATTCTTTGCGGCAACAGAGAAATCCCATTGTTTCCGATTGTTTTGACTCTGCATCTGTTCGAAATCGGGCCGGAGTGTCTTTGCGATCAGGTCGAGATCTTCCGGGGACAGGGGAGCCGAATTCAGCCTTTTCAATTCTCCGTAAATGCGATAGAAGGGGGGTTCACCAGCCTTGAAGTGGATATCTGAGACGGGGAATTTGTAAGCACCGACAAAGATTTTCTGAAGGAATTCTAGGCCGGTATTCTCGGTTTGTTTGGTCTGCGGCATGGTTTTCCCTCCATGGACCGTTTGAATCCTCCGTGTGGCTTATCCACGGTGATCTTATCGGCACGGAACAGGGTTTTCTTAAACCTTTTCTCAAGGTTCACCGCCTTGCTCAAGGCCTTGCTTTTGCATAAGATAATAGAATCCTATGATGGCCCCCCACGTGGGGGACCCGCTCTTCAGGAAAACGTCCATGAAACGGCTTGTCAAACCCGATCCCCTCAAACCTGGGGATTCGGTGGCCATCGCAGCTCCTGGCGCACGCCTGACAAAGGAGGGAAGGGAATACCTTGGAAGGGCCTCATCCATTTTGGAAAGTCTCGGCTTCCACATAAAGGCCACCTCCGATCCCTTCCGTGAGCACTACTATTTGGCCGGAGATGATCGCGAAAGAGCCGAGGAGTTGATGGCGCTTTTCGCAGACTCGGACATTCGGGCGATCCTCTGCGCTCGAGGAGGGTACGGGTCTCAGAGAATTATCCCCTTCCTGGACACCAAGGTGATCCGAAAAAATCCGAAAATATTCGTCGGGTCTAGCGACATGACGGTTCTCCTCGTTTATTTCCTGGAGCGGTGTGGCCTGGTTCCTTTCCACGGGCCAAACGTGGCGACGAGGCAGTTTCTGGAAGGAGATCCGAGAAGGACCCAGGCGAGTCTTGGCCAGACGTTGACTTTCGGTTTTCCTGAGGAAATCCCTCTGTGCAAGCCTCTGAAGACTGGGATGGGAAAGGGAAAGATTAAGGGGGGTTGCCTCTCCCTCCTGGTCACGACCATCGGGACAGACTACGAAATTGACCTGGAAGGAGCGATTCTATTCATAGAGGACGCCAGTGAACCGCTCTATCGAATCGACCGGATGTTGACCCATATGAGACAAGCCGGAAAGCTCGAGGGCATTCAGGGCCTTATCCTTGGTGAGATGGTCGACTGTGAGGAGGGCGAGGGGGGCGATCTCGAAACCGTGATCCTCGATCTGTTTCATGACCTAGAGATACCCATTGTTCTCGGGTTTCCCTCGGGCCATGGTCAAAAGAATCTTACCATCCCCCTCGGCGTAGAAGTCACGGTCGATGGGTCCAGTGGCCGTGTGATTTTCGAAGAAAGTGGGTTGTCGATACCGTGAGTCCTCAAAAGCATATTCACTTTGTTGGAATTTGTGGTACCGGTATGGCGGCTGCGGCAACGTTGATGAAGGAGAAGGGATACCATGTCACGGGTTCAGATACCGAAGTGTACCCACCGATGAGCCACCATTTGGAAAGAGAGGGCATCCCCTTCTCGACGGGTTATGCCCCATCGAATCTGGTTCCTCGCCCAGACCTCGTGGTGATCGGAAACGCTCTCTCCAGGGGAAATCCCGAAATCGAAGGCGTATTGGACTCAAGGATCCCCTTTGTCTCTCTGCCTGAACTTCTGAGGGAGAAACTCATCCGTGGGAAGCGTTCTCTGGTGATTGCGGGGACCCACGGCAAGACGACGTGCGCCTCACTGCTTGCGTGGATTCTTGAGACGAGCGGACGGGACCCCTCGTTTTTTGTGGGAGGAATTCCGCTCAATTTCGGCAGAGGCGTGAAATGGGGAATGGGACCAGAAGTTGTGGTGGAAGGTGACGAGTATGATGCGGCTTTTTTTGACAAGAGACCGAAGTTTCTTCACTATTTGCCAGATCTCGTCATTCTCAACAATATTGAATTCGACCATGCCGACATCTACGGCGATTTGGCTGATATTGAGAAGGCTTTCGCGAGTCTGATCCGGATTATCCCCCAAAATGGCCTCATCGTGGCGAATGGCGATGAACCGGTCGTCAGACGCGTGCTGGGCCAGACCTTCTGTGCCGTTAAATGGGTCGGACACAGAAAACCGGCACCATGGCAGATCAGCAATATAGAAGCCGAGGGAGAAGGCATCGCCTTTTCTTTACACCATAATGAGCAACTCATGGGACGATCTTCTCTTCCCCTCATGGGAGAGCACAATGCACTCAATGCTGCGGCTGTTTTCGTCTCTTGCCTCTGGCTCGGGCTGTCGGGTGAAGAGATCGCGAGGGGGTTTGAGACGTTTCGGGGGGTTCATCGCCGGCTGGAGAGGGTAGGGACTTTCCAAGGCGCCATGGTATTCGATGACTTCGCTCATCATCCAACATCGATCGCCAAAACCGTTGCGGCCCTCCAATATCACCATCCCGGGAAGCCCATTTGGGCTGTCTTTGAGCCACGAAGCAATACGACCCGGCGAAACATCCTCCACAGGGAAATGACACAGGCCTTTCAGGGGGCCTCCCAGGTGATTATCGGACCCGTATACCGACCAGACAGGATTGACCCTGCCCATCGACTCGATCCGGTGAAGCTGGCCCATGATATCGAAAGGGGTTTCTCCACGAGCGCCTGCCACATTCCCGATGTAGACGCCATCGTCGCCTTTCTGTCTTCTCATGTGAGCAAAGGAGAAATCGTGGCGGTCATGAGCAATGGCAGCTTCGGCGGTCTTGCAGATAAACTCGTTCGGGGACGTGGGGAGCAGTGATCAGGCGACGCCGGGGAATCTGAAACCTACCCCTCTGGTTTGCGGTCCTCTTTTTCCGATGAGCTGGTTAGAAGTTCCCTCACCTTTTCTTTCAGTTCGGTGAAATCCGACGACTTTACCACATAGGCATCGGCCGCCCATGCCAGGAAGTCTTTACGATATCTGGAATAACTCGTATTTAGGATAATGGGTATTTTCCGATGCTTGCGAATGATCCGGGTCATCGCCTCCATGCCATCCATTTGTGGCATGACGATGTCGAGAATGACCAGATCGGGCTTCTCCTTCTCAACTTTTTCGATGGCTTCCTTCCCGTCTTTTGCCACAGCGACACCATACCCTTCCTCGGTCAGGGCTTCCTGGCAGAGAAACCGATGACTCTCATCATCGTCTACGATCAGGATGGTCTTCTTCTCCATTCCCAGGCCACGATCACAGAAACCTCGAAGAGGCCGGTCGTTGATCAGGCTTCTAAAGGCTCAATTTAGGCTAGCATCGAGATTATGCAATGTCAAGACGACCCGGGCAAAGAGGGCCCTTTGCTTTTCGGAATCCGACTGTTCTGTTTTTTCGACCGTTCATGAGGATCAAGATTCAAAAGGGAGATCCTCTTGTCCCTGGACGGCATTCCGGAAGGTATGGGGCATCCGATAGGAGATTCGGCATGGACCGGAGGGCTGGGCCAGGTGGAGGAGATTAAAAAGGTTTAATCCGTCTTTAATATTCTTTTAATTTTAATCGGGTATGGTACAAATGTTCAAAAAACATTTACCTCTTTTTATTGAGCAGAGTCAAAAGGCTCTGCTTTTTTTTGCCCGTCCCATTGCCAGCCCTCTGGCGTCCTCATTCTTTGCGCGAATCACCATTTCATCACGGTCCATTTCCGGTATCCGACAAATCGCCTGAGCCACCCGGAAGATCCAAATCCTTTCAAGTGGTCAAAAAGCTTCCGGTTTGATCAATTTGATTACATTTTTGTCAAGTCTTGACTTTTTTCTTGACTTGTCACCTTAAATAAGTTACTGAGTCTTCGGTGACATCTCATGGGATCGCCCTCGGTGTTTCGATTGAAGCCAAACGGCGGGTATCCTTTTGCGGAAAGGGGTGAGGTTTAGCGAGGCCGGAGTGACCGGCGATCTGCCATGGTGTGATTGCCTTTGCTTTCTCGGAGGAAAGGCAGGGTGAGGGGGGGCAGTCTCAGCAGATTCCTGCAATCCGACGCTTTGATGGTGCTCTTCAAGGTCGCACCATTGAAGGTTTCTTTCTATTTCGTATGGTGCCTCACGGTCCTCTACTTCCTGGTAAACCGAAAAGTCAGAGATATCATCAGGAACAATATTGACGAAGTCTTCGCGGGACGTCGAAGCCAGAAAGAAACAGACCTCATTTTTCAAGCCACGCTTCGTGGCATCTTCCATCACTACTTCGAGAAACTCTTTCTTGCCTACTCCAATAACGACCATTGGAAGGAATATTTTCTGGAGAATATCCGGGTTTCTGGGAAAAGACTGTTGGACCTGAGGCTTTCTGAACGGAAGGGGCTCATTCTGGCGACGCCACATTTTGGTGGCCTGGAGTTCTTGCCGGGCTTCTTGACGCTTCTGGGATACGGGGTTGCCATTGTTGCGAAATTCAAGACTCGGAGACTCAGAGAGAAATGTGAGAAAAAGGCGAGAGCCGTAGGGGCGACGATTATCGATGCCGATCAAAAGCGCAGTTTCTTACTCGCCCTATCGGCCCTGAAAGAAGGCAGAATTCTCATAACCCAGTGCGATGAAGTCGAATGTTGGAAAATCAACGCACGAGAATCCATCCCCATCTTCGGAACCGCATTTCACGTGGATCGAACACTGGGCATCCTCAAGAAAAGGTCGCAAGCGCCTCTTGTTTTCGGCTATATCAAAAGAGAAGGGGAGGGGGGCTATACCGTAGAAATTGAAGATATCTGCGGGTCGGGTGCGGCGACGCCGCAAGGACTGACTGAGACGGTGCTGAGAAAGCTTGAAAAGCTGGTTTACACCTACCCGGACCAATGGTACATTTGGAAGAACTTCCAGCTCATGAAGAGATTCGCACAAGAGGAAATTGCCGTTGAAGATCGAAGAGGCCGAGATCTCCTTGTTACATCTCCCCTTGTCCCAACCTTACAGCCAGCACGGAGTTTCACGCAGTCACACCAAGAATATCGTTGTCAGACTCCGATCTGAAGATCGGGAGGGTTTTGGAGAGTGCGTTCCCAGAACCTACGTTACCGGAGAATCAGCACGGTCAGCCTTCAAGAACATCAGAGAAAACCTCGTATCCACCCTCCACGATAGAACCTTTGGCGCTTTCGAAGCGGTGAGAAACCACCTCTCGGAGTTGAGCACAAGCCCATCTCGCCAAACGAATCTCTCTGCCTTCTGTGCCTTCGAACTCGCCCTCTTGGATCTATCGTGCAAGTGCTGGAGCCATTCTCTGGAAAGTGCCCTCGGAACCGAATGGCATCAGCCGCCACCCTACAGTGCTGTTGTTCCTCTGCTGCCTCCTCACCGATTCGAGGCCCTTCTGAGGCTCTTGAAAGAGAATGGGATGAGGGACGTCAAGTTTAAGGTCGGCGTCCAGCTTCACTCTGGGATCTTCGAAAAGGCCCGAACGACCCTGGGTCCTGATGTCGATCTTCGCGTTGACGCCAATGGGGCTTGGACGGAAGCAGAGGCACTGAAGAATATCGCCCAATTGGAGAAGTACGGCATCAGCGCCGTGGAGCAGCCTGTGGCAAAGGAGGACTTTCAGGGGCTCAAGCGGGTCAGCGCGCATTCAAACATTCCCATTATCGCGGATGAATCCGTCTGCTCGTTGGAAGATGCCAAGCGGTTATTGGAAATGGAGGCGTGTCACGCATTCAATGTCCGTATTTCCAAATGCGGCGGTCTTCTCGGGTCGTTGGGGGTTATCGACATGGCCAAAAAGGGCGGCATGAGATACCAGATCGGCTGTCAGGCCGGAGAAACGGGAATCCTCTCGGCGGCGGGGCGGCACCTCGCCGGATGGATTGACAACATCCTCTATCTCGAGGGGTCATTCGGGACATGGGCCATTCGAGAGGACATTGTCGCAGAGGATATTCGTTTTGGAAAAGGCGGCTATGCTCCCCCCTTAACGGGAGTCGGGCTCGGTGTCAATGTGAGGGAGGAAAGCCTCAAGAGATACGCCAAAAAATCTGAGATTGTGCAGTTCTAAGGCTAACCATGCAGACAGTCAAGCGGCTGGACGCCGAAGTTATCGCCATCGGAAGCGAATTGCTGCTCGGTCAGGTTGTCGACACGAACTCGGCACACCTGGGGAGGAAACTCGCGACTGTCGGGATCCATCTGTCTCAGATCACGGCCGTTGGAGACGAGTTGGATCGGATCGTCCAAGTCCTAAAAGCCGGCCTTGACCGCTCTGACATCCTGATCACCACGGGAGGATTGGGGCCCACAGAGGATGACCTTACCCGAGAAGCGGTCGCAGTGGCTACGGGGCAGAAGCTCGTCTTTCAACCAAGACTCATGAGAGAGATTGAATCTATCTTCAAAGCCAGGGGTTTTCGCATGGCCCCGAACAACCGTAAACAAGCCTACATTCCCAGTCGGGCCACGGCCATTAGCAATCCCGTGGGGACGGCTCCCGGCTTTATCCTCGAAGACAAACGCGGGGTGATCATCTCCCTCCCCGGTGTGCCTCGGGAATTCGCTTACCTCCTGAAACGCGTCGTCATTCCCTACCTGAAGCGAAGAAACAAGCTGGGGAGGCAGGTGATTCTGACCCGAGTTCTTCGCGTGTGCGGCCTCGGTGAAAGCGGCGTGGATAAACAGATTGGAGATCTCATACGAAACTGTCAGAATCCCCGCATTGGACTGCTCGCTTCACCAGGGGATATCAGGATTTCAATCATCGGCCATGGTGGAAGTCGACAGGAAACCGAGCATTTGATCGATCCCATTGAAAAGGAGATCCGAAATCGGATGGGCGGCCTGATATACGGTGTGGGTGCGGAAACGCTGGAGGGAAAAGTCGCAGAGTATCTCACCCGACTCAACCTGCGGCTGAGTGTGGCCGATGCATTTACGGGAGGTCTCTTGTGTCAGCGAATTCTTGAGACGGGAACTCGCCGATGCATTCTGGGAGTTCTCCTTCCGTCAAGAAAAGCCCAAAGGTCCTTCTTGAAACTCCCGGGGAAGGCGTTTTCATCGCTGGTGAAGAACCAAGAGGCCTATTCTGTCGCCTTGGCGAAAAGGCTCCTTGACTCTGCTGACGTCGGGCTGGCCATCACCGGTGATTTCCGTCGATCGAATGGAGAGCTAAAAGGGACCCTCACCATCGCCATCGCCGAGGGAAACGAAGAAAAGTCCAAGTCCTGGAAAATCGGCGGCACCAGAGATGGCTTGGCTCTGAGAGCTTCGATCATCGCGCTGGACAGCCTCAGAAAGTATCTCATGGCAAAAACTCCGGCCAAAAACTAGCCGGTGGTGGATCAGCGATTCGGCTTTTTTCGCCCGGTCTTGAGTGCCCCAGGCCTTAGTCGCGTCTTTCTATAGCTGAGGTAGTCGTCAAGAATCCGCCTGTGGTCGAAGGCGAGCTTCTGCGGAATCTCGGTTTTACCGAAAACCCGGACCTGCCGAGCATCATCTCCAGCTTCCGGAGTGCCCATCCCTTTTGCGATAAACACCGTTGTGATGGAATGGTGACGAGGATCCCGATCGGGATCTGAGTATGTGTGGAACTGCTCCGTCAATTCCACCTCCAGGCCGGTTTCCTCCCTCGCCTCACGGGTCGCAGCATCTTCGAGCCTCTCTCCATACTCGCAAAAGCCTCCGGGGAGTGCCCACATTCGTGGCTCCCGATCTCTCATAATGAGCGGAATCCCCGCTCCCTTTCCTTTGGTTCGATACTCGATGATGATGTCGACTGTCGTCAATGGGGACCGGTATTCCTTGACGGCCTCGCCACACCGAGGACAGCGTATGGTCTGTGACCGCTTGTCCTCTCCACGGTGGCAGTCCTCACAGACGCCGACCGGATAGGCAGAATCATAGCCTTTCTGGGAAACCTCGGCGAGGCATGCGGTGCAGAAAAAATTCCCACAGATTTCACAAAAGGCAATGCCCTCGGTCAACTCCTTTTGGCATGAGAAACAGCATCTCACTTCATCCATTTCTCAACCCGTTTTCGGTCCTATTCCAAGCGGGAGGAGGCCTCCTCGATGCGGTCTAGCCCCTTTTCGATATTCTCTGTGGAAGTGGCAAAAGAAAGCCTCTGATAGCCCTCTGCCCCAAAGCTTAAGCCAGGAACCAGAGCCACGTGCGCATTGGTGAGCAGGTAATCTGCAACTTCTACCGAGTTGGTGAGTTTTTGGGATTCGTGGGTTCGACCGAGCCACGGGGAGAAATTGGGAAAGGCATAAAAGGCCCCCTGAGGGTTGAAGCAGGAAACTCCCTCTATGGCATTTAGACGCCGCACAATAAGATCGCGGCGCTTCTGAAAGGCTTGCACCATCTCTCCGACTGGCTCTTGAGGCCCGGACAAGGCCTCGGTCGCTGCCTTCTGAGCGATGGAAGTTGGATTGGATGTGCTCTGACTCTGGATGCTCGTCATCGCCTGGATCAATCCGGCCGGCCCGGCAGTATACCCGATTCGCCATCCCGTCATCGCATAGGTCTTGGAGACGCCATGGACGATGATTGTCCGTTCTGCCACCGCCTTGTCGAGAGAGGCGATGCTCGTGTAGGGAAAGTCATCGAAGACGATCTTTTCGTAGATCTCGTCAGAAATGACGTAGATCCCCTTCTCGAGAATGACCTGCGCGAGCGCCTCGAGTTCCTCTCTATTGTATACCGACCCAGTTGGATTACAGGGGCTATTGAGGATCAAGGCTTTTGTTCGCGGAGAGATGGCCTCCCGTAACTGCTCAGGAGAGATTCTGAAACCCTTCTCTTCTGAGGTCTTCAGGATCACGGGCGTGGCACCTGCGAGCTCGGCAATGGGAGGATAGGAAACCCAATAGGGCGCGGGAATAATCACCTCGTCACCCTTGTCAAAAAGGGCCTGGGCGAGGTTGTAGATCGAATGCTTCCCCCCGCACGAAACGAGAATCTGCGGCCTCTCGTAATGGAGACCGTTGTCCCTTTTGAACTTTTCTATGATGGCGTCTTTTAGCTCGTCGATTCCCCCCACTGGAGTGTATTTTGTAAAACCACCGTCGATTGCCTGAATTGCCACCTCCTTGATGTGCCTGGGTGTGTCGAAGTCAGGCTCTCCAGCTCCAAAGCTGATGACATCGAGTCCCTCGGCTCGCATTGCAACGGCCTTGGCCGTGATCGCTAGGGTCGGTGACGGGCTCAGTTGACGGACCCGTTCGGATAGATCCATTACTCACCTCCTCTTTGGAAATAGAATCTGAGAGATCTCGTTGATTTTTTCAATTCCCTTAATCTCCTGGGGCGCCGCACTCACCCGGACGATCCCGATACGATTGCCATAATTCTCCTCCAGAGCTTTGAGGTACATTTGCTGCATCTTCTGCTTGATCTGGTGAAAGGAACAGTCGGCCTGATCAATGACATGGTTAATGATCAGGTATCGGATCGTGAGCTCATACGCGTCAAAATCCTTGATGATGCGCTCGGTCTGTTTGACCCCCAGGGCCTCTGGGATGGTCACGAGGATGAATGACGTTTTCGATCGGTCCCGAATGAATGTCACGATGTTTTCCGCAAGATTTTCCCAGTTGCTGATGATCTCAAGGAGTGACCGTTTGCTCTTTCGCAATCGCACGCTGTCTTTGACTTTTTCAAAGTAGCTGTAAATATTCAGATAAAACTTCGTGGCAGCCTCCAGATGCTTCAGAAAAATATGGGGTAGATGGAGGAGTCTCAAAGTATGCCCAGCAGGCGCGGTGTCCCAAACCACCAGATCATACTGACCGCCCTCGACCAGTTCGAGGATGTAGTTGAGCATATATTCCTCTTCGATTCCCGGAGCGGTACCGATGTAGTCCACGAAATCATAGTCTAGGTTGGCAAAGGAGGATATGACCTCATAGATTTCTGGTCCAAACCTCTCACGCCACATCTCTAGAACAACATCGGAACTGATCTCGATGCCGTGGAGCCCTTCAACCCCCTCGATCGGGGTCTCCCGATCTCCGATCGAGGTTTCGAAGATATCAGAAAGAGAGGGTGTTGGATCACTCGAAATGACAAGGGTCTTCCTTCCTGCCCGAGAGAAGTGGGTCGCAATTGCGGCGGCACAGGTCGTCTTGCCGACACCTCCCTTTCCGCCGATCATGATGAGTTTGTTGTCCTCTTTGTCCAGCTTTGAAAGTGATGACACCACGGGTCCTCTGTTTGCGAAAAGTTTTCCAGATACAATATAATAAAAGGCGAACAAGGGCAAGGCTTTGCGTGGATCGCCAATGATCGCTGACCTCCACCGGCAGAATCTTGGTGAGGGGATCGTCTCGAATGCTGATACCCTTCTCGAATCTTTCGGATCTAGGCGTTGATTTTTGATCGAGAAATGCCCTTGACAAATCAATGATTTGATTTATCTTTTATGCTTACCTGACCGGTCTGGAGGATCGTCGATGGCTGGCAAGATCGGGATGATAGAGGTCAATCAGGAGCTCTGTAAAGGGTGCATGCTGTGTGTCGAGGCCTGCCCGAAGGGTCTGCTCGAATCTTCTCCAACACTCAATGAGAAAGGCTACTATCCAGTTCTATTCCGAGAAAAGGGCAGGCTAAGGACGAAGAGACTCTGCACGGGCTGTTGTGCCTGTGCTATATCGTGTCCAGAGATCGCCATCGAGGTATACCGTGAGTAGAGTGTTGATGATGGGAAACCATGTCATCGGAGAGGCGGCGATTCGCGCAGGTTGCCGCTTCTATGCCGGCTATCCGATCACGCCCCAGAACGAATTGACCGAGTACATGGCTTCCCGGTTATCGGAACTCGGCGATGGGATCTTCATCCAAGCCGAGAGCGAACTGGCCGCGATCAACATGGTCATGGGCGCAAGCATGGCAGGAGCCCGGGCGATGACCTCTTCCTCAGGACCGGGTATCAGTCTCAAACAGGAGAGTCTCTCTTTTCTCTCTGCCATGGAACTTCCGGCAGTCATTGTCAATATCTCTCGGGGGGGACCTGGTCTGGGAAATATTGCGCCATCTCAGTCTGACTATTTCCAGGCGACTCGAGGGGGCGGCCATGGCGATTATCGAAACATCGTCCTCGCCCCCAACTCCGTTCAGGAACTGGCCGATCTGACCATGAAAGCTTTTGATTTGGCGGATGAATACCGTACCCCCGTGCTTATCCTTGGAGATGGCATGCTCGGACAGATGATGGAGCCTGTCGAGTTCCTAAATTCCAAGAAACGTACGAAGCGGATCGCCAAAGACTGGACACTCACTGGCGCGAAAGGGAGGCCGAGCCGGATCATACGGTCCCTTCTCCTCGACCCAGCAGTTGAGGAAGAGCACAATTGGAAGCTGGTGCGAAAGTATGAACGGATTATTCAGAAAGAGACCCTCACGGAGGGTTTCTTTCTGAAAGATGCGGCCATGGCGGTGATCGCCTTTGGAACGGCCGCGAGGATCTCCAAGGGGGCAATCATCCGGGCACGGGAACAGGGTATCAAGGTGGGACTGATTCGGCCCATTTCCCTGTGGCCCTTTCCATCGAAAGCCATTCAGGAGATCAGTAAGACGATCAAGCACTTTTTCGTCTTCGAATTGAACACCGGCCAGATGATCGACGATGTCCGCCTGACTTTGGAGGGTCGTGGCGAGGTTCACTTCTACGGAAGACCTGGAGGCATTGTTCCCACGCCTCTAGAGGTTTCAAGAGTCATCGCCAGTCGGTATCATCAGAAGAAACTGGCTTGATTCGGTCGAGGCTCGGTGAGACGCCGGGCTTCTGTTGAACCCCAGGCAACACGGATCGGAAGCGGTATGAAAAAGGTTTTTTCCAGGCCTAAATCGCTGAAGAATATCCCATTTCATTACTGCCCAGGCTGCGGCCACAGCATTCTGCATCGCATTATTGGTGAGGTGATTGATGAAATGGGTGTTCAAGAGATCGTCATCGGCATCCCGCCTGCAGGTTGCGCAGTCCTTGCCTATAACTATTTCGACATCGATATGGGAGAGGCACCCCATGGTCGGGGTGCGGCTGTGGCCACAGGACTGAAACGGGTGATGCCAGATCGAATTATTTTCACCTATCAGGGAGATGGCGACATTGCCGCAATCGGGACGGCAGAAACGATCCATGCGGCGAACCGGGGGGAGAACATTACGGGGATTTTCGTGAACAACGCGGTCTACGGCATGACAGGAGGCCAGATGGCTCCAACGACGCTGCCGGGTCAAAAAACGACGACTTCTCCATCAGGCAGAAAAGAGGTGGCCCACGGCCATCCAATGAATCTCAGCGAAATGCTGGCTCTGGCCAGTGGGAGCTCATATATCGTGAGAACTGCCGTGAACTCAACGGCTAACATTCTCAAAACCAAGAGGGCCATTGCCCGAGCCTTCAAGGTCCAGCTCGAAGGGATGGGCTTCTCCCTGGTGGAGGTCCTCTCCGCATGTGGTACGAACTGGAAGATGAGCCCAACTGAGGCGTGTCATTGGATCGAGAAGGAGATGATGAAATGTTATCCCCTTGGGGTGATCAAGGATACGGCTGGGGGCTAAAAGGGTGTTAATCAAGACTGTTTTCTCCGGCTTCGGTGGTCAAGGCGTCTTGATGATGGGGTACGTCCTCGCCGTGGCCGGGATGCGCGACGGAAAGAACGTGACCTACCTTCCGGCTTATGGGGCTGAGGTTCGGGGAGGGACTGCAAACTGCACGGTGGCCATTGCGGACGAGGAGATCGCCTCGCCTGTTGCCTCGAGTCCGGAATTTGTCGTGGTCATGAACAAGCCATCCCTGCAGCGTTTTCAGAACATCATTCAATCTGGCGGTGGCCTGTTTATCAACTCGAGCATGGTCGATATGAGGCCTATCCGCGGAGACATCGACATTTTCGAGCTCCCGGCCAATGATCTGGCAAAGGACCTCGGAAACGACCGCCTCACAAATATGGTGATGCTTGGCGCCTTCCTACGAAAAACGGCGCTGGCCCCCTTAGAAACAACCCAGAAAGCGGTGGAGGAGATATTTCAGAAGAAGGGAAAGGCCATCGTAAGCCAGAACAAGAAGGCCCTTAGGGCCGGCTACAACTACCTGGAGTGACTGTGGTTTGATCTCGGTCTCGAACCGCATGGAGAGGGACATATGTCCGTTCGACAGATTTCTCTCAGTTTGGAGAACACCCCAGGCCAATTCTCTACGGTGATCGACTTCCTGGGCGAGAACGGCATCAATGTGATCGCCTTGAGTGTGGCGGATGCCGCGGATGTGAGTGCGGTGAGATTTGTCGCCAACGACCCCGAAAAAGCCGTTACCGTCCTGAAAGGTCACGGGTATTCTGTCAAACTAAAGGATGTGCTCGCCGTTGAAGCCCCAAAGCATCCCGGCGGGCTCAATGCGATCCTCCGTCCACTGAAGGCCGCGAACATTAACGTCAACTATCTCTACACCTGCCTGACTCGTGGAGACAATGCCGTGCTCATCGTGGATGTCAACAACATGGAAGAGGCTATCAGGGTCCTCAGGAAGAACTGGGTTCACATGCTGGATGAGGAACTCTACACGATGTGAGCACGGGATCCTTCGTCGATCGACTCACCGAATTCCCTGCCAAAAGACCGTCTCTTCAGCGACGCCCCTCCCGAGTGCCCTTCTCGGTTTGATCGTCTCGCTCGGATGATTCACGAATCCTCGGGATTCGTGAATCATGCAGGTTAGGCATAACTGTGGAGGCCTGAGATGAAGTAGTTGACCCCAAAATAGGTGAAAATAACTGCAGCAAAACCGATTATGGAGAGGACGGCGGTCTTTTTCCCAGACCAGCCGTGGGTGAGCCGAGCATGGAGGAAAGCGGCGTATATGAACCACGTGATGAGGGACCAGGTTTCCTTAGGATCCCAACTCCAATAGGAACCCCATGCATAGTTGGCCCAAGCAGCCCCCGTAATGATCCCAAGGCTAAGCATGGGGAAACCGATCAGGATCGACCGGTAGTTGATTTCATCCAATAGCCTGGTGGAAGGCAGAAATCCCAGGCGGGACGATTTGTTTTCCTCGCCTCTTTCCTTAATCAGAAAGAGAATGCTGAACCAAAACGCGACAGCAAAAGCAGCGTAACCGATAAAACAGGTTATGACGTGTATGGCGAGCCAGGGGCTCTTCAAAGCCGGAACCAGCGGGTTTATCGTTTCGGTCACCCCTGGGATGATCGACGTGAGCGCCATGAACAGAAACGCGAAGGGTGTGACAAAAACACCGATCGTTTTCTGCTTATAGAGGAACTCCAGAATCAAATAGATCAGGACGATTGTCCATGAGAAAAAAATCAGGGACTCATACATGTTGGAGAGCGGAACGTATCCGTACCCAGTCTGATGGGTTTCGACCCACCGGTAGGCGAGACCCACCGTGTGGAGGCCGAGTATAAGGATGAGGAAGAACGTTGCAACTGACCCGATCCTATGGCTCCGGGTCGTTGCGTGAATGAGATAAACAACAGTTACCGCCACGTAAAGGTACATGCAGAGGCTGAAAATCCATGTGCTTGTCATCGGTGTCATATAGAGTTTCCCTCACATTGAGAATACATGGATGCCGGTAAAAACTATCAAATGGGGTAGGGGGGTGTCAATGGGGCGAACCGATCGAGATGACCACAGGTTTGGGGGTTTAGTCTTCAGATCGGATGTGTATGCTTGCTTGCTAAGGGTTTTTCGATGAAAGGTTCGAAAGACGAGAACCAGGAGGACTCTGTCCACTAAGCGGCTTTTATCTCGGCTTCCCCGTTTTTGCCGCGTTTCTGAATCTCAAATTCGACTACTGCAACCGGCATCAGGAAGGGTTCTTCAAGGTTTTTCTGGAAAAACTCATCGAGAAGCTTTGCCTCCTTCTTCGTGAGAGATGTGGAGGAACTCTTGAGGACCTTCGGGAGAAGGCGTTCATCGAGGACGAAATACCGCTTGGACGGGTTGCGGCTTTCAAAGGGGGCCTGCTTAAGCTTTTTCGGATCGAGATGAGCCACAGCATCTGCGAAGCCCTGGACAAACCCATGGATCTTTCTCGAGGAAATCTGATGAGGTGAAAACACTCTCTCAAGTTCCCTCTGAATCGCGAGGCCATCAATACTCGGCTTCCTCAGGGTGAGGTGGAGCTTTCCTGGAATGATTTCATAACGCTGGGGATCCAGGACGCTCTTCCTCGATTTTTTTACGACGAAACGCTGCCTGCCGTTCGTGACTTCAAAGTAGCTTGTTTTCACGGGCTCGGCATGGTTTTGCCGGCTTATGAAGGAGTTCGCAACCACGTGGAGCTCTTCCAGATGATGTCGCCTGTGGGTCTCCATGAACGTGGCCTGGTCATCCCTCTCTTCGATCTCCCACTCCCCCTTTTGGTTTCGATACTCAGGCGTTCGATCCAGTGGCGAGAAGAGGGTCAGGACGTTGCACTGAGTACACCAAACCAGCTGCCTTTTTGTCATGAGGCCTCCCTCCATGATTCCGGTCGGAAGTCACCCTGCTCGAAAGGGGCTATTTGTTCCTTCAAAACTCTTAGGAACTTTCGCGTAAGTTTAGGATCAAAACAGGAACCACCGTATCGCCGGATTTCCACCTCCGCTTCCCGGGGACTCATGGCGTTCCGATAGCGCATCTTCGATGTCAAAAGGTCGTACATGTTTGCAATCGAAATGATCTGAGCTTCCAAGGGGATCTGGCTTCCTGCGAGCCCATCAGGATAGCCTGTCCCATCGAAACGTTCGTGATGATGACGAATGGCGGAGATCACCTTCGCTGACAGTTTGAGAGGCTCGAGCATCTCGACCGATTTGATCGGATGCCTCTTTAGAATCGCCCAGTCCGTGCTCGAGAGCTTTCCCCCCGTATTCATAAACCGGCTGCTAATCGAGATTTTTCCAATATCGTGGAGGTAGGCAGCGATCTGAAGTTCTTTCGTGACAGCCTTAGACAACTCCATTTTGTCAGCCATGGGATTCGTATGCTGAACGACACGTTCTGAGTGGCCGATCGTGTCTGGGTCCCTCTTCTCAATCCAGTTTGAAAGCGTCCTGGCGAATTCGAGAAAGTCAAGGCCGTTGCTCCCTAAATTCGGATCCAGTGAATCGCCAAGAATACCTCTCATCCTCTCAACCGCCTCGGCCCTAAGAGGACCTGGAGTTTGACCCGCCGACCCAGGGCTAATCTCCTTGAAGAGTTCTCTGACTGCGAACCGGGTATTCCTCATCTCTAGACACCGTTTCACGACGGATCGGATTTCCGGGACGCTGAAAGGCTTGGAGATGTAATCAAAGACATCAAAACGGATCGCTTCGACGCCCGATTTGAAGGTGCCGTAGCCCGTAACAACGATGACCATCACATCTGGGTGCGTTTGGCGGACCCGCTCCAGCACCTCCAGTCCGGACAAACCCGGCATCTTCAGGTCGAGGGTAATGAGATCGACGGGATGTCTTTCGAGGAAATCTAAAGCCGCTTGTCCATTATCAGCTGTTGAGACCTCATAGGATGGCTTGAGAATAATCCTCAGGGATTCCCTCGGTCCGAGTTCGTCGTCGACAACCAATATGGATGGGCGATCCGTCATAGCATTGTTCCGGAGCAGCCTGCTGAGCAGACCATTTGCAATACCTTTGCCAAATGCCCGCAAGAGGTGTCTTGCGACAGTAGATTTTAATTAATTGAATTTATTGGATTTTCTAAAGAGCTTAGTACGAGAACACGGCAAGAGGTCAGTTGCCAGGCAAGGGGCCTGTACAATTTTGAACGCTCCCTTTTGTGAGGGGAGGCGAAGCCATGAAAATTAAAAAAGAACCTTATGGTCGAGCGTTTGGTTCAAAATTGCACACGCCCCTAACCCTTTTGGCGGATTGAAGAAGAATCGGAGACTTATTTTTCAGTCGACTCATCCCTCCGAATCGCGGACGAGTTCGATTGCGGAGTGGATGCATTTTCTTTTTCGCAAAAAATGACGATCAAGTGGAGTGTATAAACGGGCTCTTGACCAGCAGAATAACTCCCTATCGGGAAGAACAGTGAGGCGAGTGTGCGGCTTCATGGTGGTAGAGACTGCGATATTCCTTTGAGGCTATTTTGAAAAAGAAGGGTAGATGCATAATATAGTCTTGATAAGCTAAGCTTCAACCTGTCCCAACCGTTTAAGATATCTCTTTTGAGCCAGGGCCTGGGGAATAGTAAACCCGATCTTGCCTTGCAGAAGTTTTTTGATCAATTTGCCTATGGGATAGGATTTTCGATAGAGTTCCTTGTACAATCCGTAGAATTCTTTCAAGGGAAGAACCGTAGGGACTATAGCATGCATCGCGTCAAAATATTCATAGTTACTGGTGATTATCTTGTCCTTCACTTCCTCGTAGAGCTGAGTGCCGGGGAAAGGAGTCAGAATCGAGAAAATTGGCTGATCTATGTCCAATTCTTTGATATGGTCAATCAATCTAAGGAAGTCTTCTCTGGTATACGATGGATCAATTAAGAAGTATCCGATTATGTCAATCTGATGCTCCTTCAAGATTTTCGATGCTTGAATATTCTTGGAAACGGTATTCTTTTTATTCAGTTTCTGGAGATCCTCATCTTTGAAGGATTCGAACCCAATTAGGACCACACTGAGACCTATCGCTTTCGATTTTTCGACGAGATCAGGCCTCCTAAGGACCAGATCTGATCTTGTATACAATTTATAATATTTACGGATGCCTGCCTCCTTAATTCTAAGACATAACTCCTCCATCCACCTCGTGTTTTCCCAGGAGTTGTCATCGATGAAATCTATGTATTGTTCTTGAATGTGAGAGAGTTCGTCCACTATTTTCTCAGGACTTCTCAATCGATAGGTTCCTCTGTTAAGAACCCACTGGCAGCAAAATTTGCAACGATATGAACATCCTCTGGACCCTACAATAGAAACAATTGGCCTCCAATTACCTCGAAAATAGTCACTCCTGTATTTTTCTGTTAATTCTCGTCTGGGAATTGGAACTTCGTTAATGTTGATAAGGGGCCTTTCCCCGGTGAAATGAAGATTAGCATCATTCGGAATCGCTAGGCCTTTTACCTGGGAAGCCGACCTTCTCGATTCCAAAGCATCCACTAATTCTCGAAAGGTCTGTTCTCCTTCTCCTAACACGATGAAATCTGCAAAACCCCCGAGAAAATCCTGAGGTAATACAGTGGGATGATGGCCTCCGACGATCGTCGTAATCGATGGGTCTATCCTCTTAACCTCTTTCAATACCTTGACACATTCATAATAACCTGCTGTAACACAACCGGTTCCAACCACATCCGGGTTGTATAGCTCAATTTCCTTTTCCAGCGAGGTTTTTCCTATGCGCATGTCGAGTATCTTCGCATCATGATGAGCAATTGTAGAGGCAAGGATTTCGTACGCTAGCGGTTCTGCGAGACCTGATTTGTATACAAAGGAATTCGGTCCATGAGGCGGCTGAATAAAAAGAACTCTCATCTTTTCCTCCTATGACCTCTAGGACGGAGTTCAGATTTGAAACAAACGAGCGATCTCTCACATTTCGAGTCGATCTGAATGGTTGAGATCGATCTTCAGCTTATCCAGCTTATATTTTAGGATACGGCGACTGATGCCTAGCTTGTTAGCGGCCTGGGACTGCACATAGTTGGTCCGCCTCATTCCATCGATAATGATATCTCTCTCAAATTCTTGCACCGCCTCGGTCAACGAGATCTCTCCACACAACACCGCGTCTTTCAGGCTGTTGATGCGGACATTCTCTCGAACATTCACTGGAAGGTCTTCTGGTTTAATAGTGTCAGCGGTAGAAAGGGCCATGACTCGTTCAATCAGGTTTTCTAATTCCCTCACGTTTCCAGGCCAGTCGTAACTGAGGAGAAGGTCCATCGCCTCTTTTGATATGTTGCTGGGTCCCTTTTGGTTTTCATCATGGTACTTCTTCATGAAATGATGGGCCAAAAGCGGAATGTCTTCTTTCCGATTTCTCAAAGGAGGAACATCGATAGGGACCACATTGATTCGATAGTAAAGCTCCTCCCGGAAGGTACCCTGCTTGATGGACTCCTCCAGACGCCTGTTCGTTGCTGTGATCAGACGAACGTCGACCTTGATGTTCTTAGCCCCGCCAACGCGGGTGAACTCCTTTTCCTCCAGAAAACGGAGGATCTTTGCCTGGGTCGAAAGGCTCAGCTCGCCGATTTCGTCAAGAAAAAGCGACCCCGTGTGGGCCATCTCGAAACGCCCGATCTTTCTTGCATAGGCACCGGTGAAAGCTCCTCTTTCATGTCCAAAGAGCTCGCTCTCGATGAGGCTCTCGGGAATGGCAGCACAGTTAATTGTCACAAAGGGCTTATGCTTCCTCGAGCTCTGATGGTGGATCGCCCTTGATATGAGCTCCTTTCCGCTTCCACTCTCGCCCGTAACGAGAACTGTCGTCTTGGATCCGGCAACCTGTCTCACCACTTTGAAAATTTCACTCATCTGCTTGCTTTTTCCAACGATGTTTTCGAAGCCATAGGTGCGGTTTACCTCTGATCGCAGTGTCTCCACTTCCCTGGCGAGCTCTTGTGTATTCAAGGCCTTGCGAACGATTATTCTCAGTTCCTCGAGATCGAAGGGTTTGATAATGTAGTCGTCGGCGCCAAGCTTCATGGCCTCCACGGCGTTTTTGACGGTCTTTGTCGCGGTAATCATGATCACAGGGAGGCTTCTGTCCTCCTCCTTGACCCGTTTCAAGATTTCAAGCCCACTGATGTCCGGTAGGAGGATATCAAGGAGAATTAAAGCAGGGGACTTATCCTCGACTGCCTGTAAGGCCTCTCGACCGTCTTTTGCCAAGAGAACTTCATATTCGTCTTTGAAAACCCATTTGAGGGATTCTCGGATTCCCCTTTCGTCATCAACAACGAGCAGCGTCTTTTTCACCTTATATCTCCGCAGGGCACCGGGGCTCTAAATGGCTGATGCTCATCGCTCAAAGAAAATAGCACTAGTGAGGGGGATGAGATACATGGCTCTCCTTGTCCGCCGAAACCTTGTCCTCTCTGACTTCTGGCGAGACGGGTAGATTGATACAGAATGACGACCCTTTCCCCACCCGGCTTTCGACGGTAATTGTGCCTCCGTGCTCCTGGATGATCTGATGGGCGTTGGACAAGCCAAGGCCGCTCCCTTTCTTCTTGGTCGTGAAGAAGGGGGTGAAGATATTATCGAGATGCTCTTCTGGAATGCCACGGCCAGTGTCGCGGATTTCAACCTGCACGAATCGCTCTCCTTTTTCTGTGGCGAATGTGCGGATCTCAACACCGACCATGCCGCCTTCGTCAGTCGCTTCGATGGCATTGAGAAGAATATTGAGGAAGACTTGCTTGATCTGCTCCCGGTCAATCGGGACGGGAGGAATGTTCTCTCCGTATTCGCTGGTAATCTCCAGGTTCTGTTTTTTGACCTCGGTGGATATCAGAAGGACCATACCATCCATTATTTCGCTGAGGTTTTCGTATTGGAGTTGGGGTTTTGTCGGCCGGGCGAACTCGAGGAGTTCGTTAACCAATGACGATATTCTGTCCACTTCCCCGGAGGCGATGGCCAGAAAATCCTTCCTGAACTCCTCATCATCGATTCTCTCGGGAAGAAGTTGGGTGAGCGTCTTGATGGCGACGAGAGGATTCCGAATCTCATGGGCCAAGCCTGCTGTTAACGTTCCGAGAGACGCGAGACGATCGGCCCGACGCATAATGGCCTTTTGTTTTTTCATGTCCTCATAGAGCTTCGCATTTTCAATTGCGATCGCAGTTTGATTCCCAAGGGTGGTGAGAAGTTCAATATCCTGAATCGTAAATGGGCCATTGTTTCGTTTTTTGCCGAGGTTAATTACACCGATTAATCGTTTTCGACTGACCAGAGGCACGCATACCTCTGACTCCATTTCATTCATACGCCCTAGAATCGTATCGCGCTCTGTCTTACGCGCCATTAGGGTCAATTCATCCTTCACAGCGACAGTACTCTGGTCCAAAAGCCACCGGAATAGGGGATCGTTTTGGGGAATCCTCTTGATTATTTCTACCTCCGGGCCAAGGCCTCTCTGTTCATACAGCTCATAGCTGGACCTTTGCTCCTCAAGTATGTACAAAGATCCACTCGTAACTTCCATCGCTTCCGAAACGGTGTCGATGACGCGCTTGGAGAGAGAGGTCAGATCAAGAATACTTACAAGCGCACGGCTAAAATCCATCAATGTACGGTGGCTCCGGTATCTATCCTTGAATATGAACTTTTCGATCTTTTCTTCTGCTAATGTCTTGATTTTCAGAAATGTTAAGGAGAACAAAACCATGAGTCCGATGGCCACAATGGTGAACTCATAATTTATGCCTTGATAGAAGATATCTTCGAGTAGAAGCAAAAGGATAAAAGCAGGAAAACAAAGAATCATCAAAAAAAACAGAAGAATAGATCCTTTCTTGATGAGAAAGTCTATATCCATTAGACGGTGTCTAACTATCGCGTACGATGTTGAAACCACAAGAACGATGAACGATGTCGGCCCCACATCCGTAAATCTTGAACTCCACAAGGCTGGAAGCAGAGCGTTAGTAATTAAAGCAATCACGGGTGCCACTGTGAGTCCCAACAGAACATATTTGAGTTGCAATTTCCGTATGGGGGAGGAAGTATTAATGAATTTTGTGAATAAATGAAGAATCCCAAGCACTGTGTAGAAAAAAACATATATGATGAAAGGGCCATATAATGATCCGTGTACAGAATCGTATCCCCACGGTGTCGGTTCGACATCTTTCAGGATCAAACCTGTGAAGGCAAGCAGAGCAAAAGCCACACCTGGAATGAGCAGAAAATAAGGGTTCGAAACCCTTTTCTGTATCGTTCGTTCCGGAAAAATGAGGGAAAAATAGAGGAAAAAACCAGCGGCCAGAGGACATCCAAAAAAGGCCACTCTTCCCCAGAGCATTGCCTGCTCCTTGCTCGGGGATAGGCGGACCAAAAGGATCCCGGTGATCCATACGAATGCGAAGACGCAGAACAGTCCAAAGACTCTGTTGACATCTCTTCTCGGATTTGCAGAGATCACATAGATACCCAGAAACAGGATGGTACTTGCCGTAAAAATCAGACAAATTTCTCTAAGCTCAATCATATGGCGATTTTTCCTCTTGTGGCTTTATTCTCTATATTCTTTAATAATTAAGGTTGTGTCGCTTGCACCCAACCCGTGGGAATTGATGAGCGCAGTGCAGACCTTGTTTTTCCTGGAGGCATTCGGGACGTAATCCAGATCACAACGGGGGTCGGGATACTCATAATTGATGGTTGGGGGAATGATTCCGTTCTTAATCGTCAGAACAGATGCCAGTACCTGTAAAATACCCGCAGCACCGAGTGGATTTCCTATCATGGATTTAACGGAACTGATAGGAATTTTGTAAGAAAGTTCGGGACCAAAAACCTGTTTGATCGCTTGAGACTCTACGGCGTCACTCACAGGATCCGAGGGGGCGTGGGCGCAAATATAGTCTACCTCCGAGGGCTGCAAACCGCCGTCCTTCAATGCGATTCTCATTGTTCGGGCAAATTCTTTTGCGTTGGGCTCAATGTCCGTCAGGCTATAAGCTTCACTGATCGAGCCGAATCCGACAACCTCTGCATAGATCGGCACATTTCTCTTTATCGCATGATTCAACTCCTCCAGTATAATCGCCCCGGCTCCTTCAGACAGAACACCCCCGGTCCGTTTTGCATCGAACGGCCGGCTGGCCTTCTCTGGGGGATACTCATTTCCCGCGAGTGTTCCCGATGCGCAGAATCCTGCCAGAGCCGTTGGAGTGACCGGCGCTTCAGCACCCACGCAGACGACTGCTTTGAGGGAATCTCCTTGAATCATATGTTTGGCAATCCCGATTGCATTCATGGCAGAGGAACAGCCAGTTGAAAATGTGAGACTGATCCCTTTTATGTCGAGGATGATCGATATGGCTCCTGTTGCTGCGTTTGGGAGGGAACCCACCACCGAGAAGGGGCTGACCCTTCGAAGCCCTTTCTCCAATAGGACCATTACGACGTTTTCAATTGTGTCGATCGCATTGACCGACGACCCCACCATAATGCCAATAACCTTCCTATTCTTGACCCTACCAAGTTTGGCATCCTTTGAGGCCATTGAGGCTGCGGCGACACCCAAATGGACAAATCGGCTCGTTCGTTTGTAAAGTTTACAATCCACGAAGTCGAGGGGGTCAAAATCATCCACTTCACCGGCGATGCGGCACGGAAACGATGAGGCATCGAAACGGGTGATTTCCCTGATTCCTGATTTACCTGATATCAGGGCTTCCCAAAAGCCCTTCTTCCCAATTCCATTAGGGGCGACAACGCCGAGACCAGTAATGACAACCCGCCTTCTCTTCATGAGGGCTGGTGCCATCCTTTCAACAGGATAATTTCGAGACCGACCTTACCCAGGAGAGGGGGCCAATCCCTTATCCTTCATACCGTCGCAGGATTAGGACGCTATTGAATCCCCCGAAGCCGAGGGAAGTTGACATGGCGGTTCTCACCGGTGCCTTGCGGCTTTTGTTGGGCACATAATCGAGATCGCACTCAGGGTCCGGAAATTCATGGTTGATCGTCGGATGAACCCTGCCGTCGCGGATCGTCATGATCGTCGCAATGGTTTCGACCCCTCCGGCTGCCCCGAGGAGGTGACCGATCATTGACTTGGTTGAGTTGATCGGGATTTCATAGGCCCTTTTTCCCAGGGCTGTTTTGATGGCCCTGGTCTCGATGGGATCATTGAGTTTGGTCGATGTCCCGTGGGCGTTGATGTAATCGATCTCATCGGGTCCAATCCCGGCCTCGTGGAGGGCTATCTCCATGGCCTTGACAAAGGAATGGCCATCCGTCTCAGGCACCGTAATGTGGTAGGCGTCCGAAGTCATGCCAAAACCCATGACTTCCGCACAGATGCGCGCGTTTCTTTTCAACGCATGCTCGAGCTTTTCAAGGATCAGAATTCCCGCACCTTCTCCCATGACAAAACCGTCCCGCTCCCTGTCAAAAGGGCGCGATGCCTTTTGTGGCTCGTCGTTCCGGGTCGACATTGCCCGCAATTGAACGAAACCACCAAAAGTCACGGGGGTGATACAGGCGTCTGCCCCCCCGGTGATGATGATGTCCTCCCACCCGTTCTGCAAATGGCGAAAGCTGTTTCCGATCGCCTGGGATGCTGATGAACAGGCCGTGGGGACCGCATAGTTCATGCCGTGACAATTAAACTTGATCCCGACAGTCGCAGAGACAGCGCTCAGAAGGTAATAGGGGAGGGTATGGGGAGAACCCCTCCTGGGCCCGTTGTCCTCAATGAACACCTTATGGGCCTCTTCCAACAACTCCACATTTCCACCCGCAACGCCTAGGATGACACCGATCTTAAAGGGATCAATGCCGCTGATTTCCCCATGACGTTTGCCGAAAGATACTTCAAAGCCTGCGTCTTCCAGGGCTAGTTTTGTGGCTGCTAAGGCGAATTTGGAGGTTCGGCCGAGGTACCTCGATTCCTTCCCAAGAGGCAGGAATTGCTCAGGATCAAAATTATCGATCGGCGCAGCGATTTGTGTGCGATACTGATTCATATCCACTTCTGGAAATTCCACCCGCCGAACGGCCGAGACTCCTGCGAGGAGGTTCTTCCAGTATTCATCGTTTCCGATCCCAATCGGGGTAATAGAACCCATCCCTGTCACAACCACCCGATGCCCCACGACGTGAACTCCTTCTCTCGTATGCAGTACTTGATAGAAACCGACTAGTATTTAATGGATTTTAACGTGAAATGTCAATCAAAAAAGCCTGGCTCCGTCGCGACGAACCCTCGCACCATGCGTCCGTTTTTGGTGCGAGATCTTGCCTTGATGCGAGCGGAAAGGCTCGGCAAATCTGGAAGACCATGGATCTCCGTTGTTCGGATCACGAGTCGATAAAAAGGGCGCGGAGCCTCTGGCGTCTGGGTTTGCTTGAATCCCAAAATTATCTGTGGTAACAATTTAAGTGCAATTGTGCACAGGATTGCCGGAGGGGATAGGGAATGCACATCGATGAACAAAAGAAGTTTGATAAACGCACCATCGATCGGAAGATCCGTGAGGGCCAGATTTCCCAGAAAGAGTACCAACAGTATTTGAAGGGTCTTCGGGATGTGTCGAAGAAGATCGACGAGGGGGAAAAAGAATCCGCCGAAAAGGAAGGGGGCAAATCGTCTTAACAGAACCACGGAGTTTACCGTGCCAATCTATGAATACCATTGCAATGCCTGCGGTGAGGAGTTTAGCTGGTTGATCCTCAATCCCAAGGAGGGCGCCAAGGTCGAGTGTACCAGTTGCGGAAGCGCAGACCTCTCGCGATTGGTGTCGAGATTTGCCTTTCACCAGACCGAAACCTCCCGTATCGACGCCTTTGACGCGAGCAAGCCGAGAGACGATTCATTTTACAAAGACGACAGAAACATCGGTCTTTGGGCCAAGAAGAGGGCGAAACAGATGGGCATCGATTTGGGTAAGGGCTTTGATGAAACCGTGGAAAAGGCACGAACCAAAAAATTCATGGAAGATCTCGAGAAGTGACGAGGATGCTGACGTGTCCAATGTGTAAGCGGAAAACCTATTGGAAGGGAAACCCCAGTCGACCCTTCTGCTCCGAACGGTGTCGACTGATCGATCTTGCCTCGTGGATCGGGGGGGAGTATGTGATTCCTGGAAAAGCGGTGAATTCTCCTGCTCCGGACAACGGTCAGGACCTCGAGGCTGAGAACAATTGCGATAGCCCATGAAACCCCTCTGCAAACCGGCCCTCCATCGATCCCGAAGACCCCGCATCGTCCAGGTGTTGCCGGGGGGCAGGGGGTCTCGGAAGCCATCTTTTCCATTCACGCATGAAGAGGTGCGAGGCGGATGAAAATCGTCCCCGCCATTCTCACAGACCGATTGGAAACGCTACGAGAGAGTCTGAACGCCGCCCAGGCGTTCACCGATTACGTCCAGATAGACTTCATGGACGGTCAATTCGTCCCCTCCAAGAGTGTCTCGCCGAAGAACCTGGACGGCCTCAGCGCCACGCTCGCCTGCGAAGCCCATATGATGGTCAAAGACCCTGCACAGTATCTGAACGATTTGAGGTCCTTTGGGTTCAAACGGGTCATTTTCCATTACGAGGCGGAATCCCATCCGGAGCCGGTCATCCAAACGATCAAAGCGCAGGGCATGGAGGCGGGGGTGGCCCTGAATCCGGAGACCGATATTTCCGTTCTCGAAGGTCTTGTTTCAGAACTCGACTCGGTGCTCTTTCTCTCTGTCCAGCCGGGATTCTACGGGAGCCCCTTTGTCGAATCGGTTCTCCAAAAGATCGAGAGGTTTCGACCTCGCTATCCGGATCTGGAAATCGGCCTTGATGGGGGGGTTGGCGTCGATAATATCTCTCGAATCAAGACGGTGGGCGTTAACTATGCTTGCGTGGGAAGTCGAATCTTTCTCAGTGAAAACCCTGCGAGGAGTTATAAGGAGCTCGAAAAAAAGGCCAGGGCGACGTGAAATGGGGAAGGCAGGGGGATGTTGTCGTTGAGGGGGGAAGCGTCGAGTATCGGGACACAGAGATAAGTTTACATAATATATATTATCAGACATTATTCATTCACAGACGCTTTATACGACCTTAACCATTTTCAATTGACCGCGGTCAGCACCCAATTCCGGTCGCCAAAACCTATCCGAGTGGATTGGATCTGCACTTTTTTCTCCTTTCCGGCGCAGAGGACCCCATCGACCGAGTCGCTGGAATGCCGGCGGGTCCAGAACCTCTCTTTGATTTTCATAATCCTGGAAACACCCGATCCGAGCGCCTTCTCTCGGCATCTCGATCTTTTTCACAGCCGAGAGACCGTTTATGCGCTGATCAGACGCATGGAGGCCGGTGTTGGTCCCGAAGGATCCGTTTTAATGAAAATAGATTGATCAAGGAATGAAAAAAAATGCTTAATTTCAATAACTTATATTTATAAGCCTAGGCTTTTTTTTTGGAAAATCCATCAGGCCTGAATCGCTGGACAACCCTGGCAGTATCACGATTTTGGCCTCAAAAGGAGGACGGACAGGAACTGCCGAACCATGGGGATGAGAAGACGCTCGAAATACACAAATCGCAAAGCGGGGAGAACGAGACGGCGGGCAAGGCAGCGGTCCAGCCCCTCAAAGCCTCGATTGGCCCCCAATCTCAGAGAGGTTCTCGAGCGGGTCGGCGTGCCCTCTCCTGGCCCTTTTCGTCCGGACCCTTTCCAGTTTGAGGCACGGAAGGCCCTTCAAACAGGCGATGTTCTGGTCATTGCCCCAACCGGATCCGGGAAAACTTGGATTGCCGAACAGGCGATCAAAAGCTATCTTGGGCTGAACAAGCGAAGCTGGTATGCATCGCCACTGAAGGCCCTGTCGAATTCAAAATTCGGGGAGTTCTCTCGAAGATTCGGAGCCGACAATGTCGGCATTCTTACGGGTGACAGAAAGGAGAACCCCGACGCCCCGGTCATCGTCGGGACAACGGAAATCCTCAGAAATCAGCTTTATGACGCCATGATGGAAGGCCGGGACCTCCCGGTGGATCTGACCATTCTCGATGAGGCGCACTATCTGAGTGATCGAGATCGTGGTGTCGTTTGGGAGGAGGTCCTCATCTATCTCCCCAAACGTGTTCGAATGCTTCTCCTCTCTGCCACAATCGGTAACGGCGCGGAGATCAAGGATTGGCTTGAGGCGATTCGCAGTGTGCGTTGCCATATTGTTCAACATCGGCGAAGGCCCGTGCCCCTTCACCTGCTCTTTCTCTTCCCGGACGGTGAACTCTGTCCATTGGCCACTCACAAGGGCGTTCTCCCGAAGATTCAGCGATTTCTCACCGGGCGGGGTTCATCGAGGAACAAAATGCACTTTGGCTGGGTTATCGAGCAGCTGAGGAGATGGGACCTCCTTCCAGCCATCTTTTTCCTCAAATCGAGGGCCGATTGTGATCAGGCAATCCAAGGAAGCCTGCCTTCTCTATCTCAGCGAAACGATGAAGCCGATTTCGAGCGGGACCTTCACCGGTTCCTCGATCAGTATCCCTTTCTTCGGGACCACCGCCAACGGTTCAACCTCGAAAAATACCGAGTGGGCTCGCATCACGGCGGTCAGCTGCCCCATTGGAAACTGCTCATCGAAGAGATGATGAACCGGGGATACCTCGACGCGATTTTCTCCACATCGACCGTTGCCGCAGGGGTCAATTTTCCTGCCCGGACTGTCGTTCTGGTTCAGAGCGATCGATTTGACGGAAGAAGGTTTTCGACACTTACGGCGACCGAACTCCATCAAATGACGGGACGAGCAGGAAGACGGGGAAAGGACAGAATCGGTTTCGCCTTGGTTCTCCCTGGACTGTACCAGGATCCAGTCCTGATTCACCAACTCATCGATTCACCGCCAGAGCCTATCGAGAGTCAAATTCAGATAAGTTTCTCGATGGTCTTGAACCTGCTTCTCTCTCACCGCCCCGTCCATGTTCAGGAACTTCTCGATAAATCCCTCGCTGCCTTTCAGGACCGGCGCTCATATCCGGCCTTGGAGAGGGAATGGAGACGGCTAATCTCAGCCCTCAAAAAAGTCCTTCCAGATGGCATGGTCCCGGAGGGGGATCCGATCCAGTTTCTGAAGGCTGTTCAACTCCATGCCGGGCTTCGCGAGAAAATTCAAAGTCTCAAGAGATTGATTGTCAGGGAAAAGCGGGACTTGCTCTTCTCCCGCTATCTCAAGAGGGGAAGGCTCTTTGACGATCAAAAAGGTCGCATCCACGTCGCCTTTCACACCTTCTACCGCCAGAAAAAGCTCTTCTGTAGCGCTCAACGGCTCACCGGTGCGATCAAGGTCCGGAGAGGTCAAATCAGGCTCAAGAAGATCGCAGCCGAATCTATCGACCACCTTCTCGACTATCGTGTGGATATTCCTGAGGACGTCTCCACGGAACGCCTGAGCGCGATTCTATCCACCATCCCCCTTGACCAGATCCCCCCCATTCGATTGACCCTCGAGGGGCTCTTACCGGAGGAAAAGGAGCTCCGCAGCGTCGAGTCGGAACTCGACGCGCTGCCCGAGGTGGGTCGACTGCTTGCACAGCTCGGATCGAGCAAAAGGACGAGGTCCTTACTGCAAACCCTCGAGGGACTGGCACTCAAAACCGATCGGGTTCGTCACTACCTTTGGAACGAGTTCTCTCGCCATCTTGACTTTCTCAAGGAAACTGGATTTGTTGATGGAAATGATTGTCTGACTCCTGACGGCAGGTGGGCGTCGTGTCTTCGCCTCGACTACCCGCTCCTGATCGCCGAAGCGATCCGCAAGGGTCTGTTCGATGGCGCTCGGCCCCCTACCCTCGCCGGCTTGATTGCCCCCTTTGTCGTGGATAAGACGAGAGAGGTCGAAATTGAGACCAACGGAAGCGACGAACTTGGTGAGCTGAAAGGACGATTCATCGAAATGGTCCGTGGCTTGGATCGGTTGCAGCAACTCAAGCGACTCCGAGGTTTTGATACGCTAGACATTCAATTCTGGCCAGCCGCTTCTGTTCGCTTGTGGGCGAGTGGCATGGGCTGGGATCATCTCATCCAGGTGCTTTCTGTCGAGGAAGGGGATATGGCGATGCTAATCCTGCGAACAGCGGATCATTTACGGCAGCTTTTCGATTTGGACAAAACCCACCCAAAATTGGCGAACACGGCTCGTGAGGCGCTTCCATTGATTCTCCGGGAACCGGTTTTGGTTCCCTAGTCGTTCGAAGCGAAAGGGCTCGGGCTTGAGACACAAGAAATAAATCGGAAAGGAGCTTCCCGTGAATCAGGTCTTCAATTACCTCACGCAGATGAGATGGCAGGATTATGTGGATATGACGGTAGTCGCGATTCTTTTCTATCTCTTGATGATACGAATTAAGGGCACGAGGGCTTTACAAATCATGATGGGAATCGCCGTGCTCTTTGTGCTCAATTTCCTCACTCGGTGGGGGGGGCTTTACGTGACGAGCTGGATTTTTCAGTACCTCTGGGCGGCTGTTCTGTTAGCCATTATCATCCTTTTTCAGCCGGAAATCAGGCGCATTCTCGAGGAGGTCAGCCCCCTGAAGATACTGACGGAAAGGAGGAAATGGGCGGGTCCAGATACCATCGGCGAGGTCGTGACTGCTGCCTTTGAGATGGCTTCACAAAAACTTGGGGCCCTCATTGTCTTTCCTCGGAGAGATCCCTTGGACGAAATGACGCAGGATGGGATCATCCTCGATGCCGTTGTGTCGAAGCCCCTGATCCTGAACATTTTCTCGCCTCCCTCTCCCCTCCATGACGGCGCCGCCATTATCCGGGGAAGCCGCGTCGTCAAGGCCGGGTGTTTCCTTCCCCTCCCGGAGTCGATGAATGTTCCTCAACACTTTGGCAGTAGACACCGTGCGGCCGTTGGCCTGACAGAACGCACCGATGCGATCTGCCTGATCGTTTCAGAAGAGCGCGGCGAGGTCTCCGTTTGCCGTAAAGGGAGGGTGAGATCGCACAGAGACTCGAAAAATACCGAAGACAACCTGATCAGGCTTCTCCGATCCAAGGGCCGAGAGAGACGGCCTGGCAAATGGAAAGCCATCTTCCTCGAAAATCTCTGGGTCAAAGCCTTTTCCGTTGCCTTTGCCCTATTCTTCTGGTCGGCCGTCTCCGGTATAAAAACCTCAGAAATAAGTTTAAGGGGTGTGGTTGAATATGTTGGAATTCCAGACAAAATGTCTTTAGCCAGAGAGTGGGCCGGGCCCGTGAGCCTTCGCGTGAGGGGGTCGAGAGGCCTTTTGGCAGGAATCTCACCGGACAATGTCCGGGTCCGGCTGAATCTCGGCGACACCCGGGAGGGGACCAATTTCGTGACCATTACCCAGGCGGATGTGGATGTCCCACCCGGCGTCCAGATCACCTCGATAAAGCCATCGGTGGTTAAGCTCGTTCTGGAAACCATCGAGAAGAGAACGTTCCGCCTGAAACCGGAATTCGTCGATAATCTCCCCCAGGGCTTTGCGCTGCAGTCTGTTTCAGTCGATCCAGCGGAGGTTATACTTGAAGGCCCCAGGAGCCAGCTGAACAAGATCGAGAGAGTCGTGACCCAACCGATCTCCCTGTCGGAAATCTCGGCGACAAAGAAAATCACCACGGCCGTTGTCACGGTGCCGTCAACGGTGATTCTCACGGGAAAGGAACTGCCGAAGGTGACGGTGACCATCGAGGTGAGGAAGAAAGGAGAAGGACCCGAAAATCCTTCCGGCGACAGGGATTAATTCCGGTTTTGTGGATTGGCGATCGACGGTGGGATTCTGGTATCTCTGACGAAATCAGACGCCGAACAAGGGAGGGATCCCCTGGGAGTGAGAGATCTTCCCTGCTATTTTCCCACTCGCTTCTTTCGGCTCTTCTCCAGATGTTTCATGTGCCTTCTCCGTGCCTTCTCCTTTCTTCTATACTCTCGGATAGCGCGGAGACCGGTTTCGAGGTCGCCCATGGAGGATTTGATCTGGTTTCGTGCGACATGGATCGATCGTCCAATATCCTGAGGCGATTGCGCCACATCCATTTCAAAAGTGCAGGCCGACTCCAACTTGCCCAGAGAAGCATGGAGTCCGTTCAAAAAATTGAGTTGCGATTCTCCGGTCTTGAGTAAGCGATCGATACGCTTCTTGTGATAACGGCGCTGGACCAGGTTTAGGAGGAGAGAGACAAAGAAAAACAAGGCCACGACGAGAACGCCCAGTGTTTTGGAATCCATAGGCAATTCCACTGTATCTCCATCAAAAATAAATTTAAAATATCAGCTACATATATTGTAAAAAATAGATATGATATTAATTCTATATAATAAAATATATGAAATTATATTATAATCCTAAGATCAAATAGGCGCTTCGGTGTCTAATGCCTGAATTCAGGTGAGCGCTTTTCCATGAAGGCCGAGATACCCTCCTTAGCTGCTTCTGTGCAGGACACCGCTCCGAATGCGCGATAGCCAATCTCTAATGCTTCTTCGAAGGAGGCCGCTCGAGCCGCCCCTTGGATTGCTCGGCTAATAATCTGAACCACTTCGTCACTCAGCCTGAGCCTCCCTGCCATCGCGTTCTCGATCGATTCAACCGAACCGATGTCCACAGGGTCATCTGGAACCCTCTGGATCCTTCCCTCTATTTTTCTCACCTCATCGACAGCCACCTGAATCAGGCCGTCATAATCGTCCGCAAGGGCGGAAAGGACTCCGAGATCTCTGGCTTTCTGTATGTCTAACCGGGTAGCCAAGCGAATCATCTCGGTAAAGACCTCGGATCCCTGAGGCCATTTCCGATACGGAACGACCATGCCACCAATGCCCGGGAGTATGCCCAGTGTCACTTCGGGAAACTGAAACCAGGCCTTTTTGGTGGCCACGATCTTGTGACAGCGTATAGCGAGCTCAAAGCCGCCACCCAGAGCCATTCCATTGACGGCAGCAACCACGGGTTTTTGACACTGATCCATGTAACGGAGGAGACGAGAGGAGTCCCTGCAAAACTGTGCCGAGGCGTCGGAATTGCCCAGGACGTCCGGAAATCTTCCAATTTCTGCGCCGGCGCTAAAAGCCCGATCCCCGTATCCGGTGATCACAAATCCCCGCACCGATGGATCAGCCTCGTTTTCCTCCATGACGGCAAGGACTTCGGCGTTCACCTCCTCACTGAGTGCGTTCATCACCTGGGGTCGTCTAATCGTGATGATCTTCACGCCCTTCATGTCATCGACGAGAATGTGGCGTCTGAAATCCTGGTAGTGGCGATAATCGCTCTCCATGCCTGGCATGCCCGGGCGAACTTTCTGAAAATCACTCATGATGCGTTTGACCTCTCCCTGTCCGAGGTCTCTCATAATGTCAAAGGGGCCCCTCTTGAAACCCAGGGCAATCTGACACCCAAGGTTCAAGTCTTCAAGCGTCCCAATCCCTCTGTTAATGACATCAAAGCATTGAGAAAAGAGAACACCCAGGAGGCGTTTTCGAATCGTGACGGCCAAATCCGGATCGATCTCAACGGTCTTACCCGGCTTGGTCGTCACCCAAGAATCAACCGACCTCAATATATTCGCAGGTCTGTAATGTTCCCCCTCCTCCATCTGAAGGCTATTTGTTTCGACAACAATCGGGTTCCCCCGGGCCAAATTCAGCACAAAGAATGGACCCGCGAACACAAATTCTTGGGCAACATGATCGATTTGGGACGCCGTCGCGATATCGAGCAGGAGGGCCGCATCGTTGCACCAGTTGTCAAATATCCTGTCAAGAATGAAACAGATTTCACTCCGGGCGAGTATGGGGACCTTTCCCGTCATGCAGAACATCCATGTGAGGTAGTCGACGACGCGCCGGTCGACCGCCTCCCAGGTGATAACCTCGACAGCGGGGTTTCGCCAGGCAGGCGCAAAAAAGTGCGTGATTGTTGTTCTTTCTGGATATTTCGCCTCCAAGAAAATCCGCTCCGCAGGGATCGAACTCGTGTTGGAGGTGATAATGGCGTCCTCTTTGACCCGTTCCTCGACCTGTTTAACGATCTTCCGTTTAATTTGGAGGTTCTCCGTGGCCGCCTCAATCACGAGATCTGCATCCTTGATCTCCTCATAATCCATCGTGTAAATGATATTCTTTGCGACGGTCTCAGCTCGGTCGGGTTTCATTTTCTTCCGACTCAACGCCTTATCAATGTAGCCCTCGATCCTTTCTCTAGCCCTTTCCAAAGGTTCTTCAACAACATCAACCAGAACAAGGCGGAGACGGGGCAAAGCGCTTTTCAAATAGTAGCCGATATCGGGGCCAATGGTTCCAGAACCGATAATGGCTACCTCTCCAGGGAGCGATCTGTCGGGCTTCTCGATCAGGGGGTTTTTGAAACGTGGATAGAGGTCCGGGTTCATCGCCCTCCCTCCATGGAATCCCGAGTTGAGTGAAAAAAAGAACAAGAGCCACAGGCAATTTATTCGGAATCAGCTCGCTTGTCAACAATCAATTCCCGCAGGCTCACACCACTCATGAAAAAGTCTCAGCCAACTCGGGACAAGCAGAGACCCACGGAGAGAGAGTCTCAACCGCCTTGGGTTAGGCGGCTGATATCAAAAGAAGGTGAGAATCGACTAAGCTTTTCAGGCCCTCTTACCGATATTACAGATAAGGCGATAAACCAAACGAAGGGGAAGCATGGATCCCACAATTCTTGTCGTCGATGATCAGCAGGTCATCCTGGAATTCCTCCGGAAGGTCCTGGAAAAGGAGAATTATCAAGTGGTCACCGCCGAGACGGGCGAGGAGGGTCTCGACCTACATGCGCGGTGCCACCCGGATTTGACCCTACTCGACATCCGGCTTCCCGACAAGAACGGTATCGAGGTTCTGAAGACGATCCGGCAAAGACACCCAGCAGCCCTCGTGATCACCATGACTGCCCACTCGGGCATCGAGGGGGCCGTCGAAGCCATCCGGGAGGGCGCATACGACTATCTTTCCAAACCCATCGAGGTCGAATCTTTACAATTCACCATCCGCAGAGCGCTCGAGACCCTCAATCTGAGGAAGGAGATCGGTGAGATCCATGAAACCCAAAAGAGCCAATTTGGCTTTGACCGCATCATCACGCAGAGTGAGAAGATGCGGAAGACCCTGGAAATTGCCGAAAAAGCGGCGACCAGTCATTGTTCAACGATCATGATCCAGGGAGAGAGTGGCACGGGGAAAGAACTGCTCGCCTCTGCGATTCATTACACCAGCCCCAGGGCAGCCTCGCCTTTCGTTATTGTGAACTGCACGACCCTCTCCTCAGAACTCCTCGAAAGCGAACTGTTCGGACACGAGAAGGGCTCATTTACCGGGGCCATCCGAAAAAAACTCGGGAAGTTCGAAACTGCCCAGGGTGGGACAGTCTTTCTCGATGAGATCGGAGAGATTGACCCAACGCTACAGGTTAAACTTCTTCGGGTGATTCAGGAGCGTGAATTCGAGCGGGTGGGCGGATTGACAACCCAGAAAGTGGACGTGCGAATCATCGCAGCTACCAATCGGAATCTCCAAGAAGAGGCGGATCGTGGAAATTTTCGAGAAGACCTCTTCTATCGGCTCATGGTGATCCCCATCTACCTCCCTCCCCTTCGTGAGAGGAGGGAGGACATACCCCTTCTCGTCGAGACCTTTGTTCGCCAATGCAGCCGCGAAATGAAGCGAGAGGTCAAGCGGATCACTCCCGAGGCTATGGACGTCCTCCTCACCTGCCAGTGGAAGGGAAATGTTCGGGAACTCAAAAACATCCTCGAGCGAGCCGTTATTCTCGGAGAAGGAGATACGATTACCCCCGAGCATCTTCCTGACGTCGTCTGCGACTCCAATCAAACTTTGACAACGCAGAACCAGAGCGACTCCCGTCAGATTCGCCCCCTTCAGGAGATGATCACCGAACACATCCGGAAGACCCTGGCCGCCACCGGAGGGAACAAAAGCGAAGCAGCTCGGCTCCTGGGTATCACCCGTCAACGGCTGAAACGTATTCTGCGAAACGGCCTCCCAACGCCAGTCTGAATCCGACTCGCGTCAAATTAACGTCTAAACCCCTTAGCGGACACCGAAGAAGGGCTACCCCAGCCCTTCCCTCCACTTTGGAACAGATCCATCGTCCTTTCCCTTTGTTCACTGGCGTTCTGTCTCACACAGGCCCGTTTCGCCTCACTGCCTTGAGGAAAGACGATTTCTCCAGACATTATTGAGGAAGGGACAGACAACCGACAAGACCAGGCCGACTCCAATGCCGTAAATGACATCAACCCCATAATGGTAGCCATTGTACACCGTAGAAACTGCAAGGCCCGCGACCGTCAGCGCGAAAATATAAGGGAATCTCCCATACTGAACAGCAAAGAAAAGCACCACGAACGCGACAGCCACGTGAGAACTCGGGAAGGCCCCACCCTGAATAGCGCCTTTGAAAAAGAGCCACTGTTCAAAACTCGTCAACTGACCCCCATGGAGTGAAACGAGGGAAAAAGGAAGGGTCTCAGGGAGGAATATGGGGCCTGCCACAGGCATGGCGAGGTAATGGAGAAAGCAGAAGAAGAAGGTCATACTGGTCGTGAGGAGGAAATCATTCAGCCGTTCCAATTCCCCCCGAAAATACAGCCCCAGCCCCAGAACGGGGATGAGAAAGTAGTAGGACATATAAAAAAGTGACATGACCTCGGTGAGCCAGGGGCTCGCCATTCTCTGGAGCCATAGGGTCGGGTATCCGCCAAATAACCTGTTCTCGAGTCCGAGTACCCAGGGATCGAACATGATGGGTCGAAGGACATGGATCATTTGGCCGATTTCCTCGAAGAGAAAGACATAGAGGAAGGGAACATACCAGACCCTGCAAAAGCGCGTGAGGCCAGTCGGACGGCGAGCGTACATAAAGAGGATAAGGGCACCCATGCCAAAGAAACCGCTGTGAATGCCGAGGTGCAAGAGGGTTATGGCGGTCCTTCCTCCAAGAAAAACGAGAAAGAAGAAAATCGTCGTGAGGTATAGGAAAAAGAAGTAGTCGATGAGTTCCAGAGGACGAATACCCGCGGTCTGCATCACGTGCGCGGCCTTGGTATTTCTCAAAGAACTTTTCAGAGCCCTTCTCCCTTCACACGGGCCCGGGCATATGCCACCCGTGGAGGTTGGCCACTCCAGACAGACCTCCCCCCTACCCTGCCCACTGCTGCTCAGCCCAGGCCATATCCCAGAAGAGATTCTCCCACCTGCAGGAGAATTTGAAGATCTCTTGAAGCCGTTCCAATTTCTGTCCTCGAACCCCTTGGGCGAGACGATTCAGTCGATCCTTGATCGACTCGGTCAACTCCCAGAACTCCTGAGAGGCGTAGGTCTCGATCCATTTGGCATAATGTCGATGCCGAGGAAGTCCCTTTTTTTTCAGCCTCCGCCCGATCTCCACGTACCCCCACGCGCAGGGAAGAAAGACCGCGAGAAAGTCCAAGAAGTCTCCCTCGTAGGCGATCCTCAACAGATAGCTCGTGTAGCCGAGACAGTTGGGGGCCGGCTCTGTCTCCTCCAGTTCCTGAGGGGTGATTCCAAAATCAGCGCAGATGGAACGATGGAGATCCATTTCAACCCTGAGGGTCACCTGGAGAAGGTCTGACATTTCGCCCATCGAATCGAGGCTGGGACTCTTGGCTGCACCCACGGCCAGCAGTCGGGAATAATCTTTGAGATAGACATAGTCCTGGGCCAGATAGAATCGGAATTTCCTCTCTTCCAAAGTCCCATCGCCGATTGCCTGGACGAAGGGATGATGACAATTGGCTTCCCAGATCTCGTGGCTATGTTGCCGCAGCATGTTTGTAAGCTTCATGAGACATGACCTCGGATGTCATTTGACCTGTTTTGGCTTGAAACCGATTCGATCAAAGGGATTCACAACGCTCGTTGTAATATTGCGGAGGTGGGAATGAATCCGCTTTAGCCAGCGAAAGTATAGGGCCAAAGCAACGGCGTTAGTGCTGGTGATGCCCTTCTCTTCCTGCTTCACGAGTCCAAAGAGGCACTGGTCGCAGCATCGACTTACCCATTCATACGCTCTCAGTAGTTCATGGGCCGTTTCTTTGTCGCCTTTTTGAAAACACTCCTTGGTCCGGACGAAGCTATCCTCCACGGCAGCCTCTACCCGGTCGAGATCTCCTTCATACTTTCCGCCTTCCAACTTCAGCGGGTAATTCATCGCGAGCTCGATAATATTTTTCGTGTAATCCCCGATTCTCTCGATATCGACGATAATACTCACGAGGACCAGCCCCGAAGGGAGTTTTTCTACTCCCCCGACCGCGAGATGGTTGAAAACATCCCGGCGAACTTCACGCTCATACCGGTTCACCTCGACATCTCGGTCATAGATATCGATATCGACTCGACTATGGTCCGTATGCCGGAGGGTATGTTTCGCACGGGCAAACATATCTCGGGTGATATCCAACATGAGGAATGAACGCCGGTACGCGCGATCCATCAGGGTGTCCTTTTGAAAGATAGCCAAGAGTTCTCTGATCATTTTAAAGTCCCCTTACCGCAAGAAATAAAAGCCGATTAATGGGATAAAAAAGAATACGATAATGATATAGGCAAACGGGATTGCCTTGTTTCGAACGGCGGACTCGGAGAATCGCCTTGCCAAGCCGATCGGAACAGATCTCATCGGCCACCAGATCATGATGCCACAGATGTTGAACAGGAGATGAGAGAAAGCCACGGTAATTGCGGCCAGGTTCCCCGTCACCAGTGCAGCGAGGATCGCCGTAACGGTTGTTCCCAAATTTGAACCGAGCGTATACGGGAAAATCTGCTCCAAGGCGAGGATTCCTGCCCCGGCGATCGGCACGACCAAGGACGTTGTTATGGAACTACTCTGCACCATCGCTGTCAAGAGCAATCCGATTAAAAAGGCCCGGGGAGCGGTGCCGAAAAGATATCGGTCGAACCACATCTCTGCCCTTGAAGCCACGAGTGCTTTGAGCGAATCGACGATCTTTTTCAAGGAGAAAAGGAGCAGGAGCAGCGACAGGATCAGGAGAATCCATGGATAAGCGCCAAGTGACTCCTTCAGGAGATCGACCACTGGGTGGGTTAGGGCCTTCACAGGACTCAGAAATTTGAGGCCTCCCATGTCTTGAAACTGTCTGCCCATGTAAGAGGCGGCGATCCCGAGAAAGCCGGTCATGATCTGAATCGGAAACAAGACAAGAACAGCCAAAATATTGAAGAAATCGTGAACAACTGCGGCAGAAAAGGACCTCGTAAATTCGGCGCTGCGATTCATTTGTGGTAAGGCCGCGAGCGTATTGGTTATGGAGGTACCGATATTGGCTCCCATGATGATGGGAATCGCGGACCCGATCTCCAGTACCCCCCCGCCAACCATCCCCACCACAAGGGAAGTGGTCGAAGAAGAAGACTGGATAATTGACGTTGCCAACACCCCGATAAATAGACCGACAAAGGGACTCGCCGTCATTTGAATCAGGGTACGGGCGAAGTCCCGACCGAACATCTTCAACGCCGTTCCCATCAGTTCCAGGCTGAAAACGAAGCAGTAAATGAAAATGGCGAGTTGGATCAGCTTGATGAGAGCAGGATGATGTCTGTACCAGGCTCTGATCATGATCATCGAGGCACGAGAGATCGGGATTGTTGGGAAAGATATCAGAATTACAGGAGACTGACCAGGAGAAAGAATCGGTCATTGACGCGTGGCGTAACCGATCGATTCAAACTATATCATATCGGGTGGACTCCATCGCCAGGGATTGGGAGGGGCTTCGCCCAGTTCTATTCATGGGTATCTCGATCATCAGTCAGCTCGAGGAGGGTCTTCTCGAGCCTCATCGTGCCTTCCAGTATGACTTGGACGTATTTTCCACCCTCCGAATCAGGGTCCAGCGTCGAAGCCAGCCGTCTGGCAAACCCCCCGACCGCAAGGAGGGGATTCCGGATTTCATGAGCCACAGCCTGAAGGGTGTGGGCGATAATCGCTCTTTTCTCATTTACCCCGCCCAGATTTTCAAAAGATGGCAGAACGCCTCGGGCGACTGAATCCTTTTCCGCTGATAGCCGCTCAGAAAGTTCACCGAGGGCCTTGTTGGCCTTTTCCATCAGTTCGATCATATCACGCTCTTTATTCACCTCGACCTTCAGACTTTCCGCAATATCCTCGACCTGCTCAAAGGTTTGTATGAGAATGTCGCCGATGACCTCATGATCCAGGTCGAGGATCTCTTCGGCTAGAGAGAGGGCCGCTTTGAATTCAGATGCCTCTTGGCATATGAGTGCGGAGAGCTCTCTGGCCACCTCGCAGACCGTGGCCATTGGAGGCGTCTCTTTCTCACGTATTTTCATCCCATAAAACCGCTGGCAGTCAGCGATGCGGTCGGGAAACTTCCAGTACCGAAGCGCGGCTTCACCGATCTGTCTGTGGTCCATTCCAAAACGCCCTTTCTCCCAGGCCAAGAGCGACTCGAGGGGGTAGATGTGAAGTTCACGGGTTTTTTCGGCGTCCTTCACGAATAGATCAAAGAATATCAACAAGCCGATCCCACAGGTCAGGCCGGCGAGGAACGCCTCTTCGGCGTCACAGGACCTCGTCTCAACGGCAAGGGATCGTGCGATCAGCCCCTGGTAAAGGGATGATCGCCAGAATTGCTCGTAATCCATGGGCCCGACCTCACCCATTGGGAACGTATCCCGCAGCGACAAAGACAGGACCATGATCCGAAGCCTATTAAATCCAATTCTCAGGACCGCTTGCTGGAGCGTCGTGACAGGGACGATGGATTGGAACAGTGCGCTGTTCGCAATGCGGAGGAGCCGGA
>CAYFYO010000014.1:0-415 GCA_964347335.1 uncultured Thermodesulfobacteriota bacterium
GAAGCGAAAGATATGGTAAAGGGCCCAGCTGAAGATTTCTGTTTAGTGGTGGTTCGACGGCGGCATGTGGCCGATACAGATTTGGTTATCAACGGAGAAACTGCCCAGCAATGGATGTCGATAGCCCAGGCCTATGCCGGACCACCGACCGAAGGTCGAAAGCCGGGCAAGTTTCTGAAGAATAAGCAATAGCCAGTTGATTAAGTGATGCGTTAATATGTTGTGGTTACGGACTATTCTCCCACACTTCCCTAAAATGGATGCCAACACAGCCCGGTGAAAAAAGCTGAGTTGGTTTAATATATAATGTTAGATGGCTTAACGGAAGAAATACCTTTAAAACAAGGGAAGGTTGATAATGGATGGAATGATAGGGGATTTTCCCTTTGCCGTCATAATCGTAGTGATTTTAGTA
>CAYFYO010000014.1:425-56049 GCA_964347335.1 uncultured Thermodesulfobacteriota bacterium
TTCCAGGGAGTAAACAATAGCCAGTTGATTAAGTGACAGGTTATGATGTTTCTGTTATATTTGATATGTATCAAAGGTTTCCCATCCGTCCTATAACCTGCGGTATCTCCAACTTATCTGTACTCTTCGCCTTACTGAAAAGGTTGTAACATCTGCCATGGATGTTGACTCTGTCATCCCTCAAATAAGCTCAAATACTCATTCCAGATCTTGAATCCCAGCGCTTCGATTTTGAGGACTTCAAGATTTATTTGAAACCCTGCGCCTATCTCCGAACCTGTTGATTTGCATCACAAAGAAAAACCCCCTGAATTGTTTTCTGCTGCCAGAGCATCTCTGACCTGTTTCTCCAAATGTCAGTTCATATCTCGGTTACGACAGCTGACAGCTGTTTGTAGATGTAACCCGTCTACTTGTTGGGAAAGGCTTTATGGACAGGAAAAGCCTTTTAAACCCGCATGAAAAGGGGTAAGAATAGGAATAGCAGTTTTCTGGTTGACAGAGGAGAGGCCTATGAAAAGGGAGCTATCGCTGAAAGGGTGTTTTCCACCGATCCCAACCCCTTTTGATGATCATGGAAGGGTTGATCACGATCGACTTGCCGACAACCTGGAAAAATGGCAGAGAACCTCCCTGGCTGGGTTCGTCGTCCTGGGTTCTAACGGCGAGGCGGTCTTTCTGAGGGAGGACGAAAAACTGGAGGTCTGGAAGACTTCCCGGTCCGCCGTCAATAAGGAGCGACTGTTTATTGCAGGCACGGGATGTGAATCGACCTCCAACACAATCGAACTCACGGAAAAGGCGGCTCGCTTCGGAGCGGACGCGGCGATGGTGGTGACTCCCCACTACTACAAGGCGAGAATGGATCACCGTGCGCTCGTTCGCCATTACAAGATGATCGCCGATCGTTCCCCTATCCCCGTCATTCTTTACAACGTACCCGCTTTTACGGGAATTGACCTCGCGGCAGAGACGATTATCGAGCTCGCGCAACATCCAAAGGTGATTGGCATCAAGGAGAGTTCTGGAAACCTCGTTAAGATCGGGCATGTGGCGGGCACTTCAGCGGGCAAGTTTCAGGTGCTTGCCGGTTCGGGGGGGTTCTTCCTTTCCGCTCTGCTCATGGGAGCTGTGGGTGGGGTAATGGCGATCGCCAATTTAGCGCCGGAGCCGCTTGCCGAGTTGTTGGAGCGTTTTGAGGAGGGCGATTTGAAAAGGGCACGGGAGATTCAGGTCCGACTTATTCCGCCGAACACAGCAGTTACCACACGATTTGGCATTCCGGGTTTGAAGGCGGCCCTCGATCTCATCGGCATGTATGGTGGCCCCGTCCGTCCACCTTTAGTTCCTCTCGATGCTGAACAGAAAGGGGAGCTTGAAAAGGTCCTTAGAGGAGCGGATATATTGGCATAGACGAAGACAGAGTGGAAGCGGCTTTTAGGCCCCGAATTTCTTCACCCGTTGCATATACCCCATCAGCAAAGGCATAACATCTTTCCCTTCCACCCTCGCCAGGGCCCCTCTCGAGAACTCACTCTCCAGAAATTTTCTCGTTTGATCTCTTCTGAAGCCAGGACCTTTTGACCAGATCACGATGCCCGCTGGATCGGTCGTATGGTCTCCGAGAAAAGAGGAGCTCGTATGATCAGACAAGACGCAAAGCATGGTGTCATCAGGCACATTTTCAACGAGATGGCGAACGAGGAGCTCAGAGCAATCCTCAATGGCTTTGATTTTTGCTGGAATGTCTTTGTCATGGCTGACTTCGTCGATTCCCTCAATGTGAATCAGGACGAAATCTTGGTTTTCCTGAAGGAGCTCGATGGCCGCTTTGGCTTTTCCGAGGTAATTCGTATCGATATAGCCTGTGGCCCCGGGCACGTCCGGGGCATCCATACCGGTCAGTTTACCGATTCCTTTGATGAGTCCAGTTCCCGCGACACATCCGCCTTTCATTCCCCACCGTGTTCTAAAACTCGGCAGAGAAGGGGTTTCTCCTGCCCCCCTCGGCATGATTCCATTTGCAGGAGGGAGGCCCTTTGCCATCCGATCTCGGTTAAAAGGCAGATCATTGAGAACAGGATAGGCCTTCGCGACAAATTCATTCAAGATGCTCGCCATATTTTTGGCTTCTGGAGTCAGTTTCAACGGCTTCGCCGTAATGATCTTGGTCTCCCCCTCCTCCAGGAGGTCTAAGTTGTCCAGGGCGTCAGCGATGGCGTTATAATTTGGATCCATGTCCGATATTTCCGCAGAGATGCTATAACCACGGAACCGAAGAACACATCGATAGTCCTGGGAATTGCGAAACCGGAATTCGACCTTCGGATCAAGGAGGGTGATCTCGTTGAGTGCCATTTCGAGTTCCTCTGTCCCTTCGCGAGGATACCCAGCGGTCCGATTGAGGAGTTTAAACTCCTCGGTAATCGTCACGTAGTTGCACCGCAGGCATACATCTCCAGGCTGGAGATCTAGGTCAACACCTGCCACTTCCAGGGGGCCTCTCCCCGTGTAGACTTCGTGAGGATCGTAACCGAGGATCGCCAACATTGCCGTATCCGATCCAACCAACTCGGCCTGGCCGAGGGCAGTGAAAGAGCCGCAGACACCCTCTTGAGCCAGCTTGTGGAGGGTCGGAATCTTGGCAACTTCAAGTGGGGTCTTATTTCCGATTTCGGGCAGACAAACATCAGTTACACCATCAAGAACGATCAGGACCGCCCGCCTTTTCTGTTTCGCCTCTTTCCCGATGAGACCAATGGGGGCAAACTTCACGATTTCGATATTGAGTTCCGCGTATCTTTTTCTCAGGATATCCATCACATGGCGGAATCGGTCATCGGCGACCTCAAATTTCGCGAAAACAGGGATGAGGTTATCTTCCGCTCGCCGCTGTCCATGATAGATCCCTTGGATGTTGCAATCATTTTCCGAGATGGGTATCAGCATTTGGATGAGTGTGCCTGGCTTGTCTTCGATCAAGACCTCGAGTTCAATGATCATTTCTGTCCCTTCCTTCAGTCAAGTCTAAGCCTCTCGAGATTCCCCAACTAAGACCTCTGAATCCCAGTGGCTTTCACTTTCAAAAATCCAGCGAAGCGTCAAGGTAAAACCGCGACACATCGTGTGCGTCGAAAGATAGGCTGAAAGTTTATCAAAGAGTTTTTCAGAATTCCAGTACATGGACGGATGCGAAATGAGAAGAGAAAAAACTTGACAGCGTGAAGCGGAAATGGGATTCTTTATTTTGGAATAACGTTCTATATAATGGAACGAAATGAAATCGGGTGTCAAACTCCTTTCCGTCCTCGAAACCCTTTGTGTAGACGGAGAAGCAGGTATCACTGAGCTGAGCACAAAGCTGCGCGTTGGCAAAAGCTCGGTCCACCGCTTCCTGTCTGTGTTACAGGATCTCGGCTATGTTGAAAAAAACAGAACCAACGTGAAGTACTTTGCTACGTTGAAAGTCTTCGAGATCGGTGCGATGGTGAGAGGGAGAATGAGCCTGGTTCAACTCGCACGACCTTACATGGAGGAACTCGGTCGGCAATTCCATGAGACGATCAACCTCGCGCTTCCTGACCAGGGTGAAGTGGTCTATATCGACAAAGTTGAGAGCGTCGAAGCACTGAGGATGGACCTTACGATCGGTCGACGAGTCCCGGCCTACTGCACGGCCTTGGGTAAAGTGTTCCTCGCTTGCCTTCCAGAAGAGGATCTTGGAAGGTACCTTCAAAATCAGCGGTTCAGAGCTTATACGCAGAGAACGATTACTTCCGCGGCAGAACTCAGAAAACACCTGGATAAGGTGAGAAGGGATGGGTTTGCGATCGATGATAGAGAACTCGACGAGGGAATTCGCTGTATCGCCGCTCCAATAAGAGATGAATCAGGTAAAGTGATTGCGGCGATGAGCATTGCGGGACCAAGCATACGGATGAATATGGAGCGGTTGAAGTCACTTCAGAAGCCCATCATGGCCGTAACACAGGCGATCTCTCGAAAGCTGGGTCATTCGGGATGACCAGGATTTGATTTTTCGAGGGATGCTTAATATACCAACGGCCCCCTCGACAGAGGCGTCGTTATCGCCGAGCCACCTGGATAGGGAGGAAAGGAAACAATGAAGGTTATCAATTCTGTTCCCTTTGCGTCGCCCCAATTCTCTGTTCTCTCCGATACCCAACTCCAAGATCTCCACTTGGCTGCGCTGGAAGTGTTGCGGCGGACAGGCATACGGTTTCATCATCAAGAGGCGTTAGACCTGCTCAAGAGAGCGCACGCATACGTCTCCGATGGGAACCTCGTCAAGTTCCCTGTGCAATTGGTTGAAGATGCGATTGCTTCACCACCGTCTCGGATCGTGATGTGTGACCGAGAGGGTGAGCCTGCCGTTTTTTTGGAGGGGTGCAAGGTCTACTTCGGAACCGGATCGGATTGCCTGAATGTCCTCGATCCGGGAACAGGTGAACACCGGAAGTTTGTCCAGGCCGATCTCATTGGCGGTTACCGCCTATGCGATGCCTTGCCGAACATTCATTTTGTGATGTCTATCGGGATTCCTTCCGACGTCGATCCTGCGCTGAGCTATGATACACAGATGGCCCTTATGTTGGAACACACGACAAAACCTATCGTTTTCGTGACGAATGACGGATCGAGTTGTCAAAGAGCCATCGACATGGCGGCAGCCGTCGCTGGGGGCTATCCTGCTCTGGTGGAACAGCAGCACATTCTGCTCTACTCAGAGCCGAGTTCACCGCTGCAACAGTCGGAGACAGCGGTGGAAAAGCTCCTGCTCATGGCCGAATACGGATTGCCGGTTGTCCACTCACCCGGTCCACAAATGGGCGCCACCGCGCCGATCACGATGGCGGGCGGTTTGGTCATGTCGTTGGCGGAGATACTCAGCAGCCTCGTGCTGCACCAATTGAAACGTCCGGGTGCCCCTTTTGTCTTTGGTGCGGGTATTCATCACATGGACATGAGTGCGATGCAGATCTGCTATGCCTCACCTGAATTCCAGCTCACGAAGGCAGCGATTGCCCAACTGGGTCGGTGGTACGGTATGCCCACCTGGGGGTATGCCGGGTGTTCCGATGCCAAGGTGATGGACGAACAGGCTGCTCTAGAGGCTATGTTTTCCGTCGTTATGGCCAGGCTTAGCGGTGCCAATTTGGTTCACGATGTGGGCTACATGGAGAGTGGGTTAACGACCTCATTCGAGATGATCACCCTGACAGATGAACTGGTCGCCATGACCGAACACCTCCTGAAAGGGGTGAGTGTGAGTGATGATACTTTGATGGTCGAAGAGCTGGACAATGTAGGGCCTGGGGGTCAGTTTGTTGGGACGGAAGAGACCTTGGCACGCTTTCGTGAGTTTTGGTTCCCGAGTCTGCTCGACCGAAGGACACGGGCCGAATGGTTAGAGGCTGGTGCGACGAGTCTCGGGCAGCGGCTGAATCGGAGGGTGAAAGAGATCATTCGGGACCATTGCCCGGCACCCCTGGCCGGCAAAAAGAAAAAGAAGCTACAGGAAATCCTTGCGGCGGCCGAGTCGCGGTCCTAAGCCTTCTCAATGACCCAGAGACCGGAAAGAGAGGTGTCCCAATGGCAAAGAAATCCTTTCAACCCCGTGGGGTCAACCCGGCCCTCGTGACTCCCTTTACCAAAGACGGTGGCATCGACGAGGCGGCCTTTCGCCGGCTCATCCGGTATTGCCTTCCCCACGTCGACGGGGTGGTGCCGTGTGGGACGACCGGAGAATTTCCCTATCTGAGACCCCATGAGAACAAAAGGCTTGTCCAAATTGCGGTGGAGGAAGCCGGGGGAAAGCCGGTCATCGCCGGTACTGGAGCTGAAAGCACGAAGAAGACCATTGATTTGACACGAAGTGCCAAGGAGGTCGGAGCAACGGCCTGTCTCATCGTGACGCCTTATTTTCTCCATCCTTCGGACAAAGGCATCTACCAACACTACAATGAGATCGCTAAGGCCGTGGACATCCCGATTGTTCTCTACAACATCCCTCAGGTGGTCGATGCCTATTTGCCTCGGCGAGTCATCGAAGATCTCGCCGATATCCCCAACATTGTCGGCCTTAAGGATTCGTCTGGAAACCTCGCGTATACAATGGAAGTTCTTGAATATGCCGGCGATCGGATCAACGTTCTCGTGGGTCACGATGAGGTGGTTCTGAACGCCCTGGCCGGAGGGGTTCAAGGCATGATCCTCGCCAGTGCCCAGATTTACCCAGAGATCTGGCAGAGCGTGTGGGCTGCCGTGAGGGGTGGGAATCTAGAGAAGGCGCGAGGTCTTCAACGTAGGGTCCAAAAACTGTCTCGCATCTTCTGTCGGATGGGAGGGGGGGTTGCGGTCAAACAGGCCCTCAGGATGCTCGGCATCGACGTGGGCGTGCCCCGTCTACCCCTGAAGGCCGTGGGAGGAGCCCTCATCCATGAGGACCGTGCGGAGATTGAACTGGAGTTGGAAAAACTGGGGAAGATCATTCCAGCGGAGGTGGACCATCATATTCCCTCCGGTCCCCTCCTCGACCGTTTTGAGGGCATCGGCCTCACCCACGAAATCATCGAAGACTCGGGGATGAAGTGTGGCAGTGCCCAGGCCGGTGAGGCACTGGAGGCCGTCCAGATCGATCTCGTCTGTGGGGCGAAGGAGGGGCCCATGGGAGAGGCCTGGGCCTATCAGCTGACTTATCCCCGTCATGGGTATGAAGCCCTTACAACAATCTTGGAACCCAATCTGACGGTTCGGCCGAGCACGCTCATCATTCCAACCAATGAACTGAAAAACCTCCGTCAAGCGAACATGATCTATGGCCCAACCCAGAGTGGAGTCGCCAAGGCCATTGTCGACGGACTCGTTCAGGGGCTAGTCCCGGAATCGATTATGTACAGCCACCTGATGATCGTGCAGGCTGGGGTCCACCCCAGGGCTCTGGATCGACAAATCCTAAACAAGAACACATACGCAGCCGCAGTCTCGGCAATTCGCAGCGCATTTCGGAGGGGTTAGGCGATGAAAAGCAAGAAAACCGATTGGCTTAGGGGAATCTTTCCCGCCCTTGTGACGCCGTTCACGGACGACAACCAAATCGACGAAGAGGCCTTTCGCGAGTTGATTCGATTTGTTCTCCCCTCTGTCGATGGGGTTGTTGCCAATGGAACCACCGGGGAGTTCAGCTCACTCAGCTTCGAGGAGAAGCAGCAGGTCATTGAGATCTGCATCGATGAGGTCAGGGGTAAGGTGCCGGTTTTAGCCGGAACGGGCTGTCCCAGCACTTCCGAGACTACAGACCTGACCCGATGGGCCAAGGAGGCTGGTGTTTCTGGTGTCTTGGTCTGTGCGCCCTATTTTCAAAAACCCACTTTCAATGAGGTGTACGATCACTATGGGGCGGTTGCTGACGTCGGTCTCCCTCTGGTGCTTTACAACATCCCCCAGACTGCAGGTACCCACTTCCGGTGGTGGACAGCCGAAGGGATGGGACTTGCCTTTGACAATGTGATTGGAATCAAGGACTCAAGCGGCGACATGCCCTTCTTCATGGCACTCCTGGAGAAGCTAGGGGGAAGGATTGGAATCTTCTGCGGTCACGATGAAATCGCCGGAGCTGCCATGTTGGTTGGGGGGGATGGCGCGATTCTGGCGAGTGCCAACCTCATTCCTGACATCTGGCAGGAGATCTATCAGGCGGCTCAAAAAGGAGACGTGGAATTCGTTCAGAATCGTCATAAGGAGATTCAGATCCTTACGAGGCTTGTCGTCCGAAAAGGGGGTCCGCAAGCGGTGAAAGAGGGTCTCAGGATGAGGGGGCTCAAAATGAGCAACGCCCGGCTCCCCATGATCCAAGGAGGGGAATTTGAAAGAGAGGACTATGAGGACCTGCGCACCCAACTGTGCAACCTGGGGAAAATTCCCAAAGCCAAAAAATCCGTGGCCGGCGCCAGTATAGAAATGATGGCGACGAGTGAGACCCCTGAGAGAATCGAAGACCTGACCCTTTGTGTGGGTGAAGGATTTGCCGGACCTCCTGCCACGGAACTTGCTCACATCGACCTCTTGCTCGGTTGGAGAAATGGTCCCGTCGGAAAGGCGATTGAGAGGGCAATAGGTGAGCCACGACCGGGCCATGAACTCTTTATCATCAACGAGCGACCCCAAACGATGTTGGTTCCCACGGTGACGATCCGAGGGGAAAAAGCCCGAAAGCTTGTCTATGAGGAGGCGGTCGGAGGCATCAACATGGCTATCTCCCATGCCATTGATGAGGGGATGCTACCGGCGTCCCTGTGCGAGGAGATCTGCATGATCGCAAACGTTTTCGTGCATCCAGCAGCGAGTATTCGCCAGCGTGTCAGAATCAACAATTACAAGGCCATGCGGGGAGCCATCCGAAAGGCGATTGAGGGTCGCCCAACATTGCAAGAGTTGAAAAGAGAATGGGAGGCTGCGCGCCATCCCTTCCGCTATGCGCCATAGGAGCAGAGTGGCCGCTGAGAGGAGGATCGTCGATGAAGATCACGGATTTGAAAAGCACCATTCTCTCTATTCCCTTCAAAAAACCGACCCATTGGCCATATGGCCGATGGGATGGGATCACGGTTGCCGTTGTCGAGATTGAAACGGACGAGGGTATTGTTGGGATTGGAGAGAGCGTTTGTCAGCAAAAGCCAGCCGAGGCTTTCAAACACTTCATTGACAGCTCGAAACCCTTGCTCTTGGGCGAGAATCCCTTCAATACCGAGCGAATCGGGAAGAAATTCGAGGGTTTTGGAGGTTGGGTCTTCGGCCGACATTTTGCCGGGTATGCCCTGGGGGGCATCGATATGGCCCTTTGGGACATTATCGGAAAAGCGTGCAATCAACCGCTTCATAACTTGTTGGGGGGTAAGATCCGCGACAAATCCGAGTGTTTCAAGTACATCCAGCATGATGATCCTGAGGTGATGGCAGCCGACGCCAAGGAGGCTGTTCGCCAAGGCTATCGCACTATTTACTGTAAGTACACGGACATCGCACATTTGAGAAAAGCCATCGACGCGATTCGGGGGGCGATTGGGGAGGAACCCAGACTCTGGGTTGATTTCAATCAGACCCTTTCACCCGGGTTCGCCGTTCAGTTTCTTAGGGAAATGGAGCGATACCGGGTCGATATTGCCGAGCAACCCGTTCTGGCCTCGAATCTGGAAGGGATGGCCTACGTGAAGAATTCTGTGTCTTCCAGGATTCTCGCCCATGAGAGTTCCTGGACGCTTCATGAGGCCATGAACGTGATCAAACGGGATGCGGCCGACATCATCAGCGTTGAACCACGATTGACGTGGGGAATCATGGCGACCAAAAAAGCGGCGGCCGTCGCTGAGGCCGCCGGTTTGCCTGTGATTATGCACTCGGCGGCGGAACTTGGGGTGGCGACAGCGGCTTTCCTCCATGTGATTGCTTCGACGCCGAATTTCATCCTGGCAAATCAATGTATGTATGACTGGTTCGGGGACGACTACATCAAAGGGGGAAAACTACAGTTTGAAAGGGGATGCCTCCGCGTCCCGGAGGGGCCTGGCCTCGGGGTTGAGCTGGATAGAGACAAAATGAAGGAGTACCATGAAAAGTACCAAGAGGTGGGGACATTAATGGTCTTTGGCGTAGCGCCTGATCAATTGCCCCATGTTCCAGTGCCTCTATGGCCGGCGTATTGACGGCGATGATATGCAAAAGGAACCATTGATCCACTCGAGGCTCACCCTCCGGGATGAAGGGTCAAGGAGATCTGAACATGGAAGGTGCATTTGAGAAAACCACCCTCAGGATCCTTTCAGAGGACCAAATACGACTCATTCATGAGAATACACTCACCATTCTCGAAGAGATCGGCGTTCGGGTACTGCACAAAGAGGCCGTGAGGCTGCTCGAGGGAGCCGGGGCGAGGAGCGTTTCAGATTCAGTTGTTCGTATTCCCTCGAAAATGGTCGAAGCGGCTCTCAAGACGTGTCCCAACTCCATCGCATTGTATGACAGGGTCGGCAATCTCTCCATGACCCTGAATGGAGAGCGGACTTACTACGGATCCCCTTCGGATAGCTTTTTTCTCCTGGATTACGAGACTGGGGAGAAGCGTCCTTTTCTCTTAAGTGATGTTGAAAAGGTGGCGAAGCTCGTCGATTCCCTTCCAAATATGCACTTTATCCATAGTGCAGGGCTTCTTCCAAAAGAGAAACCTGAACGGGCCGCGCGTCTCGCCTTTGGCGAGTCTTTCAAGAATACAAGAAAGCCGGTCTGTTTTCTTACCAACGAGGCGGAGTCCTGCCGCGCCATCATCGAGTTTTGCGCTCGGACTTCAGGGAGCAAAGAGAACCTGCGAGTGAAGCCCTTTATTTTTCAATATTCAGAGCCCATCTCCCCGCTCCTCCATTCCAAGGAAGGAATTGAGAAGATCCTCCTCTGTGCTGATTTTCACGTTCCCTTGGTCTATATGCCCTATTGCTTGATGGGAGGTACCTCTCCAGTTACCATTGCGGGAGCTTTGGTGCAGTGCAATGCGGAGGTTCTGAGTGGGCTGGTCATTCAACAGCTTCGCCATCCCGGGGCCCCTTTTATTTATGGGACAATGCCGGCGCCAATTGATATGCGAACAACGACGGGTCTCTATGGGGCGCCGGAGCTCCACTTGGCGATAGCCGCCTCCAGAGAGATCGCACGGCACTACGGTCTTCCCTTCTTCGGAACGGCGGGAACAAGTGATTCAAAGCACCTCGATTACCAGGGGGTGATGGAGGCCGTCATGTCCTGTTTGCTTAGCGGTCTTAGCGGTCCAGATCTCGCGCATGATGTTGGCTTTATCGATCACAGTAACATCCTCTCTCCCGAGTTGATCGTCCTCACCAACGAAATTATCAGTATGGTTCAACCTTTATTAAACGGTATTTCCGTTACGGAGGAGACGCTGGCCGTTGAAGTCATCAGAAAAGTGGGTTTGAAGAAGCGGAGTTTTATCGAAGATGATCATACGTATGATCACTTCAGAGCGTTTTGGTACCCCGAACTTCTGGATCGATCGATGGAAGGAACCCCCCCGCAGGTAAATGAAAAAGTGAGGGAGAAGCTGAGAACGATCCTCAGGGACCACGAGGTCGCCCCCCCGGCCAAGGAGATTCTCAAGGATCTGGAGCGTTTGGTCTTGTGAATCCTGTCGGAATTCGAGGTCCTATGGCCGAAATCGCTTTGACGGGCCATGGCAGTATTGTGAAACTCGCCGAATTAGAAAGCTCCTATCTCTCACGGAGCGCGCAGAGAGACAGAGAAAACATCCTCTGGATTGGTGAGAGGCCAATCCAGAGGATAGTGGTTGGCCGCATTCCTCCTCTCAAAGAATTAGGCCAAAGGTCTGGTGCACGAGCTTTCCGACTTTGAGACCTCTGGGAGGAGCGATCCCCGTGAAACGGGGAGCGGGGGTGAGACTGTCATTTAGGAGCTGAACGGAGAACCACCGTGGCATCCAGGGCGGTGGGTTTTCCATTCACGACGGCAACCGGATTGATGTCGATTTCGGCTACCCGAGGAGCCGTCAGGCCGATCCATCCCAGGGCCATGAGAACCCGGGCGAGAGCGTCCCGGTCTATTCGCGTCTTTCCCCGAAACCCCTCTAGCAGTCTCTTGGCCTTGATACTTTTCATCATGTCGAGGGCTTCGTGTCTGCTGAGCGGAGCGATCCGAAATCCAGCATCCTCGTAAAGCTCTGTGAAAACCCCTCCCACACCGAACATGACAGCAGGTCCAAACTGACGGTCCCGAATCATACCACAGATGATTTCCACGTCCGGCTTGAGCTGTTTCTGGACCAGGACGCGACCTGCGCCTTCCAGTCGTTCTGTTAGCTCTTCGAAAGCCGGGAGGATCTGCTCGGGATTGTGTAGATCCAGCTTGATGAGGCCAAGCTCTGTCCTGTGGATTTTTCCTTGGGCGAGCCCTTTGAGAACGACGGGAAATCCGATCCACTGAGCAATCTTCAGGGCCTGGGTCGGGTCTGTTGCGATTGCCTCCCGCACGGTTGGAATGCCGACCGCGGACAGTATCTTTTTCGACTCAAATTCGTCCAAAAGGCCGTCTGCCAGGGGTGCGCTCCTAAGCACCTCTTGGAGATCCGTTTGAATCTTTACCGGAACCGAACGAGCGGGCTTTTGTACGGCCATCTCTCGTCTGCGGAGTCCATGCGAGCACACGGCATGGATCGCTTCCACGGCTCTTGAGAGTTCGCGGCGAGCGCCTCGAGGTCGAGATCGAGTCGAAAACCGCCGGCAAAAGCGTGGAGAAGAAGGACAACGACACGATCGTCGTCCATTAAAACTTCCACGGTACGACGATAAGCTTCAGCGCCGCCCAGCACTTCCGCAGCGGGCCAGAGATCGATGGGGTTGGCGACGGGCATCCAGGATGGGAAGAATTCCTCCAGTCCCCGGCATGTTTTTCGAGAAAGGTGGGCGAGGTCCATGCCGTGGCTTGTCAGAAAATCAGCTGACAGGATGCCGGCACCGCCACTGAATGTCAAAATTGCGGCCCTTCCACGCCCCACGCCCTCTGATACCATAGGCAGGGCGCGAGAGAGGTCCATCATCTGCTTGAAATCTTCGGCCTCGACGATGTTTGCCTGAGCCAGGGCGCCTCTAACGACTCTGTCATCCCCGGAAAGGCTTGCCGTGTGACTCATTGCCGCCCTTGCACCGCGAGGGCTCTTGCCCCCCTTGAGAACCACAATTGGCTTCTCGGACCGGCGGGCCACATGGAGGAAAGCCTGGCCTTTGGAAATCTCCTCGAGATAAAGCGCCACGGTGGCCGTGTGTCTATCCGAGAGGAGATAGTCGAGCAACTCGCACTCGTCGACATCCACCTTGTTGCCGATGGAACAGACCTTGCTGACTCCCATCGTTCCGTGGCTCATCAAATCGATGAGAAACCCGGCCGAGAGCATCCCACTCTGCACGATCAGAGAGACGTCGCCGGGTGTTAGACCTTTTTCCCATATGGCAGGGTTTAAAAAGGAAAAGACAAGATCTCGGCGGGCATCGACGAGGCCCATGCAGTTCGGCCCCCAAAGGCGCATTCCCATCTCCTCGCCTATTTGGCGGCAAGTTTCCTGGAGAGCACTTCCTTTTTGCCCGGTCTCCGCAAAACCTCCAGACTCGATCATCACACCTCTCACGTCAGCCGCTCCACAGTCCCGCAGAACCTCCGGCACAAGGTGTGCCGAGACAAAGACAATGGCCAAGTCAACGGGCCTCCCGATATGGGAGACCTTCCGAAAACATGAAAGGCCCTCGATTTCCCTGTATTTCGGGTTGACCGGGTAGATGGACCCTGAGTATCCGCGTTGGAGGTTTTTGATCAGTGCGTTTCCGCCCCTGAGTGGGTTGGGGCTTGCGCCAATCACAGCAACTGAACGGGGATTAAAGAAGAAGTCTATGACACTTGTGTTCATCTAAGTATCTGTGCAAGCCCTTTAGCAACGCTCACGTCAGTTGTCCGTCATCAGTCGTTACAACGAACCACGGACAACGGCCCACGACCGGGTTTCGTCCACTAGCTCAGTTCGATTTCTTTTTTGATGATGGAAACGATCTCTTCACTGCTGGTCGAAGTGATGGTCTTGAGGAGGCCTTCCCGCTCGTAGAAATCGATCAGAGGGGAGGTCTTCTGGTTGTAAGTCTCGAGACGTTTCGTGATGGCCTTTTCGGTTTCGTCATCGCGCTGAATGACCGGCGAGCCGCACTTCTTGCATCTGCCATCTTCTGTGGGGGGTTTACTCTTGATGTTGTAAATCTCTTGACACGCTGGGTTTGAGCAGGTCCTCCTCGTCGTCAACCGGTCGAGGATAACCGATCTCGGAACGTCAAGGTTGACCACGAGATCCAGTTTCAGACCAAGCTTCTGAAGGAGTGCCTTGAGAGCCTCCGCCTGGGGGATGGTTCTTGGGAAGCCATCGAGGATAAAACCTTTTTGACAATCAGGCTCCTGGAGTCTCGACTCCATGATCTGCATGATGAGGGCGTCCGGTACAAGTTCTCCCCGTTCCATGAAACCCTCGGCCTTCTTGCCCAACGCTGTTCCTCCCTTCACGGCGTTCCTGAGAATGTCACCTGTAGAAATCTGAACGGAGCTATTCGCTTTCATCAGTGTCTTGGCGATCGTGCCCTTCCCGGCTCCTGGTGGTCCCAACAGGATAATTCGCATGGAATGCTCCCCTAAGATCGGACGTCTCGATTTCTGAAACGTTGCATTATACACTTTTTTGGAATGAATTGGGATGACCGTGGAGAGCGGCCTCTCCTCGGTCAGGAGACTTTTGACATTATTGAGAAGTTTCCTGAGTTTTCAAGGCAAGAAATTTCTAACTTTTTGTTGTTTCAGGAGGATCTCGGATCTTCAGATGGGACGCTCATATCCCTTCGCTCCCTTGCTCTCGCGTTGACCCTCTCGGGGCTCGCAGGCGGGGAATACTTGCCCCTTCCCCGCTCTGAAGGCGGGGTTTTCCCCTTCCTGCTCGCCCTCGATGGGGCCCCACCGCTTCCGCAAACGTCCCTCAGGGACATAAGCGTCCACAAAACTGAGGAAACTCCTCACCTTATTTTGTTGACATGAGCCAGCGGTTGTGATTTTAGGTATACGAATCATCCCGGATACTTCCTGAATTCGGTTCGAAGGATTTGCAGTAGAAAGAACCCTTTTTTCTGGTCAGCCATCATCAAAAGAAGGGAGGTGAGACAGGGTCTTACTTTCTCCTTCCTCGACTTCTCCGTCAATGGCATCGATCAAAGGAGGAGGTGGTAGTTTCGTATCACAAAGGAGGTGGAGGAAATGAGTCAATCTAACGACAAATCGGCCATGGAGTTTCTCAAAAACTGGGGTGATGGGCTCACCCGCTGGTCTGAGCGTTGGATTCCAGATGCGCTGGTCATCGTCTTCATTCTGACCATAATCACCTTCATCTTTGCCCTGATTTGGGGCGAAACAGACTTTAAAGGAGCCACTGTCGCCTGGGGAAAGGGGTTCTGGGCTCTCCTGACGTTTGCCATGCAGATGTGTCTCATCATGATGACGGGGTATATTCTGGCCTGTTCTCCTCCGGTTCGCTGGCTTCTGGACAGGCTGTCTGGGTGGCCCAATGTCGACAAACCCCACCAGGCGATTGCCCTAATGGCGGTCTTTTCCATGGTCATTGCCTTCCTCAATTGGGGGCTCAGTTTGATTGGAAGTGCCATGTTCGCTCTCTTTTTGGTCCGCCGTAATCCAAAGGTGGACTATCGTCTTCTCGTGGCTGCAGCCTATCTTGGTCTCGGCTGCACATGGCACGCGGGGTTTTCTGCATCAGCACCCCTACTGGTCAATACACCCGACAATTTTCTGATTAAGGCTGGCCTTCTGTCGGACATCATTTCGACAAAGGAGACCATCTTCAGCGGCTACAATCTCGTTCTCGTGATCATCATCATCGTCGTCGTCACGCTCCTCATGGCAGCCATGCATCCCCGGGAAGAGAAAACCTTCAAGCTCAAACCCGAGCTGGCCGAGAGACTCAAGTTGTACGAGGCTCCAGAGCGGCCCACAGGAAAAGTGACGGCCTCCCAATGGATGAACTGGTGGCCCGGTTTCAACATCATTGTCTTTAATTGGCGGACTGCTGTGGATCATCTGGGAGATCAGCACGGCTGGGTTTGCCAAATTCATCAACCTGAACAACATCAACTTTGTGTTTCTGATGCTGGGGATCATTTTCCATTGGCGGCCCTGGAGCTTTCTCAAAGCCACCGAACAGGCTGGTGGGGCTGTCTGGGGTATCGTGATCCAGTTTCCCTTCTACGCGGGAATTTTTGGACTCTTCAAGTTCACGGCTCTGGCGGCCGCCTTCACGAAAGCTTTCGTCGCCATCAGCAGTCCGTCCACTTACCTCGTCTTCGTGTACTGGTACGCGGGACTGGTCAACTATCTTGTCCCCTCAGGAGGTTCCGAGTGGGCGATCACCTCACCCTATCTCATTCCGGCGGCCAAAGAATTGGGCGTCAGTATTCCGAAGACGGTGGTCACCTATGCCTGGGGCGACATGATGACAGATATGATTCAACCCTTCTGGGCGATAGCCATGCTGGCCGTGGCAAAGCTCGAGTTCCGGGAGATCATGGGTTGGCTCTTGCTCGTCTTCTTCGTCTACTTTGTCATCACCTCCATTGGTTTCGCCTTCGTGCTGCCGTTCGTCTGACCCCGATCGGACGAAAGGGGCATCCTCCTCCAAGGGGGGTGCCCTTTTTTTGTCATCGAGATTGTCCATTCGCTGCGGTCAATACGTTGGCCCTATGAGAGTAAAGAGCGAACAAACTGCAACAGGAGGTAATCGGCGATGAGTATCCTTTCTCGTCTGAAGACGCCGGTCTTTAGCGCAGGCGGAATGCCAGAGATCGATTTTGAGCGATATCGGCTCCATGTGGTGGGCCATGTGGAGAAGGAAGAATCCTTCACCTGGGAGGAGATCATGGATCTTCCCAAATCGCAGGTCGATGCGAGGCTGACCTCGGTTTCGGGCTGGTCGGTGAGGGCAAAGTGGGAGGGGATTCTCTGGCGTGATTTCGTTGGGGTCATCAGACCTACCAAACAGGCTACCCATGCCACTTTTTCGAGCTTTGGAGGGGCTTACGAGACCACCGTGGCGCTCGTCGATCTCGATCACCCACGGGTCATTCTCGTCTATGCGGTGGAAGGAGAGCCTCTTGAGAGAGAGTACGGGGGGCCTCTCCGGATGGTCATTCCGAACCTCTATGGTTACAAAAGCTGCAAATGGCTGGAGACAATCACGTTGACCGATACGATGGAGGGGGGGTATTGGGAAGACCGCGGATATACTCGCTCAGGAACTATCGAGCCTGGGACGACCCTCGATGTCAACACAGGCGCCAGGCGACCGATAAGCGGCGGTGAAGTGACCGAGTTTTAGGGATACGGAGACCGCGTCGTTAACTGGAGAGAACTATTTTGCCGCGAGTATTGCTAATTCGGTAATATTGACCATTGGAGCAAGGCTGTACTTACGAGGAGGAAGAGAGCGCTGGTTTCTTGGAGACACCTTACATCCAGTATTGATCATCAGCGATTCGGTCGGAAAGATCTATCTTGTAATGCGCTTCGATCGGGTCAAGAAATTCTGGATTCTTCTCATAGACGGTCCGGATGGTTCTCCGGACCACTTCGACGCCTTTGGGTGTCATTTTTCCCAGAGGTTGTCGACATGGACCCGACGGCATGCCGAGGCCGTTCATCAGGGTTTTGATGGGGAGAGGATTTCTAAATCGGCAGGGGACTGTAAACCCCTCGTATTCTTCCATGGTCTTGACAGTAACGATCTTGAAAAGGGGGTCGAGACCTTCTTTGAGTTCCTGGGCCCGGTTTCCGTTTCCCGTGAGGATTGCTCTTGTGAGATCCGCTAAAGCACCTGGAACAACGTTCGAGATGACAGAAACTACCCCCCTCGCCATTATCTCCTCGCTCGTCATCATATCATAGGTTTTGTCGTCATCCCCCGAGAGGATGTCAAAATCATCCCCAATCAACCTTCTCGTTTTGGCCATCCGTTGGAGATCTCCGGTCGCTTCCTTCACGGCTCTCACGTTCTTATATTGGCGATTGAGAACCACAAGGTCCTCGACCTCGAGCTGGGTTCCAGTCCTCCCCGGGATCACATATGGGGTGATAAAAATCTGAGGGAACTTCTTGGCGACGACGCCATAGTATTCATTTCGAAGTTCGAGGGAACTCGGTCCATTGTAATAGCAATCGACCAAAAGGACGGCGTCTGCCCCTTTTTCCACCGCATGTTCTGTACCACGAAGCGTCTCTCGGGTCGCATTGCTCCCGGTGCCAGCCATGACGAATGCCTTTCCCGCCGAAATTCGGATTGTCTCTTCGATGACCTTATCGTGTTCCTCCCACGTGAGCGTCGGTGACTCCCCGGTGGTGCCTGTCGGCACAAGATTCGCCCCCGCGTTCACTTGGAAGACCACGTTTTTTTCAAGGCCTTCATAGTCCACCGTACCATTGGGTAGCATGGGAGTGACCATGGCTGTCCAGCAACCTTCAAATCTTTCGAGCTTCATGGCCTCTCTCCTCGTATTTTTCCCATGGATGGTTTTGTCAAAATAACTAAATTAGTGCTGAAATGTCAACGATTTATTCTTTTGGGGGAGATTTTGAGTTCGAAAGCAAGTGTTGCGAGAAAGATGACAAACTTTGGCATAGCAATTGCACAAGTGAGGAACCAAATGGCATTTCGCCTCATCTTTTCACAATATTGTGGCATCTTTTGACATTGAAGGGGTGTATCCCATGGAACTCGCGGTTGATGTTGAAGAAAGATCAGGATCGGACTTCGAGGAGGGCATCGAAAAAGTTCACAACCTCGTCGCCGAGATCGAGAAGGTCATCGTCGGCCAAACACCTTCCATTGATCGCATTGTTGTCGCCCTGCTTGCTGATGGCCATGTCTTGCTTGAGGGTGTTCCGGGATTGGCCAAGACGCTCCTCGTTTCGGCGTTAGGGTCAGCCATGGGCGCGGTCTTTCGGAGGATCCAGATGGTCCCCGATATGCTCCCAAGTGACCTCCTCGGGACTTATCTCCTGGTGGGAAATCGCTTCAAGCTGCAAAAGGGTCCCCTCATCGACTGCCATGTGGCCTTGGTCGATGAGATCAACCGGGCGCCCGCAAAAACGCAGGCCGCTCTGCTTCAGGCCATGCAGGAGCGCCAGGTTACGGTCATGGGGAAGGACACTCTTGAACTGCCCGATCCCTTCATCGTCCTTGCCACGCAGAATCCTATCGAACAGGACGGCACCTATCCCCTTCCCGAAGCTCAACTCGACCGGTTTCTCTTTAAGGTTGTGGTCGGCTATCCAAAGCCAGAGCACGAGATGAACATCCTCACCAATGTCCATCTCGATCAGCGGGACAAAGTCAAAGCCATCAACCGGGTCCTTGACCCCCATGATATCTGCCAATTGAGAGAGCACATCAAAAAAGAAGTATCTGTGGAATACTATGCTCATAAGTACATTGTTGATCTTGTTCGGGCAACCCGCTTCCCTCGGGAGTTTGGCTTGAAGTCACTTGAGGGGTGTGTGAGGCTTGGTGCTTCGCCTCGTGCGACCCTGGCCCTTCGGGATTCGGCACGAGTTGAGGCCTTCTTGCACGGCCGTCGACATGTCTATCCCGAAGATATTCAAGCCGTCGCTCGCGATGTTTTCAGGCACCGAATCTGTCTTGAATTCTCCGCCGAAGCCGAAGGGCTCAGCGTCGAAACGGTTATGCAAGAGATCTTGGACGGAGTTCCGATCCCGTGAAAGAGATCCTCTCAAAGATTGCGGAGGTTGATTACTACGTCAGATGGTATTCGAGCCGACATGATCTTGGAATTTGGCCCAGCCGCCACGTGGGGGGATCTGCGGAATTCGAGACAATATCTGAATACCAACTCGGAGATAATCCACGATCCATAAACTGGTCGGCCACCGCACGGACCGGAGGCCACCAAATCCTCAAGAACACTCGCCTGAGCGAAGCCAATCTCGCCGTTTTTCTTATGGCCGATTTAAGTCGATCCATGGACTTTGGAACGGTTCGGGTGACAAAGCGGAGATTGGCAGCGGAAATCTCAGCTGTCTTGGCTCATGCCGCCTGGAGATGTGGCGACCGAGTGGGTTTTATCGCCTATGGATCGGGGGTTGAAATCCAATGGCCCCTTCGAAACCCCAAGGACTATAGGCTTCTGATTCCGCAGAAGATCCTCGAGACGAGATGCGCAGGAAACACAGCGGCAGGCCTGACCGGGGCCCTTTCGAGACTCCCAGGAAAGCGGTCTCTGGTGTTTCTGATCTCAGATTTTCAGGAGCCCTTTGACCTGCTGGATAAGGCGCTCAGATCTGTTGCCATTCTCCATGATGTCGTTCCCATTGTCCTTTGGGACCCGAGAGAAAAGACGCTTCCGGAAAGATGGTGCATCACCTCCGTGAAGGACCTTGAGACTGGCAGGAACAGAACCGTCTGGTTGGGAGGAACCAAAAGACGCGCGGCCTTTGAGAAACGCGCCGAGGCAAGAGAACAAGGTCTCAGGGCACTGTTCCATGCCCTCTGCATAGATGGTCTCTGGATTCATCAGAAAACCGACTACGTCAAGGAATTGAGCGAGTTCTTTCTAGCCCGTAGGAGGGGACGAATTCATTGAGGAAGCTACTTCTCGCCACATTCCTCACTGCCTTTCTCACCCTGGGGAATATCTCCCCGCCAGGACCCAGTGTTCAGCCTCGTGAAGAGGACCCGTCCGAGGAGGAGACATTTCCCATCATCATCGATTTTGAGTGCCACCGGAACTTCGGGTTTCATATTGGCGACGAGATTCCTCTCGTTGTCACACTCGAAGCGCGAGAAGGAACTGTTGTCGATTTGGTCAACATTCCCCAAAAGAACGAAACTCACGGACCCTTTGAGATCCGGGATGTGGAGGTTCGCAAGCACCGAAAGAGCGATCGGACTGTCTATAAGGTGTTCTACCGGCTCCAGTCTTTCCAACCGGCGATCGCCGTGGATAGACTCAATTTCCCCTCCCTGAGTATCTCCTATGCAACCAAAGAGAACTGGAATCGAGCGGAATCCAAATACCACTATCAAAACCTCTTTGCACAGGTTTTTGAGGTTTTTGTCTCACGGACAGCGACCTACTTCGGTCCGATGAAAGACATCAAGGGGCCTATTCACGATGGGAGGTTCAATTTCATTTGGAAAGCGGCGACCGGCCTGGGCGGCTTCATGGTTGTTCTGGCCCTCTTCACATGGTTTAGGCAGATGATCAGAAACAGACAGCATGCCGGCTTGGAAAGTCCAAGCCCTACGCCCAGGGACCGTGCCCTGAAGGCCCTCCAGGAAGCACGGGAGAATTGCTTCAACTATGACGACCATCGGAAGCACTTGTTCTTCGAAATCAATCGGATTCTGCGGGACTTCTTGAAGGATGCCTGCGGCATGAGTGCCGCGAATCGACCATCGATGGAGATCGTTAAGCAGTTGAAGGACTGTCCATTCTATGAAGAGCTGAGTGAGTTGGTGACGAGGATCAACCAGGTCATCTATGAAGGAGATGCCCCGGTCGATGTGGAGTCCATCGTGCGGCAGTTCAGCGGGCTGTTGGATAAGGCAGATCGGGCGGAGCCCCCTGGGGTGGGCTATGATACGGCTGGCTAACCCTTCCTTTTTGCTCATTGGAGTGATTTTCCTGCCTCTCTTTTTATGGAGGAAAGCGGCTTATCTCGGGTATTCACAACTTTCTCTGCTGGAAGGCGAAGGAAGATCAAGGATCTGGCAGAATCTGCCGGTGGCTCTATCTGTGGCCATTGTGGTCCTGTTGATGGTGGGGCTGGCTCGGCCGCAAAAGCGGGAAGCCGTCAAACAAGAGAGATTTCTTGCCCGGGATATTATCCTCGTTATAGACCTTTCCTATAGTATGGAAAACACCTTCAATTGGACGGGTGGGCCTCGAAAGATAGAGGTCGCCAAAAAGGCGGCTCTCGAATTCATTCAGAAACGGGAAAACGATAGGATCGGACTTCTGGTCTTCGGTGACGAAACTTTCGGAAGCTGGCCACTGACGAAAGATTTGGACCTGATCTCGAAAAAGATCAATCGCCTCGGGATGGCCTTCTACGGTGGAACGAATTTGGCAGAACCTTTTCTGAGGGTAGCAGAGCACTTCAGGGAAATGGGACAATCGGCGAATCGTATTCTGGTTTTTCTATCCGATGGTGAGGCCAGAATTAATGACAAGAAGAAGGCGAAGATCACGGAAGAGCTGAGGCAGATGGATGTTCATCTCTATCTGGTGGGAATCAATTTGCGCCAGGAGAATAGTGACGTGCTCGAGGTCGTCGACCGAGTTGGAGGACGGTTTATTGATGCTGGATCCCCAAGCGAGTTGACTGCCGCCTTTGAGGCCATAGACCGCCTTGAACCCAGCATGGTCGAAATCGAAGTCCAAGGGGAGATTCATGAGCTTTATCCCATACCGGTCTTCGCTGCATTGTGCCTGATGCTCTTTTGGAGGGTATTGCGCAGTACCCTCTTCATCGAACTCTGCTAGGAGATCTGCCATGAGGATTTTCAGATATATCTACCCGATCCGAGTCTATTTAATCGTCCTGGGTTGTTTGAGTCTTTCCTATGGCTTCTACCAAAAGTTCTGGTACACCGACGAGATCGGGAAGGCAGTCCGCGCTATAGAAACGAATCGGTTAGACCAGCGGCACCTGGAGAAAGCAAAGGAGAGTCTTCTCGTGTCAGAGGATCTCATCTCCTACAACATGGGCGTGAGGGCCTACCGTGCAGAGAATCTGAAAAGGGCGACTGAACATTTCCTTGATGTTATTCGCAAAAGCCAAGATAGTTCGCTGAAGCAGCGGGCCTATTACAATCTCGGCAACATTTTCGTAAAACTCGAACTGCCAAAAAAAGCGGCCGAAATGTATCGCGAATCCCTGCGACTCGAACCCACTGATTGGGAGAGTAAATACAACCTCGAGAGGCTCTACGTTTTCTATCCCACGGCATTTCCCGATGAACAAGGGCAGGCCTCTCTGAACCAGCAGCCGGGAGACGATAAGGGGGACAAAAACCAGATGGGTCGACACGGTGTGGATCAGCCGGACATCTGAGGAGATCTATGTCCATCGAGTTTCTGAATGCCAAGGCATTTTGGGCCATGCTGGCTGTTCCTCTTGTTCTCGGGGTCGCTGTATGGGGCCTGCGCCGAAGGGACAGCATTCTCAAAGAATTTGGTCGGTTGGAGCTCCTTACTCAGTTTTCCCGGTTCTCTCTTAGACGGAAGATCTTCTTCAGGACCCTTCCGACACTCCTCTGTTTTACCCTATTAATTCTGGCGGCTGCACGCCCCATCCTGTTAGGAAATTTCAGAAAGATCATGAAAGGGGCCCTCGACGTGGTGGCCATTCTGGATGTATCGAAAAGTATGGCAGCCGAAGATTCCGGCCCAGAAGTCTCTCGAGTTGACCTGGCAAAGGATGCGCTTCTCAGATCTATGCCGGAGCTGGCCGGGAATAGGCTGGGCATTGTGACGTTTGCTGGGGAGAGTTTTCCGCAGGCCGAACTCACTGACGATTTCCAAGCCTTGGAATTTGTGCTGAAAAATTGGATCAATGTGGATTCTGCACCTTCACAGGGCTCGAGTATCGGAAAAGCCTTACAAGAGGCCGCCGACTTATTTGAGAACAATGAAAAGAGGAAAATCATACTCCTCTTATCTGACGGTGGCCACGTTCGTCCCAAAAACCTGGAAGGAATCCTCACGGACGTCAGCGCTAAAGGGATTGCCGTCGTTTCAGTAGGAATCGGTACCCGAGAGGGCGCCAGAATTCCAGTGTACGAGGAGGGCCGCTTTAAGGAATGGCTCCAGATCGACGGCAAAGAGGTAAGGACTCAGTTAAATGAAGAAATCTTGAAAGAAATCTCCAGGGCGACAGGCGGTACATATATCCCCCTTGGCTCCGGAAGAGAGATCCAGAGAATCTTCACGGATCCCAGTGTCGTTGGCAAAAAGGCCCTTTCCGGCGGGAGGGAGGTATTTCAAATCCCCCTCGCCCTGTCGATACTTCTCCTGGGTCTTGGGATGTATCTCGAGCGACGGGGTGCTTAGTTGCGTGAGTTTCACCCGAAATCCCATTGGGACCAATCCTCTCAAACAGTGAACTCATGAGCAGCAACAAAGTCAGTGGGGGCGGCCCACCCGAGACCTCTCCCCCCAGGGAGAAGTCAAAGCAAAAGCTCACCCGACAGACGATGCCGTTGTTGTGAAGGTCTCCCATGAGGCCCGAAAGCTTCTTCGGGGGCAAAAAGGATCTCGCATTACCGTCGACGTCCGAATCAATGATAACAATGTCAAAAATACACTCATTTCATTACGGTCTAAACTTGTGGGTGCGCTTTTAGAGGTTTTTGCGTCTCGTAATCTCCTCTCCTCGCGGTGATGAAAGTCAATTCCGCTTGCCCCCATCGGTGAAATGAATCGGAGATTCCTTCGACCCTCCTCGAGGAAACGAGGCCGCCTGTTCCTTGACAGTTTTGGGGAATTGGGATAGGAATAATTAGCGAGATTCGCTGGGGGAGCTGAAAGGCTGAGAAATTCCCAAATCACCGAGTGCAAAAGCGCTCGCGTCAGGGAATGACCCCTTGAACCTGTTCGGGTAATTCCGACGAAGGGAAGGCGGCCATAAATGAGCGAAAAGCCGTAATTCTGATGTATGGAATTGCGGCTTTTTTGTGCGATCCCCAAGCACACACGAGTTCTTGGAATTCCCGGTGTTTACGAAGCTGGACCCGGTGGGAGTTGTTGTTCGTTGCTTGTTATCCGTAGTCCGTTGCACAGGGATTCATATTTCGAAGTTCTTGAAAATACTCAGAAGATTGCTGCGGCCTATCATTCCCAATCCATTTCTATGGATGCGGTTTTACAACTGACCACTGACGACCGACGACCGACATAAGCGCAGGAGACTCATTATGAAAAGGATATTGGCCATAGCCGGTTCCGATTCTGGGGGAGGAGCCGGAATTCAGGCAGATTTGAAGGCGATCACGGTTCTGGGTGGATATGGTATGAGCGTCATCACGGCCCTTACCGCCCAGAACACGGTCGGGGTGCAGGCTATTTTCGAATTGCCCCTTGAATTCATCGAGAAACAGATCGATTCGGTCGTCTCTGACATCGGAGTGGATGCGGTGAAGACCGGAATGCTTTCGAGTTCTGAGATTGTGGCTCTGGTGGCAAGAAAGATCAAGCAGTACCGCCTGAAGCGGGTCGTTATCGATCCGGTGATGATCGCAAAGAGCGGGGACCCTCTGCTCAGGGAAGACGCGCAGCGGACGCTCTGTGAGGCGTTGATCCCCCTGGCCCTTGTCGTCACACCGAATCTCCATGAAGCAACGGCACTGGCCGGGTTTACGGTCCACAACCGAGAGTCGATGAGGCGGGCGGCCGTGAAAATCCACGAAATGGGCGCTCGAAACGTGGTGATCAAGGGGGGGCACCTCGAGGGGGAGATCGTCGATATTCTCTTTGACGGGAGGAATTTTCGCGAATACCAAACCCCGAGGATCGAGACCAAAAACACCCACGGGACGGGTTGCACCTTTGCCTCTGCGATTGCGACGGAGCTCGCCAAGGGGAACTCTGTTCAAGAGGCCGTCAGTCGGGCGAAATCGTTCATGGCGGCCGCGATCAGATTCGCCCTGCCCCTCGGGAAAGGTCATGGTCCGACCAATCCCTACGCACTGATGACTCGGGAGGCTGAACGCTATCGCGTTCTCGAAAGCCTAAAGAAGGCCTTTGAGCGCCTGAGAGAAAAGGCGATTGGCGATTTGATTCCAGAGGTTCAGTCCAACCTTGGGTACGCCTTGCCTTATGCGGAGACGAACGATGATGTTGCCGCCTTTCCGGGGAGACTCACGAGGCTGCGAGATTCGATCGCGAGGGTTTCGGCGCCGAGCTTCGGAGCCTCCCGGCACGTCGCAAAGATCATTCTGACACTGATGCGACACGATCCTGAGTTCCGGTCTGTCATGAATATTCGCTTTTCGGAGGGGATCCTTGCCGCTTGTCAGGGTGCCGGTATGCGAGTGAGGAGTTTTGACCGGACTCAGGAGCCGGCGGATGTCAAAAAGAAAGAGGGTTCTTCCTTGGAATGGGGGACTGAAGTCGTTCTGCAGGAGGGGAGTATTCCGGATGTCATCTTCGATCGAGGAGATCTGGGCAAGGAGCCCATGGTGAGGGTCATCGGGAGGAATCCAGAAGAGGTCGTGAGAAAGGTTTTGAAAATCAAGCGGTACGTCCAGGAGTAGATCCCTTCCGCAACGTCGCCCAGAGACAAGAGGATCCCCAAATGGAGAGATTTCTCGGATAGAAATCTGTTGACAAAAAAGACGATAAATTATTTAATTGCAATGCCTTATTGCGAAAAAGGGGCATAGCCATCGACGCGAATCGAATGTTGGAAGTGAAATCCTTGCAGAAGAATTTTGGGGGCCTCAAGGCAATTGACGAGTGCAGCCTCGAGGTCGGCAAGGGAGCCATCACCGGGTTGATCGGACCGAATGGAGCGGGTAAGACGACACTGTTCAATGTCTTGACAGGGTTTCACAGACCCGATGGCGGAGAGATTCTCTTCAAGGGCGAAAGAATTACTGGCCTTCCACCTCACAAGATCTTTCAAAAAAAGATCTGTCGTACCTTTCAGATCACCCGGGAGTTTGGCCAGATGACGGTCCTCGAAAACTTGATGCTCGTTCCAGAGAGCCAAGACGGGGAACAGATTTGGAATAACTGGTTTCGGCCCGGGGTCGTCAAAAAGCAGGAACGTAACATCAGGGATAAGGCCATAGAGGTCTTGGAGTTCGTCGAGTTAATTGAACTGAAGGACGAGTATGCGGGGAACCTTTCGGGTGGGCAGAAGAAGCTGCTCGAACTGGCAAAGACCATGATGGCCGATCCGGAGATGATTCTCCTGGATGAGCCTGGGGCAGGGGTGAACCGGACGTTGATGAGGAAATTGGCCGACAACATACGAGAGCTCTGTGCAGAGGGGGGCATAACCTTCTTGATTATCGAGCACGACATGGACCTGGTCATGAATCTCTGTAACCCTGTGATCGTCATGAGTGAGGGGAAGAAGCTGGCAGAAGGCACCCCGGAAGAGATCCGGTCAGACCAGCGGGTCCTGGAAGCCTATCTCGGAGGCCAGTATCGATGAAGGTTTTGGAGACAAAGAATCTTGTTTCCGGTTACGGTGAAACGGATATCCTCCATGACGTTTCGGTGGAATTGAGTGAGAATGAGATCGTTTCTATTATCGGGCCGAATGGGGCCGGGAAGTCCACCCTTTTGAAGACCGTTTTCGGCCTTTTGAAACCGAGAGGTGGAAGGGTTGAGTTGAGTGGCAAAGAGGTCACGGGGCAGAGCCCGGATAAGATCGTTCGGAAGGGGATGAGTTACGTCCCCCAGGTTGATAATGTGTTCCCCTCTCTGACAATTCAGGAAAACCTGGAGATGGGGGCCTTTATCAGAACCGATGATTATGGGAAAAAGCTCGAAGAGATATACGAATTGTTCCCGCTTCTCAGGGAGCGTCGGGACGAAAAGGTCGGGAAGCTCTCGGGGGGTCAACGACAGATGGTAGCCATGGGACGGGCATTGATGCTCGATCCCAAGGTGCTTCTGCTGGACGAGCCTTCAGCCAGTCTGGCCCCCATCCTTGTGAGCATGATTTTCGAGAAGATCATCGACATCAATCAGACGGGTGTTGCCATTATGGTCGTGGAACAGAATGCCCGAGAGACCCTAAAAATCTCTGACCGTGGGTATGTCCTGGCTATGGGGCGAAAAGTCTTCGAGGATACGGGGAAGGCCATACTGGAGAATAAAGAGGTTAGCAAGCTCTACCTAGGGGGGTAAGAGGTGGTCGAACTGATCGTATACGGGGTTGTCCTCGGGGGCATCATTGCGTTGGGATCCATCGGCCTGACTTTGGTATACGGGATCGTGAGATTTGCCAACTTCGCGCACGGGGATCTCATGACGGCCGGGGCTTACATCGCCCTGTTTTTGGTCACCGGTTTTTTCGCTTGGCTCGGTATCCCGGATACGACCTTTGGTTCGCTCTCGTTCGGATGGCGGATGGCGCTTGCTTTTCCCATTGCCATGCTCTGTGTGGCCGGTGTTTCTATCCTCCTCGATCGTATCTTGTATCGGCCCCTCCGCGCAAAACGGAGCGGCCCGGTCATCATGGCCATGTCGGCCTTGGGGGCCTCCTTTATCATTCGAATGATCATCCTTATCCTGTGGGGTGCCGATTACCACTTCTACCGCCCTGGGGTGATGCGTCCGGCCATTTTACTTCCCCTCGGGGTCAAGATCAGGCCCGATCAGATTTTTTTGCTATTAGTGGTTTTCTCTTTGGTGGTCCTTCTCTATCTCTTTCTTCAGCGGAGTAAGATGGGAAAGGCCATGCGCGCCACGGCTGATAACATGGAGCTTGCCCGAGTCAGTGGGATCGATACGGAAAGGGTGATCATTTGGACGTGGGGTATCGGCGGAGCCCTTGCCGGAGCCGGTGGCATACTCTACGGAATCGATGTGCAGCTCCATGGAGGGATGGGCTGGAACTTTCTCTTGCCCCTCTTTGCAGCCACCATTCTGGGAGGGGTCGGTAACATATATGGGGCGCTCATCGGGGGGCTGGTCATGGGGATCGCCCAGCAGGTGTCCACAGCCTATCTGTTGCCGACCTATAAACCCGCCGTTGCTTTCATCGTCATGATCTTGATCCTCTTGATCAGACCACAGGGGATATTCGGAGGGCGCAGCTGATGGAGATCGGAGGGATCATCGCTTATCTGGTTTCACTGGCCATTATGGCTGGGATTTTTGCCGTGTTTGCCCTGGGCCTAAATATCCAGTGGGGGTATACTGGCCTCTTCAATATCGGAATTGCTGGCTTTTTCTGCGTTGGGGCCTATGTCTCAGCCATGATTACGACTCCAAAGCCAACCGGAGTCTATGCCCAGTATGTGAAGCAGATTTTCGGCCTAAATCTTCCCTTCGTTTTCGGCCTTTTGGGGGCTGCCTTGGTGTGCGGGCTTATCGCCTATCTCATCGGGTACCCCACCCTCCGGCTACGGGAAGATTATCTGGCCATTGCCACGATTGGCATTGCCGAGACCTTTCGGCTTGTTTTCAACAACGAACACTGGTTGGCAAACGGTCCCAGGGGATTGATGGGGCTTCCCCAACCCCTTCACTGGTTGGTCGAGCCGAGACATTACAATTACATCTATCTGGTCCTCGTGTCGGCCGTCATGGTCGTCATTTACATCGCCATAGAGCGGGTCATCCGATCACCCTGGGGGCGGGTGCTCCGGGCCATTCGAGAAGATGAGTACGCCTCTGCGATGAGCGGGAAAGACATCTTCAGCTTCAAGATGCAGTCACTCATCTTCGGGTCGATGATCATGGGGGTGGGTGGTGCGCTTTATGCCCACTATACCAAAGCCATCTCCCCGGATGTGTTTACCCCTCTGTATGGGACGTTTATCATTTGGGTCATGCTGATGGCCGGGGGGAGTGGCAATAACAAAGGGGCAATCGTCGGTGCCTTTGTCATTTGGTTTATCTGGACGCTGGCAAAGTTCTTGACAGATTTTCTTCCATACGCACTGAAGGCGAGAGCTCCTTATATTCGCTTTTTGATTATCATGATCCTTCTGGAGATCATCCTCATCTATCGGCCGCAGGGTCTCATGGGAGAGGAGAAGAGGGTATCGAAGATGATGGATTGACGGGGTCTTAACTTCTTTGGAAATTTATCAAAAAAAGGGGGATCCTGCCTTGACAGGATTCCCCTTTTGATCCGATAGGTAGGGCACCTTAGATGGGCGGGATGTCAACTTCTATACTAATGGTAACCATACCCCCCTTGCGGTATCGCCAGACCTCAATCGGCGTGATAACGTCACCGTTTTCGTCAAAATCAACCGATCCGGCAGCCCCCTCGTAGTTGATCTGCTTTCCCTGATCGAGGAGTTCAAAGGCCTTTTTGAATTCGTTGGGTCCGACGACCTCTCCTGGTGGGTTGGCGACGGCGCGGAGCATATCCCGAACATTCACGGCCGTCATGGCCATGCCTTTTGCCTTGGCTGCATAGGCGGCAAGGCCGATCACTGCCGTCGCATCATAGGCATTGGTGATAAACGGCAGAGGCGGCAGTGTGCCGTATGCGTCCCGATAGTCAGCGTTGAAGACTATATAGGGGGTCGTCAGAGCCGCACCGGGAGCGGTCCCCCATCTTCCTTCCACGTTTTTCTCGCCGACAGCCTTGATGATATCGAAGGATTTGGTGCCATCGCAGTAGAGGAAGTTCCTGAATTTGAAAAACTCGATGGCCTCCTTGATATAGACCTGGGCATGGGCCGGGTAGCTGTAGGCACCAATAATATCGGGATTCCCCTTGAGGAGCTTTCTCAATTCCGCCGTGTAGGACTCGGCAGCCTTTTCGTCATGGGGTACCATGGCGAGGACTCTGCCCCGTCTTTTCTCATAGGACTTTTTGAACTGCTCCGCAAGGCCCTGCCCGTAAGGGTTGTTCACATAAAGGATCGAGGCCTTATTGCTGAAGCTTGCAGCCAGCTTCCCTGCGATCACTCCCTGTAGGGCATCCGATGGGCAGGTCCGGAAGAGATAGTCTTTACCCTGGTCGGTGGGGAGAACCGTGATCAGGGGCGAAGTGGAAGCCGGTGAGATTTGAATCACCCCGCTTGGGATCGTCACCGACTCGGCGACCGGCACGGTAACACCACTTGCAAGGGCACCCACGATGGCAATAACTCTATCCACTTCAACGAGTTTCTTCGCTGCATTCGTTGCTGGAATCGCGGAGGTTTCGCTGTCTTCATGGAATAGCCTGATGTCTAGTCCTGCCTCCTTGAGCTGTTTTTCAGCGAGCATAGTACCGTTTTTGAGATTAGGACCGAACTCCTTCAATGGCCCTGTATGGGAAAGAAGCGTCCCCACCCTCAGCTCTTGCGCAAAAGCCCCTGAGGCCAGCGCAAAGGCAAAAACAAATACAATCATCAAGAGAAAAATCCTTTTCATAATAACCCTCCCTTCTTTAGTTACATTTCCGTTTTCTAACTGATCTCACGATCACCCCCTTTCCTTGTAAGAAATGGCTAGACCAATATAGGAAATCCTTTTCTTTTTAACCAAATCCTAATCCCTTTGTCAATAAAATATATACATGAAGTTTCCTGAACCTCTCGAGAGATGCTTGCAGGTTCTGTCTGGAGTTTCCTGACTCTTTCGATCCATCTCAGGGGCAAGTATTCCCCACCTGCAAGCCCCGCGAGGTTCAACGCGAGGGCAAGGAAGCGAGGCAACTATGGGCGTTCTACTTGGAGCTTCGAGATTCTCATGAAACTCCGAGATTCAGTTCGTTGCCTCGATCTCATTTTCTGGTATACTTCCATGTTCTCAGAACTCACTATGGCAGGGGGATTTCGTGAGGAAGACCTTTACAGTTGTCAGGGCCAAAAGAATCGAAGAACTTCCACCCTATCTCTTTGCGGAGATTGATCGGAAAAAGCAGGAGATGTTGGAAAAGGGGGTTGACATTATCGATCTCGGAATCGGGGACCCCGATCTTCCCACCCCTTCCCGGATTGTCGAGGCCATGAAGAGGTCAATCGGGGATCCATCCACGCATCGGTACCCTTCATATCGGGGAATGCCAGAGTTCAGGCAAGCCGTCGCGCAGTGGTACCGACGACGTTTTGGGGTTGATCTCGATCCGACAGACGAGGTGTTGACCCTCATTGGTTCTAAAGAGGGAATCGCCCACGTTCCACTCGCTTTTGTTGATCCCCATGATGTCGTCCTCGTGCCAAATCCCGGCTACCCGGTTTATCGGGCGGCCACGCTCTTTGCAGGGGGCGTTCCCCATTTTTTGCCCTTGCTAAAGGAGAACGCATTCCTGCCCGACTTTTCACGAATCCCGCCCGCCACTTGTCAAAAGGCCATACTCCTTTTTATCAATTACCCGAATAATCCCACCGGGGCTGTCGCAGACTCCGAGTTTTTCAAAAAGGTCGTCGAATTCGCCTCGGAACACGAAATCATCGTCTGCCATGACGCAGCCTATACGGAGGTCGCCTATGAGGGGTACAGGCCTACTAGCTTCCTTGAAGTGGAGGGAGCGAAAACGTTGGGAGTCGAGTTCCATTCTCTCTCGAAGACCTTTAACATGACTGGATGGCGAGTCGGCTTTGTCGTGGGGAATGCCGAGGTTATCGATGCCCTTGGAAAGATCAAGACCAATGTCGATTCCGGGGTTTTCGGAGCGATTCAGCGTGCGGGAATCGAGGCCCTGAAATCGGATGAGGTGGAGCACAGAAAGGTCCTTGATATCTATCAACGCCGACGCGACCTGATGGTGGGAGCCCTCTGGGATGCCGGCCTCGAGCTGGAGAAGCCCAAGGCGACGTTTTATCTCTGGATCGCGGTCCCCAAAGGGTATACATCGACTGAATTTACGACGCTGCTTCTCCAGGAAGCGGGGATCGTTGCCACGCCGGGAAATGGGTTTGGCGAGTATGGAGAGGGATACGTCCGTCTGTCCCTGACCATCGATGAGGAACGACTGCAAGAGGCGGCCAAAAGGCTCAAAGGACTCAAATTTCGGTAGCCCTACCGACTGTTCTGTCTCGGGTCGATTTATTCTGCCAGCAAAACTCAAGGGGAGTGGTCTCGGTCACTTCCTCCGTGGCTTCGGCTAGGGGGGAGGGCTATGGGTTTTCGTCGGATTCCTTCAATAGCATCTCAAAAAGCCTAATCACAGATTCCTGGCTCCAGTCTCTCGGACCAACGGCCTTTGCGATAATCTTCCCGGACCTGTCAATGAGATACGTTACGGGGATGAGCCGGACACGGAACCATTCCATGATATTTCCATGAGGATCATGAAGGACAGGGAAGGTGTATTTATGCCTCTTGATGAAGGCCTTCACAACCTCAATGTCAGCCATGTCCACTGAAACGGTCAGAATTATGACATCCTCGCCCTGAATGCGCTGATATAGGTTTTCGATGGAGGGCATCTCTGCTCGGCATGGCCCGCACCACGTGGCCCAGATATTGAGGAACACGATTTTTCCACGAAATTCATTGAGCCGAAAATCTTTTCCATTTATATCGGGAAGGACAAAGTCGTGGGTCTTTTTGGGCCACTGAAGAGCGGTAATATGAGCCTCCTCAAAGAGGCGAGAGAGCGTCTCGCTATGGCCCGTCCGACCCGTAACCAGAACAACGACGAAGAGAAGGGAAAGAATCGAGATCCTTCGATTCCAACCGGTCATCGAAAGGGCCCCGGGGCGTTTAGGCATCTCGGTCACCCAACGGTAAGCGATTCTCGAAACTTCTGCTTTCAGCTTGCAGGCTGCGTGCTTCTAGGAGGGCCGTGCGGGCAAAAAGGATGACATGCTGGGAGTAACGGCCGACTTCAACGACGCGGTCCAATGACGCTTCTGCCTCCACTGCCCCGATAGCGTTCTTTTGGAGTAGCAGACAAGGGATGAGAAGGGCGCTGATGAAAGGGATTCCGCACTCCCGGCACGCCTTCACGCCGGCGCCATCATCAATCAGAATCCCATCCGTGCCGAGCTCGTAAAAAAGGGCGATGACCTCCCTTTCTCCTCCTCTGAGGACCGGTAGAGTCTGGACCGACATTCTGATTGGGTGAATGGAAAGGCGTCCTTCCTTTTGGAGCCATTCAATCTGATCGGAGCCAGGATACCCCTCCCGGACACATTCCCGAAAGACCAACGGGGGGATCGTTACCTCAAAAGCCTCGAGAAATGGCCGGATGATGGATGATTTTGCGAGGTAGATGAGGGAAGAGGTATCTGCGATGAGAGATCTCGGCTGAAAAAGTGCGGCCAGCATGAAGGCATCTTATCCCTTTTCCGGAGGCCACACAAGGCGTTTGTTGTCCGAGCGCGCCCGTCACTTGTCCCTTCGCTCCCAGACTCACGCGGTGCCCCGTTCGGGGTTCGCAGATTCTCCTCTCACAGGAAAAAGGTAAAAGGCTCAAGGAGGCGCAATCCTAACACGCCTTTGTCATTGGTCGTCGGTCATTGGTTATTTGTCATTTGTTATTTGGTATCTAGCCTTTAGCCTTAGGCGTTTAATCTCTAGTCTCTGGTCTCCAGTCTCCAATCCCGAGTCTCTAGTCTCTCATCTCTAGTCTCCAGTCTTTCTGATAACCCCATCCGGCCATAGGCGGGATCGCTCAGAGACAGCTGGTTCCCTCAAAAATGGGAAAACTCCAGCAGATTTTGGGGTTGACATTTACTCAGGTAATGAGTATTCACTTACTGAACTACCACACCTGGGAGGTGCCGTGAAGTTCCCCTCTGAATGCGCCATCTTGGGAGCCCTGTTGAAACGACCGATGCACGGCTATGATATCCATAAATTCCTGTCTACCGCTCTGAAAGGGGTGTGGTATGTAGGAATGAGCAACATGTACGGCATCCTGAAAAGCCTCGAGGCTGATGGACTTGTCTCGTCAACCCTCGAAGCTCAGGGAAATCGGCCGCCGAGAAGAGTTTTTCGAATCACTGAAAAGGGAGAAAGGTTCTTTACAGACTGGATCTCGAGGCCGGTTAACAATATTAGAGATCTGAGGGTAGAATTTATTGCGAAGCTCTATTTCTTCAAAGATCTAAAACTTTCGGGAGGAGAGAAGCTCGTTGAGGGACAGAAGACGGTCTGCCAAGGACTCTTAGATTCCGCCGATCTTTCGACCAGAGGAAGATCGGAATTCACCCGGCTTCTTTCCGATTTCAGGAGTTCTCAGATTAAGTCCATCATTTCTTGGCTCGAAGAGTGTGTCGAGTTCTTAAGAGGTCCTTCGGGCAGAGCTTGAGATGGGGGAGAAGGTTTCTACGATCATGTCCATTCGAGATTCTCTTGTGCTCGCGGTCTTGTTTCTCCTTTTCTGGCCTCTTTTTCTTTGGATCGGATTCCCGGGTGAGGCGCTTCCATCGGCCAGAGAAACGCTTGAGGCATTTGTTGGCTCTGCGTCCCAGCCCGCCACGGAAGAGGCAGCGAGCCGCTTCGAGGAGTTGAGGGGGGTGAGAACCAACCTCCATTTCGGGGGTTCTGGCAAGATGCTCGCCGTAATGAAGCTTTCCGGTAGGGGAGATATCTATTTTCCGGGATCTTCCGATTTCATGGAGCTTGCGAAAAATGAGAACCTTATTCGGGAAGAGACAGAAAGAATCGTTGTTTACCTCATCCCAGCCATCAATGTTCCGGCAGGAAATCCCACAGGCATCTACTCTTTGGAAGACCTTGCCAGACCGGGGTTGAAAATCGGCATTGCGAGACCCGACACCGTTTCTACGGGTCTTTTGTGGGCCGAGATCCTTGAGAAAAGCGGGTTGTCCGAAAGCGTGAGAAAAAACGTCAAGGTCCATACCCCTTCTATCGCGAAGACGCTCCAACTGATTTCCTTAAATGTGGTCGACGCAATTCTCGGTTTGCGAGTATTTGGGTATTGGAATCCAGAAAAAATCGAGACAATTCTTCTTCGACCAAAGCAAGTTCCCAGGATTGCATACATACCCATTGCCATCAGTTCCCTCTCCAAGAAGAGAGAGAAGGCTCAGTTATTCATTGACTTCTTGATAAGCAATGAGGGCAGAGCCATATACAAAAGGTGGAACTACCTTGTCACAGAAGCGGAAGCGCGCCGGTTTGCGCTTCCAGAAACGCCGGTGGGAGGAACATGGGACTTGCCCGAAAGCTGGAAATGAGAAGCTGGTTCCCCTTCGTCCTCTTCGCATCAACAGGGTTCGCCGTGACCATGGTGCTGGTGATCGTGGCATCCCAGTTCTTCTATTCGAGTCCCACAGGACCCTTACAGGCCCTTTTTGAAAAGGACGTCCAGTCCGCAATCCTGCTTAGTCTCTTTACGGCTTCCATTGCCGCCACGATCGGGTTGATTCTGGCCATACCCTCGGCGTACTTCCTGGCGAGATACCAAACTTGGACGAAGGATATCATCGATGGCATTCTCGACATCCCGGTCATCCTCTCGCCGGTCGCTCTCGGGACAGCACTCCTCCTCTTCTTTCGAACGGAGCCAGGCAAATGGATCGAGACGCACATGATCCAATTTGTATTTGAGATTCCTGGCATCATTCTGGCCCAGTTCTTTCTCGCTTTTGCCTTGGCGGTTCGGGTTCTCAAGGCGAGTTTTGAATCGGTCGATGTTCGACTTGAGCAAGTGGCAAGGTTTCTGGGTTGTAGTCCGTGGCGAGCTTTCTTGGGGGTCACCCTGCCCATGTCCCGAGGCGGACTGATAGCGGCCTTTATTCTCTCTTGGGCCCGGGCCGTCGGGGATTTTGGGGCCAGCGTGACCATCGCAGGGGCCGTGAAGGGCAAGACAGAAACGATCCCTGTGAGCATTTACCTCAACCTTGCCTCGGTGAGAGTCGAGAAGGCGGTGGCCCTGATGATTGTGATTGTTGCCTTGGCAGCCATCGTCCTGATAACCATTCGAATGCTCACACGAAGAGCCAGCTGAGCAGATTATGCTATGATTCTGGTCCGCGATCTATCGATTCGTTTTGGGAAATTCACGTTGGAAGATATCAACCTGGAGATCGGGACGGGGGAGTTTTTCCTGCTCTTGGGCCCCACAGGTGCGGGCAAGTCTCTTCTGTTGGAGACAATCCTCGGAATCAGGCCACCAGACAGGGGCGAAATCCTTCTCGACGGCAAGAATATCACACACCTTCCTCCGGAGGATCGCCAAATTGCCTATGTACCCCAGGATCTGGGCCTTTTCCCCCATCTGAGTGCTCGGGAAAACATCTTGTTTGGAGCGAAGGTCCGCAAGATCGATCGAGGGAAGGTCAAAAAACGCCTGGACTACTTGACCGAACATCTGGAATTGGACCACATCATGGGAAGGCCGGACATCTCAACCCTGAGCGGAGGAGAAAAACAGCGGCTGGCTTTTGCCAGGGCGCTCATTACGAAGCCGAAGGTTCTCTTTTTGGACGAGCCTTTCTCGGCTTTGGACGCCTACATCAAACGTCGGGTGCAGTTCCAGCTCAAAAGGCTTCAAAATGCAGTGGCCTTGACCGTATTTCACGTCACTCACGATCAAGAAGAGGCATTTCTTATGGCCAAGCATATGGCGGTTATGATCAACGGACGAATTGAACAACGGGGTACCCCTGAAGAGTGTTACAACACTCCAGCCAATGAACGGGTGGCGAATTTCCTTCTCATGCAGAATATCTTTGATTCAGAGGTTGTTGCCGTAGACCCAGAGTTGAGTATCTTTAAATGCAGGGTAGGATCCGTCGTGTTCGATGTTGAATCTTCCAGATCCCTCAAAATGGGAGAGCCACTGAAGCTCGGAATCCGTCCGGAGGAGATCGTCATCATCTCTCCAGATAAGCCTCTCAAACCCTCTTTTCGACAGAATCTTTTTCGGGTCACTGTCGAATCGCTTTTCAACCTGGGAAGCCGAGAGATGGTTCGCTTGGTTTTCCGCGACGAGGAGGGCCTGTCCGTTGACGCCACCTTCAGCTATAAGATCACGAAAAGCGTAAAGGTCAAGGAAGGTGACGTGGTGTCCATCCATCTGAGGCCCCAGAGTTTTTGTATCCTGCCGTCGGAATAGGGAGAGAGGTCAGGACTCAGAAGACAGAAGTCTTGCCATAGAAGTCAGAATTCAGCATGAGGTAAACGAGATTTGGAGAGGTTCGCCTGTAAGACGAACTCTGGACTCCTGGGCAAAAGCGCCGGAGTAACTCGGTGCCTAGGGGCTAATGATAGACAGTCATATGAGGAGCAATGTTCCTTGGATTAAGAAACAAATGAGGTTACAGGTGGGTGGTCGAGAAATTCTGGCTCCTGACTCCTGATTTCATTCCGACTCCTGGCGACTGACTCCTGACTCCTCGGAGTCGTTCTCTTCTTCCACGTCTTCAGGCGTATCCGTGACGATGGCCCTGCTGCTCTCCCGGTAAATGACCAACCGATCGCCGGGGTGAATAGGAACATTCAGGTCAAGGCGGTTCCAGATGATCAGTGCAGCCAACGGAACACCGAATCGATCCGCGATGGAGGAGAGACTGTCTCCTTTCTTAACGACATACATTCGTTCCCGACTCGTGGCCAGCCACCGCTTCACGAGTTCCTGATACCGGGCGTGAAAACCCTTGGATGTGCCCTGGGGAATCAGGATTGTGTGACTGCCCTCAGCCAGGTAATGCCCCCGGATTTCTGGATTCAGATCCTTAATTACTTTGAATTGGGTTTTTGCGGCCTCTGCAACGATCCGAATGGGGGTTTCCTGAGAACATTCAGCCTGGACCCGATCGAATTCCAAAGGAGGGTAGTAATGCTCCTCGGAGAGTCTGAATCCGTATCTTTCTGGATCAGAGAGGATCAGCTTTGCTGAAACAATCCGAAAAACAAAGCGTTGCGTTTCGAGGGGGAGGTAAAGGTGGTAGTAGTTATCGGTGCGCTGTTCGAGTATCTCTGCCTCGATCCCCTCTTCTCCCAGGTTGTATGCGGCGGCGGCAAGCGTCCACGAGCCGAAGATTTTGTAAAGGCTTTGGAAGTATCGTATCGCCGCCTGGGTTGAGGCAAAGAGATTTCGCCTTTCATCAACATACTCGTTAATCAGAAGGCCGTATTTTCTTCCCGTATCTTTCATGAACTGCCAGAACCCTATGGCACCTTTCTTAGAACCGGCGTGAGGCCGAAGGGCACTCTCTGCAATCGCCACGAATTTGAGGTCTTCTGGCATATTGCTCTTCCGTAGCATCTCTTCAATATGTGGGAGGTATCGGCGAGACCGCTTGAGCCAGAGAATCACCTGGGGCCGATCCCAAAGAGAGAGGAGCATTTCCTTTTCGAGTCTCTCTCGAACCTCCTGGATTTCAATCGGGACCCTCTCACCACAGAAGGCCAGAGGACTTTCAAATCTGAGAGACGAGACCAGAGACGGGAAATTGCCCGGGTCGAGGGGTTGAGCGCCGCTCGAAGTTACAAAGATCAGTCCAAGATTCAGGAGAAGAAAAACCTTCAGCTTCATAAGCTTCTCTCTTTTCCGATATCATAAGGTTTGCAGCGAGACTTGACAAGGCCGATAGATGAGAATAGGTTTGGAATTTTTGTATTGCCTTTCTTCTCATAAGCCAATACAATCGTAACACTTTTTGACGTACCCTATCATTTCAACCGGAGTCTATGGCGTCCAGGAAGTCGCTGGTCACTGGAGGAACAGGTTTCATCGGAAGCCATCTGGTCCAGGCGCTTCTCGACCAGGGCGATGCGGTTCGTTGCCTTGTTCGAAAGGAAAGTTCGCATCAATGGATCCAAGGGCTCGACATTGAGATCGTCCACGGAGATTGTGCAGACTTTCCTTCTCTCACGTCGGCCGTTGAAGGTGTGGACCAGATCTACCATTTGGCTGGCATTAGTAAGGCGACGCACCATACCGCGTTTTACGATACAAATACGTCGGGAACTGAGAACCTCATTCGGGCTTGCAGCGAAAGAAACCCGAACCTTGAACGTTTTATTTACCTCTCGAGTCAGGCGGCGGTCGGTCCCTGCAAAGATGATGGGCTTTCAGTAGAGACCGATCCATGCCTGCCGGTTTCACATTACGGGTGGAGCAAACGGCGGGGTGAAGAGGCCCTGCTTACGGTCCGCGACCGACTGAGCGTCGTTATTCTTCGAGCCTGTGCGGTCTATGGGCCAAGGGATCGGGATTTCTTGCCCCTCTTTCGATCTATTGGGATGGGGATACAAATCGGTCTTTGGGGAATGGAACAACGGCTCAGCCTCTGCTTTGTGGGTGATCTGGTTTCGGCCCTCATGATGGCCGGTCGGAAGGAAATTCTGAGCGGAGAGATCTTCTTTGTTTCTGATGGAGATACTCACACCTGGCGTGATTTGGGCAACACAATCGCCGAGGCTTTGGGGGTTCGGACGATTCATTTGAGACTTCCAGTCAGTGTTTTTCGCTGGTCTGCAGGCCTGGCTGATTTGATCTCCAGACGATCCGGGAGGCCCAGCATATTTGGAAAAGAGAGATATCAAGAGCTCATCCAGGCGAATTGGTGCTGTGATTCCACCAAGGCAATGTCCGAATTGGATCTTTCCGTATCCTATGATCTGAAAAAAGGGATTGCCACGACAGTCGACTGGTATCGAGCAGAGGGATGGATAAAACAGTAGGAGATGGTTACAATGGACATACTTGAAAAGTGTTTTGCATTCAACGGGGTGGAGGAGACGAAAGCCAGAGGAGCCTACTTCTTCTTCAGGGGTCTCGACTCTCCTCAGGGACCAGAGGTGACGCTCAACGGTCGACGAATGATCATGATCGGGTCCAACAACTACCTCGGCCTAACAACCCATCCACGGATCAAGGAGGCGGCCATCAGCGCCATTGAGAAGTATGGAACCGGATGTGCGGGTTCGAGGTTCCTCAATGGCAATCTTGTGATTCACGATGAACTCGAGGAGAAGCTTGCCGCCTTTGTTGGCAAGGAGGCTGCGGTTGTCTTTGCCACCGGGTATCAGGCGAATCTGGGGGGAATTTCCTCATTGATTGGTCGGAATGACCTGGTGATCATTGATCAGTACGACCATGCGAGTATCATCGATGGTGCACGTCTTTCTTTTGGCCAGTTGGTCAAGTTTCGACATAATGACATGAACGACCTGGAGCGAATTCTCCAAAAGGAGGCCGGTCGAGCAAAACTGATCATTGTCGATGGCGTGTTCAGCATGGAAGGTGACATTATCAAGCTCCCCGAAGTGGTGGAGCTGGCCAGAGAACATGGAGCCCGGATTTTTCTGGATGATGCGCATGCCATTGGGGTGCTTGGCAGAGAGGGAAGGGGAACGGAAGAACACTTCGGCATAGAAGACGGTGCGGACCTCGTTATGGGAACCTTCAGTAAATCCCTTGCAGCCGTGGGAGGGTTCGTCGCGGGGCCCCAAAAGGTGGTCGACTGGATCAAGCACCTGAGTCGTTCTCAGATTTTCAGTGCCAGTCTTCCTCCGGTACTCGTGGCAGTGGTCAGCGCCTGTCTCGATGTGATTCGTGACGAGCCAGATTTGCGGCAAAGACTCTGGGAGAACACCCGAAAGATGAACCAGGGATTCAACGAACTCGGTCTTGATACGGGTGTGAGTGAGACCCCGGTTATCCCGGTCATCGTAAAGGACACCGAGAAGGTGTATGCCATGTGCCGGGGCCTATCGGATTTAGGGGTTTTTGTAAACCCCGTTATCAGTCCGGCAGTCCCGACAGGGAGAGAGCTTTTACGAACCAGTTACATGGCAACTCATACCCAAGAGCATCTGAGCGAGGTCCTTGAGGCCTTTGGAGAGGTTGCGAGAGCCACAGGCGTGATTTGATAAAGACTCCCTAGGGAGGAGGGAAGGTGGCTCAACAGATTACTATCGATAAAGCGGTGGGGAAACAGGGGGTCAAGGAATTCATTCATTTCCCATGGAAAATCTACAACAATGATTCCCTCTGGGTTCCACCTTTGATTAAGGAACAGATGTTCATGTTTAGCCCCCGATACCCTTTTTTTGAACACGGGGAGATGGAACTTTTTCTGGCGCGGAGAGGAAACGAGACCGTTGGGCGGGTGGCCGCGATTCTGGACAAAAGCTATGTGAATCTGGCCAACGATGAAGCTGTTTTTTTTGGTTTTTTTGAGTCCGTCAACGATCCAGATGTTGCTGGGGCGCTCATTAACAGGGTTAGGGGATGGGGCGAGGCCCGGGGGATGAAGACCGTGCGGGGCCCGTTCAATCCCTCGACAAACGATGAGTGCGGCCTCCTCGCGGACAGTTTTGACAAGGCTCCGGTGTTGATGATGCCCTATAATCCCCCTTATTATGTCGATTTGATCACGGCATGCGGTCTAAAGAAATGTAAGGACCTGTATGCCTATCTCATTGAAACCGATGTGCCGCCAGAGAAATTGGAAGCGTCTGCCAAACGAATTCGAAAGAGACTGCCCGATCTTATGATTCGTCCAATCCGGCTGAGAAATATGAACGAGGAGCTCCAGATTATCAGGGACATCTATAACAATGCCTGGAGAGGCAATTGGGGTTTTGTGCCGCTCACAGAATCGGAGATCGGTTTTTTGGCTTCTCGATTGAAGCCTTTAGTCGTCGAAGATCTGGTGCTGATCGCAGAAGTCGGAGGTGAAGGGGTGGCGTTTATCGCCTCTTTTCCAGATTACAATCAGGTCCTCAAGCGATTAAATGGAAAGATCGGACTGACGGGTGCCTTCAAGTTTCTCTACTATTCTCGGAAGATCAGGGACCTTCGGACGATGCTTCTCGGCGTCAAATATGAATATCAGAAACGGGGAATCGAGGGACTGCTCTATTTGGAAACCTTCAAGAGGGGGCTCGAAAAAGGGTTTGAACGGAGCGAATTGTCGTGGATCCTGGAGGATAACACGCTGATGCGCCGGGGGATAGAGATGCTTGGGGGACGAATCTATAAGACCTATCACCTTTACGAGGGACCCGTCTCGTAGCACGGTTGAATCCCCAAGAAGCAGTTCCTGGAGATAAGAGAGCACTTTATCTGTAACTCCTTGTTCTCGATGAATTGCATGTTTTCCAAGCATCTGTTATAGGGGAATTTCCTTGCGCTTCTCTCCCATGCTTTTGTGGTAAAGATATTCCCGCTGTTGGCGGGACGGCAGGGGAGTGCCTTCCTCCCCAAGTGTCACTCAGGGACAAGAGATCTCTCCAGAAACCCGGCAATTTTTCATAATCGATTTAGGAGAGCGTGATGACAACATATCGCCAGGATGACATTCTTGGTCTTGTGAAGAAGCGGACCGTTCTTTTTGATGGGGCCCTAGGGACCACTCTGATGGCCGAGGGACTTCCGAGCGGAGATCTGCCTGAGAGATGGAATCTTGAAGCGCCTGAAAAGGTCAAATCAGTCCACAAGCGCTACTTTGAGGCGGGCTCTGATGTCGTGTTGACGAACAGTTTTGGGGCGAATCGCTTAAAGCTGAAGAAAAAGAATCTCGATCGTGACGTATTCCAACTCAACACGCAAGGCGCTCAACTGGCCAAAGCGGTGAGACCTCCCCATCGATTCGTGGCAGGGGATATGGGCCCCTCCGGAGAATTGATCGCTCCTCTCGGAACTGTTACCGCCCAGGAGATGGAAGAAATCTTTGCCGAGCAGGCCAAGGCCCTCGCTTCAGGAGAGGTGGACCTCATCATTGTGGAAACCATGTTCAGTCTCCAGGAGGCTTTGGCCGCATTGAGAGGGGTGCGAAAGGTCACGGATTGTCCGCTCTTTGTCTCCTTGACCTATGAAAGTAAGAACCGAGGATACTTCACGATGATGGGAGAGACGCCCGAGGTCTGTGCGAAGGCCTTGGAAAGTGAAGGGGTTGATGTGGTTGGAGCGAACTGTACCTTAGGGAGTCGGGAGATGATCCCCCTAGCGAGAGTTCTCAGAGACGCCACAAGCCTCCCGGTCATCATTCAGCCCAATGCCGGAAAGCCTCGACTCAAAGATGGGGAGACTATTTACGATCAGGACCCTGAAGAGTTTGCCGACGACGTTCAGGCCATCGTCGAGGAAGGGGTTAATCTCGTCGGAGGGTGCTGTGGGACCACGCCGAAATTCATCTCGGCCCTTCACAGGCGTCTTTTTGATCGATAAATCTCGCCTCTTCTACCGAAGTTCGTTCCACTCGGAATTGCTTTTGGAAGAAAAATCACGTTGAGCGATCGCTAGGCGGTTTTCCCAAACAAACCTTGGCGAATACTTTCTATCTCTGACAGAGTGCGCAGAGACCCAGAGCTCTTGAGGTGAATCCTCAGGATATATTGTCCGTTGTTCCTTGTCCGTGGTTTGTCGCTCCGAGGTTAGCATCATTAAACTGATAGAGATGCGAAGCGGGGCTCATGTGATCCACATCCTTTGTCAGGGACCTGACTATCCTGACAACTGACCACTGACAACGGACATAAGCCGTGGGCTCGATCCCGATACAGTGGGACAAGGTGGGAGAGCGTGCGAGAGAAAGCCCTAGTTGGAGCAAAAGGCGAGTTTGTTGACATTAAGCCCTCTCGGATCGGAAGAGATCGACCTCCTTTTGTACCAGTGGTAACACGATCCCCCCGGCAGCGAAAACGCCGACTTTTGCTTCACCGTGTATGCCTCGGGCCATGTTCATGGCTGTTTCCAAGTCCCTGGCGTGTTTGAATCCAATTCGGGAGGCCTCTGCCTCGGTCACGTTTTCTGAAACGAGAATGACGTTAATTTCCCTCAGGCAAGCGATGGTCACCTGAATCGCGCAGTTGAAGTCCATGGGACTATTGGGAACAAATGCCTTCCGTCCTCTCATATGATCGAGAACCGTCTTCATGGGATTTCCGGGGTTTTGGGACTGAACCAGATCGAACATCTGCAAAAACGGCTGTGCCAACCCTCCCTCACAGGATGCGGCCAGTATGAGCGTGCCTCCCTCTCGGGTCGCCATTACCGCCGGGAGAATGGGCTTCATGATCTGGGGTCCCTCCTCATGTGGATAGGCCGAAGCAATCGTTACATCGGCCTGCTGGTCGACCTTGAGTCCATAGATCTCCCGGCATCTTAGAATCCCTGTCTCGTGTGCCTCGAGGGGGTGGCCTGAGAAAACCGCGACAGCTCGACCGTCAGCGTCGAGGACACAATCGATCGCATAGTTTAGTTCCAACAGTTCAGATGCTTTGCGAATGAACTCATAGAACGGGTTCCCGGTCACCCTACCGAGGTAGGATCCTGGTTCGATCAAGGTGCTCGTGTGATGTTCACGAATGGTGTCGTATCCACAGATTCCAGGCACGGCGATCTTGGGGCCCCCACCGAATCCAGCAAAGGGATGAGGGAGATTGGAACCAATACCGATTTTGAGGTCCGCTTGAGCGACGATGGGATTGATTCGGATCTCAATATCCCTCACTCTGCCGACCGGAACGAGGTCGGGAGACCAGCTGTCGTGGTTTGTCGTTCGGTAGTTCTTGAGGATCTGGGCCCCAACACGTCTCTCGAGTTTTTCTCCGAGCATGGGCGGGTGGGTGCCCACGGCGATGACGATGTCGATGTTTTTCCTGGGTACCTTACAGTCCCTCACGACCTCAAGAACAACTGGCAAAACCTCTCTCACGGGTGTTGGCCGGGTGTCATCGTCCACGAGGATAGCCACTTTTGAAGTGGGAGTAGCAAGATCCTGGATTCTTTTGGATCCGATCGGATTTTCCAGAGAATCCTTGACGAGTCCCTCGGTTGAACGTTCAGTCATTGATAGTTTTCCTGGCGAGGACTGGGAAATCATCTCCCAGCCCTGGGGTAGGTCGAATTCCACCTTCCTACCCCTCATAAAGATGAAACCACGATGCCTAGGCGTTTTTCTTTCCACCTCGAGACTCCTGATCAGTGGGCAATTTTCACGCTGTTCCTCTCTCCCCCTAAATCCTATCTCATTTCAAAACGATCTGGTAGGCTTTCCTTAAGCATCTTGAGTGCCCGGTCAAAGGCCTCACCCGTTTTTTCGACAACCCCATCTGAGTGAAAACAGGAAATCCACCAGTGATCGCCGACCGAATCGACGCCGCAGTTCAGCATGGCATTGCGGAACGACGTCAAAAGGATGGGATCCTTTTCATAGACCAATCTGTAGTCGTAGGTGCACCGGGCCCGGTCACAGGCTTCCTCTCGAGGGCAGTGATGGTTCATGAGGAGGTGGACAATGGAGTGTTCCCCATGGGCACACCAGTCTATGGCATGGTCGTCGATCACCTGGTTGAGTGTATTGCGGATATTCTGGGCGTTTTCGTTGGCTTTCGGAATCACATCTCCCCGGGCGATGATCTTCAGCGTTGCAAGACCAGCGGCCGCAGAGATCGGATTCGCATTGAATGTGCCTGGGTGAAGGATCTTTTTTCTTCGGTTCCAATCCGGATCCTCTTTGAATTCCAGAAGCTCCATGATCTCTTTCTTTCCAGCAACGACTCCCCCGGGCAGTCCACCAGTCACAATTTTGGCAAAGCATGAAAGGTCGGGAAATACGTCAAAATGTTCTTGCGCGCCCCCAGACGCGTATCGAAATCCTGTAATGACCTCATCAAAGATGAGGACAACATCGAAGCGACGTGTGATTTCTCTCAAGTCCCTGAGGTATTCACCACTGAGGGGATAGGCCCCCGAAAACCCCCCCGATGGTTCCAGAATCACACAGGCCGCGTGAGGATCCTTTTTCAGCTCGTCCTCCACGTGCTGCGGATCATTCGGAGGTAGAACCGTAGTGAGTTTCAGGGGTGCCCCTGGGAGACCACTGGAATTCGGAACGTCAAAGGGTGGGAAGACGCCAATCGAGACGGCGTCATGCCATCCATGGTAGTGGCCTGCAAAGCGGATGATTTTCTCCTTTCCGGTGTAGGATCGAGCGAGCCGGATGGCCATGAGCGTGGCCTCTGTGCCTGATGCGGTGAATCGAACCCTTTCCGCCGATGGAACCATTTCCACGATCTTTTCTCCCCACTCGACCTCAAGCTCATGGCAGGCACCGTAATGGGATCCACGATCGATCTGTTGGTGTAATGCGTCCACAATATCCGGATGCCGATGCCCAAGGATCAGCGATCCATGGCCCATCCAATAGTCGATATACGCGTGATCGTCCACATCCCATTTTTTCACGCCTTGCGCCTTGTCCACATAGATCGGAAAGGGCCTAAGAAACCGTGCGTCATGGGTGACTCCGGAGGGAAATACCTCGACGGCCCGCTCATAGAGTTTTTTGGAGGCCGGATGCTCTTTCCTGTATCGCTCTTGGAAATCCATGACTTCGTCCTTTATCCAGAAGGATGAGAATACCTTTCATAGAAGTGGGCTGGCGGGATATCCAGCATGGTCTTGAGTCCAGGAGGAAGTTCCAGAAGCCGGGGAATCGCATTGATTACGAGTGCCGCTGTGGCGATATCGCCATGGATACCCTCTTCGAAGAGGAGTTTAATATGCGGCGTTCCTTCGATCTCAACAACATCTTTTGGATTATCCTGCCCGAGGGTCATGATCATCTCTAAGGTGATGGCCTCTTCTCGATTCCTGAACCCCCTGCCGACTTGGCGCATCCCTTTGACCGCCCCAACTCGGACGTGGATCGAGGTCGAATTCACTGGCTCCTCAGCCAGAATGGGGAAGACCTCATCCTCTGTCTTGTCCAATTCCCAGCCGAATCCGCGAGCAATCATATGGATCGACTCGATCAATCCGACATGTCGGATCTGTCCTTCACGCCGTTTTTTCTCAAATGCGCTCTTGCTGAGCCCGGCACCGATCTTCTTTTGAAAGGGGAGCCTTCGAACCGAGGCATCGTGAATTCTCGACACCCTGATCCGTCTAACATCTTTGCAGCAGCCCGAAACCACAAGGGGCATGTAGTCCATGACAAAGCCTGGATTAACACCCGTGCCGAGGACGGCGACCCCGTTCTCTCGAGCCAGGCTATCTATCTCTCTCGAAAGATTCGGATGAGTGAGCCATGGATAGGCCAATTCCTCACAGGTGGACAGAAGGTATTTGTGAGATTCAAGGATATGCTCAATTTGAGGGTAGCAATGCCTCAGGGAGGAGACAGTCGAAAGAATGACCAGTCGGGCTTCTTCCTCGGAGAGAACCGAGGCTGAATCGGATGAGACAGACACTCCAAGCGGACCATTTAGACCAGCGATCTCTCCAATGTCTTTTCCAACTTTTGCCTCATCGATATCGATAGCCCCGACAATGTGGAATCCTTCCTTCTTTACCAATTCCCTTACAATTGCCTGCCCAATGGGACCGAGTCCAAACTGAATGAGGCCGATCGAATCTCGCATAGGGGTCCACCCTCGTGAGAGAAATAGGGGTCAGAAGTCAGGCGCCAGAAATCAGAAGGGGATTGGAATCCCCGTCCAGCAGACCAACGATCCGTGAGAGAATTGAATTCCCAGTAAGCATTCAGTCAGCATGGCAAAGTCTAGTAAGTTAGCATAGCCACTCGGTTTTTGTCAAAGAATGAAAACCCCGGAGTTTCCTGAGAAAACGCGCCATGGGTTAGATAACGAATACGGACGCATGAGATGTCTTCGCATTGGCTTTTCAGGACAATGCCCGATCACGCTCGCTCTCGCTCGAGCCCACGGCGTTCGCAAGAGATGATTTTGACTCTGGCCTGATTTCTTGAGAGGAAAAATCAGGCCACCTGCTGGGCCTCTTCGGGGCCATGCAATACAGATTTCACAACGAATCGCGTAATGGGACCAATTCAATTGACACATGCGAGGCGTTGACGCTCTTGACCTGAATCGCCGGCTCAGCGATTCAGGTCGAAACTCAGAGATCTCAGTGTGCTCTGCGAGAGGTGGAAACTGACGTGATGCACTTGAACTCACTGGGGCGGGTGGGTGGAGAAGCAGCTGATTTCAGGTAGGTTTAGGAACTTTTGATGTGGCTTTTGAACTTCTTTTCGAGGTCCTGGCGCCACCTACGCTCGAAGCGATGAAGATCGATATCGAGAGTCTCGGCAATCGATTGGGCAAAACCTTTCCCCTCCCCCATTTCTTCGGTTAGTTTCCGCAATGTCTCCATTCCCCAGTTGTCGACAAGAAATGCGACCGCATGGGAGGAGAAAAAGTAGGTCATGAGAGGATACTCATCGGTTGAATGATAATGATTCAAATCGGCTAGCGAAGGCAATCGGCCACCAGAGAGGACCCCTTTTCCCTCCTCCCAAACGGCTTGGGGAGAATAGGGGCCGATGAATCTCTGTGTTCGGAGATACTCGGCAGTCCCCTCGATGAACCATAGGGCGTCACGGTCTTTGACGAACCGCTTCATCGTCTGGTGCTGGAGAAAATGGACGTATTCATGCCAGAGGACTCCCTTGATGAATTCAAGGGGAGGCTTCGTGCCACCAAACTCCCTGATCATCGCGTCCTTTGTCAGAATTTCGATGACCCGTCGGTCTGGCCGGTAGCGAGCCTTACCTCCAGTGGTCAGGTGTGGGACGACCCTGATTTTCAATGGCTCCTCATGGGGAATCCCGAGCTCTTGTGTCAGGGTGGTCCGTGCGTCCTCCATCGTTTCGGCGATTGTTCCGGCGAGGGAAGCCTCTTGGGGAGGGTAGATAATGGAAAAATGGGGAGTCTGCAGGTTTTCCGCTGAAACAGAGTGGATGATGAGTACAGACCAACAAATCATGAACAGCGTCTGGGAAAGGTATCGGTTCATCCTTCTATTCTCCTCTTCACCCGACTCCAGGAAGCGGTGATCAGGAAGCTCTCTTGCATATTCTGAACCATCCGGAAGAATTTCTTCATGGGCACGGAGAATGTCAAAACCTCTCGAGGGACCCATGGCCGGGCCGATACGTCAAACAGTCCAAGGACAGCCCTCGGACGATTCGTGTCATTTTCGAGAAAGGGATACTGAACGATTGACGCGCAGCCGGCAGCAAAAGGCGCAAAAACGCCATTCGGCTCCTCTTCGTCGAAGTTTGCCAGTGTGAAAAGACCAGAGAGTGCATCTGGAGGCGAAAAGAAGATGGCCACATCGGGATCGTCTGCCGCTTCAAGTGCGTCCCATCTCTTGAAAACGATGAATCTGGCAGGCGCCTTGAATTGTGGGAAGTGCTTGTAGACCTCTTTAACCAATTCAGGGGTCTTCTTATAGCGCTCACCCTCAAGTTTTCCCGGAAGGCCACAGGAGAGGAAATATTCGAAGTTCGGCATGAGCGCCTGCGTGAAACCAAAATACCTTTTCCCACCGCTACAGCCAATCGATTCGGTGTCAAAACAGATAGACTTCCCCGCCCGAACCCTCGATAGATCCGCGATGACGCACCGGTGGCCAGCGGGGGGTTCCACGACGTCAGCCCCTCCCTCCTTATCTGTGTAGTAGAAGACAATGGGGAGTGGTGACCCATTGAAGTACCTTTTCCAGAGCCGCAGAAACTGTTCTCTCATCTTCATATCCATGGGTCTCCTCCATGCCCGTTCTCCATCTTTATCAAGTCACCAAATGCTAAGCTGAGTCGTGGTTTTCGGTTCATTCCAGCCTAGGCGAATTCCTCGTCAATAGGTGCATCGGTACCTCGGTAATATCGCCCAGGATTCTGTCTGCACAGGAGAAATTGCCTGTCTCCGTCAGGTCATTCGGAATGACCCAACATTTCAGTCCTGCACCATTTGCGGCCTTTAGTCCTCTTTCCGAATCTTCGATGACGAGACATTCCCGCTTTTCCACATCGACGCACTCCAATGCGCGCAGGTATGGATCAGGGTTGGGCTTCGAATTGGTGTAATCCTCCCTGGTGAGGATGAAGTCGAAATAGGGGGTGAGATGGGTGCCACGATGGATGAGTTCGAAATGATCCCTCCGGGAACTCGTGACAATGCCCATGATGAAGTGTCCTTTCAGCCGCGCCAGGGTTTCTTCTACTCCAGGAATGGCGAGTGGCTCTGCAACGAGCATTCGGCCGTAGAGTTCATTTCTCTCTGAACGCAAAGACTCAATCTCGCTTTGGGATACTCCCTTCTCCTCGGCGAGATGCCAGGCGCCACGAGATTGGTTGAGAAAGAACTCGACGAACAGGTCTCTGGTCAATTCGACACCGGCTTTGGCCAGAACCTCCTTGGTCGCTTGGAAATACAGGCGCTCGGTGTTGACCAAGGTCCCATCGTTATCCCAGAAAATCGCCTTGACTATTCGCGGCATAGAGATCTACCGTGAAGGAGACGCAAACACAGCAGTCCAATAAGTCCCATATCTCGAGGATGGATCACGAAAACATGCGGCTCCAATTTCTGTGAAAGTTGGATTCATGATATTTGCGCAATGGTCAGCACTGTTCAACCAGACTGAAACCACCTCCTCCGATCTTTCCCGTCCACCCAATATGTTTTCACCCACAGATCTCCACGCATATTCCACCGCGCTGACCCTCTTCCCGACCGTAGACCCATTTGATCCTTTGTGACTTAGAAAGTCATGAGTGGCCATATCCATTGAGTGATTTGACGCGACGCTCGCTAGCTTCGGATTCCAACTGACAGGATTGACGGCAGGGAATCTCCTCGGGCCGCATCGACGCGCCGAGGATCTTGCGTGATTAATGAGGGCAACCATCTTTCTTTCAACTGCCCCAGGCGGTTCACATTTGAGAAACTCATTCTCATTCAACACAACCGGTCCCCTCTTGGGGGCCAGGCATCCAAGTAAGAAGATGCTCAAGGTTAAAGCCACAGTCTTTCTCAATCCTCTACCCTCAAAATCGTTGGTGTCTGGTCGGTTGAATTCGGCTTCGCTCTGAGTGCTCGGTTCCAATGATCCCCTGGGGATGCCATGGGGGTCTAGGTCATGCCATCAGAAACCTCCTGCTTTGGGGGCCACAAGTTTAGGAGGACGATTCCGATGATCCATAGGCCAATTCCCGCCAATATGGTGGTGACCAGCCAGTATTGCCAGTAGGCACTGAAAATCGTTTCCCATCCGTCGTAGATCCGATGCGCAATGTTCACATTCAAATCGGGTGGCGTGATGGCTCGGCTGACTTGCTGAATAAAGAGAAGCCAAAGAACTGCGTAAAGCCACGTTCTGCGGCTACAACCGGTTCTTGACAAGGCAAATAAACCCACCACGAGACCCCCAAGGTGAGTACCGAATGTCGTGAGGGTTCCCACGCCCGTCTGAGTCATATTCCAGATCCAGAGCGGAAGCCCAAGAATGAGCCAAAGTACTGACACACGGATGAATTCCAGCTGATCCAAAAAGAGACCAAATGCGAGTAACAGATTGCAAATATGACAGATCCAAAGAATCTGGCCAGGCTCTCCGAGACCCTGGAAGTGGAGTAAGCGGGTAAGGAACAGGATTAGGGGAATAACGCCCAACAGCCGGAATCCGGTATTCAAGTCGGGATTTTGAGGCGTTCTTGAATCGGTTTTTGTGATCTTCAATGTTTTCATGGCATCACAATCGCGGGGAATTCCCGGCTCTTAGCCATCGTTGAAGTCTCTATCCTCCCTCCGGCTTCTGGTCCGGGCGATCCTTGGCCCACGATGATCATGTCTTTCCCTGGCCCTGTAGTACGATGAGTACACGTCAGTCGCCCCTGTGAAACGTCCGACCTCTCCACCCAGAAGCGACAAACACCGTATCTCGTCGTGGGGCCGATTGATTCTGTAGCTCCCAGAGAGGGAGTCAGAACCAGATTGTCCTTTGTCTCAATTCTCGCGACGGTGATTCTCGTTTCATGAGGCAACTACTTGCAAAGTCAGTGCCGGCTGAACCGGAGAGGAATGCCTCGAGGGAGGTCGAACTCCCCTTGGGCCGAGCAAAAACATCCCGATCTGCGTCTATGCTCTCATTCGTCGTTCCTTTGTGGGTTCATTTCCAATTCCAAATACACAACACCGGGAAGCGGGTTGTGGTAGTATGGCTTTCTCCGTTTGAAGCCCAACGATTCGTAGAGCCCCATCGCTTCTTTGAGCCTGGCGAGAGAGTCCAACCACATCAGAGGGTAGCCGAGTTGTTCGGCTTCATCGATAATCCGCTCCGCCAGCATTCTGCCCACGCCCTGTCCTCTGTATTCGGGTCTGACGAACAGGCGTTTCATCTCGCAGACGCCGGCTGCCAACCTCCTGAGGGCAACACATCCAGCCACCTTTTGACCGTCAATGGCCATGAGAAGTGCTCCATCGGGAGGGGCGTATTTCCCGGGAAGGCCCGCCAGTTCCTCTTCGAAGCTTTGAAAACACAGATCAACACCGAGGAAGTTCTCATACTCTCTGAACAAGCGGCGGACTTCTTCAATCTCACCTGGGGCCTGCGCACGTATGATCTTCATATTTGTGGCCAAGTATCGAGCTGAGCTCCTTTTAAAAGCACCCGCTTTTTCCAGGTCAGCTGCATTGAGGAGTTGGGCCGAGTCGTCAACTTGAATTGTCAGGTGTCAAAGGCTGACCCCACGATGCTGTGCTGTGGGCAATTAGCCAGAACATGAGCGAGCAAAATGCCAGCCACTCCCAGATCACCGGGGTGTTCCTGGAAATGCCTTCGACTTTCCCAACGAGGGTTAATAGAACAGCAAATATGAGATAGACCACCACGACAGCCAGGCTTGAAAACGGGAGCACAGCGGGCACTCTGCACCGCCACTCCTGTGTACCGATAAGCGTTTGAAGGATAACGACCCCGAAGAAGTAGAGCAGCGCCGAGGTTTTGTGGAGTGCCAGACTCAAGGAATAGGGAATCGCTGACATGCCAATGCTCCCGACCACTACCAGAGCACCTATGATCAGCGCCGAGAAACTAAACCCTCTCCCAGCCCCCAGGTGTCCAAGTTGAAGGACCAGGAGTATGAGGAACAGATATCGCAGCGGGGCGATGATCAACATTCCGGAATTGAATACCGTTTGAGGCCATCCTGGCGTATCGCCAATATCGCTCAAGTAGGTGGTGAAGAGCGAAAAATCGTGGTCTTGGACGTAAAGGAGAATCGAGGAAAGGACGATGCCTATTCCCAGGACGACTCCGGTGATGCCCACAATCCTCAGGGCTCTTGACACAGGGATAGTCGCTTCACCCTCGACCATAGTTTCCTCCTTTGAAGCTCTTCCACTCGAGGTATATTGCTGGCAGTCCTCAGTCCCATGACCCAAGGGAGGATCCGTGCGGCTAGCCCAAAATCTGTTAACCAGACGCGGCAAAATTTCAGCGCGACGGAAACCGGCTATTCGGAAAATATTCGATGGATCTGGGACTGTCAACCGAATTTTCACATGGGTCAAAGCGAATACGGAAAGTGGTGTTTCCAGGGGAAGCTGCTGAATCAGGATCGTGATGTGATTCCGAAGCGGAGTAGGGAATGGGGTGAGGCCTCAGTAATTGAATTTTCCTCTAGCCCTCAGTTCTGTTGCATGTTGAGATTTGGCCCTTTCGACGTATTTCTTAATCCTTGACAAAATGACGGCCTGAAAGTAACTTGGAGAAATCTGAGCGAGCGTTGGTTGAGTTTGCCATTCGGCATTGGCCACTCGGTTTTTCGAAGCACAAAGGAGATACACATCTTCTCTTCAAGGCTAGGACGGCGATCCCTTCCCTGTAGTGGGGGAGTGTGACGAGTTCTTCACGCCATTTTAGGAAGGAGGTGGACCGTTTAAACCAAAATGCCTTGACGAATGGTCCGGTGAATCTGACCGTTAACTCCTCATGGATAACGGTCCCTAGTCTCTTGAATTCTGAGACATGGTCTCAGAGGCATGAGTCGAACCGGTACCGGAATTTGTCGAGTTTTGGGATATCAGTCCAGATGGGAAAACCTGCATGTCCGCCATTCATCAAGGGTTCAATTGCTCGAATGGAGATCTGAAAAGAGAAATGGATTCCAGCAGATCCCTTGCCATGGGGCTAAAGATTTTCATCTGTCAACCATCTATGACTGATAAACCCAATTGGGGAAAGGAGGGGCAAAACAAATGAAGCACATGACAAGGTTCATGGTTACCATCTTTGCGTTGGTGGTGATGTTGGCCGGACTGGTCACGGCACCAGGAGTGGCTCAGGCAGCACTCAAAGGCAAGGTGGCCTTGGTCACTGACGTCGGTGGAAGGGGGGATCTCTCCTTTAATGACATGGGCTACAAGGGTACTGAGAAGGCGGCTGCGGACTTCGGTTTGGAGATGGTGGAGATCCAAAGTGCCAGCGCCAGTGATTACCTTCCCAACGTTCGGAGCGCCGCCAGATCCGGTTCGTTTGATCTCATTATTGCGGTCGGATTTCTCCTTACTGATGCGGTCAAAACAGTCGCGGGGGAGTATCCAAACCAGAAGTTCATGATCATCGATTCGGTGGTCGATGCATCCAATGTGATGTCGATCGTCTTCAAAGAGAATGAAGGCTCGGCGCTTGTCGGGGCTGTTGCTGCAATGGTCGCGGCGGAATATGGCTATCCAAATGTCGGTGCTGTCCTTGGCATCGAGATCCCTGTGTTATACCATTTCGAAGCGGGCTACCGCTTCGGAATCGACTACGGGAACAGGGCCTATGCCCAGAAAACGGGCAAAAATCCAAACATTGGACTGCTCTACACCTATACCGGTACTTTTAGCGACATCGCGAAGGGTAAAGAAGCGACAGAGGCGATGCTCGCTCAAGGAGCGGGCCTCGTTTACAATATCGCCGGACCTTTAGGGATTGGAGATCTCCAGGCGATCACCGAAGCAATCAAGGCAAAAGGCAAGGAGGCCGGCCCACCTTTCATGATCGGCGTGGACGCCAATCAGGATTGGATGGGTGATGGGCATCGAGTCCTGGTCAGTATGCTGAAACGGGTAGACAATGGCTGTTACAACGCTGTGGAGGCAGTGGTGAAGGGGACTTTCAAGGGAGGTCTCACGGTTATGGGACTGGATGTCGAGGGAGTTGCGATGAGCAAATACCCTGAGCTTCTTGCCTTCATGGAATTTGGTATTGGTGCCGGAAAGATCACTGAAAAGGATAAGGACACCGTCGTTGCCAACTGGAGGAATATGCGGGCCCAGATTCCCTCTTGGATCTGGGACGCCGTGGGTGATTTGGAAAAGCAGATTATCGCAGGAAAGATCTCCGTACCCAATGCCAACACACTCGATGAGATGAAATCTGTGCGGTCCAAATACCCTTTGACAAAGTAGCGTGACGGCATCAAGAGGGGGAAAGCAGTGGGACTGCCTCCCCCTCGATTTGTATTCAGGGATTTCGACATAGGACGCTGTATGCGAGAGAGGGGGGATGGAATTTTCAGGAAACCTCGATGAGTTGAAAAAAACGATTATTGCGGGAGTCATCGGATTTGCCG
>CAYFYO010000015.1:0-55092 GCA_964347335.1 uncultured Thermodesulfobacteriota bacterium
CTTCCGCTTCGCCTAAGATTTATGAGCAAAAAACATTTGAAGGAACGCTCAAAGGCAGTTGGGCCACCACCGCTTCCGCTACGTCGCTCAGAGACAGCAGGCTCCCCAAAATATGGGGGGAAGTCCTCAGATTAGATGAGTTGAAACAGGCCGCTGATTCTGGTATTGTAAATGCTTCAGTAAACCTCCTTCAGTTGGAAGGACAATTGAACTTTCGCGATCGATCGATGAAAGCCATGGGGAAGCTCTAATGTCTAAGGTGTGCGAAATCTGTGGGAAAGGACCGCAGAGAGGAAACAACGTCAGCCACGCGAACAATAGAACCCGACGAGTCTGGTATCCCAACCTTCAGAGAGTCAGGACCCACAAGGATGGAAGGGTCGTGAGAATACGCGTCTGTACCCGGTGCATCCGGTCAGGTCTTGTGGAAAAGGCACCGGCCGTTGGTTCTCCCGCCTAAATCCGCAGCCGTCTCACCTGCAAGACGCCTTTAACCTTCTCCAGGGATCTGGTAATTTGTTGGAGATGCTTGAGGTCTCTAATTTCGATCTGGAATGTGCCGACAGCCCGGTCTTCCTTGGTGGTGACCTCGGCATTGACAATGTTCGCCTGGTGAGAGGTCAAGGAATTGCTGATATCCGCAAGAAGCCCCTTTCGGTCAGATGAGACGACTCGGATTCTGACAGGATGGGAATAGTCCTTGCCGAGATCCCATTCGACCTCAACCCTTCTTCCGGCATCATCACTGAGAACGGTGCCGCAGGTAGCCGCGTGGACCGTGACACCGCGACCCCGGGTGATGTAGCCAACCACGCTATCGCCTGGCACCGGGTTACAGCATCCCGCAAATCTGATCATCACATCTTCAACGCCTTTGACAACGATGGCATCGTGAGGCTTTTTCGTGACCCGTTTAAGGAGGCGCGTAAGACGCGTCTCTTCTCTCGCCTTCTGTTTTTCCAGCCTTTCGGAGGGAACGAGTCGTCCGATGACCTGGTTCGCTGAAATCTTCCCGTAACCCACGGCCGCCAGAAGATCGTCCGCTTCATGAAAGCTGAAGTGACTGGCAACCTTGGCCATTTCACCAGACTTGAGGAGCTTGCTGAGGTTCAGGTTGAATTTCCTAAAGTCCTTTTCACAGATCGTCCTGCCGAGGGCAATGCTCTGCTCCCGCTGCTCTGTCTTGATCCATTGGCGGATCTTGGCTTTCGCCCTTGATGTCTTGACGTAGCTGAGCCAGTCCTTACTGGGAGTGTGGTTTTTGGCGGTGAGTATCTCAACCCTTTCACCGCTTTGGAGCTGATAGTCCAGGGGGACGATCCGGCTGTTGACTTTGGCTCCGATACACTGGTGCCCCACATCAGTGTGAATACTGTAAGCAAAATCTACTGGCGTAGAACCCCTCGGGAATTCTCTGACCTCCCCTTTCGGTGTGAAGACGTAGACGTCGTCTGGATAGAGGTCGACCTTAATCGTTTCGAGGAATTCTCGATTGTCCTTCAAGTCCTTCTGCCATTCAAGGAGCTGCCTCAGCCAGCGAAACTGCTTTTCTTCGTCCTCCTGAACCAATTTACCCTCTTTGTATTTCCAGTGGGCCGCAATTCCATCTTCAGCAACCCTGTGCATTTCGTGCGTCCGGATCTGGATCTCTATCGTCTCTCCGTAATGGCCGATGACCGTTGTATGGAGGGATTGATACATGTTGGCCTTTGGCAGATTGATGTAGTCCTTGAACTTCCCAGGAACAGGTGTCCACATCGCGTGAAGGATACCTAAGGCCTCGTAGCACTCCTTGTAGGAATTCACAAGAATGCGAAAGCCGATCAGGTCATAGACCTGATGAAAGTCAAGATGCTGGCTCTCCATCTTTTGGTATATGCTGAAGATTTTTTTCGGTCGACCCGTGACTTCGGCCGTGATTCCATATTCATAGAGTTTCTTTGTGATAATTCTGACCACCTCGGCGACGTATCTTTCACGCTCGCGCTCCCTTTTGGCAAGCTTTTTCTGAAGGTCCTTGAACATATCCGGGTGAAGATACTGAAAGGCAAGCTCCTCGAGTTCCGACCTGACAGAATCGATTCCGAGACGATGGGCCATGGGGGCATAGATATCGAGGGTTTCCTCTGCAATCTGTCTCTGTTTGTCAGTTGACTGGAAATTGAGGGTCCGCATGTTGTGAAGTCGATCGGCGAGCTTGACCAAAATGACCCGGATATCCTTTACCATGGCAAGGATCATCTTTCGAAAATTCTCAGCCTGATCCTCTTCAGAGGATTCGAGGGTCATGCGGCTGATTTTGGTGAGGCCATCGACCAGAAATGCAATCTCCTGACCGAAGTTCTCTCGGATCTCTTCAGGGCTGGTGCGTGTATCTTCCAGCGTGTCGTGAAGGATCCCCGTAATCACGGTGGCTGTATCCAGTTTCAGCTGGGCCAGGATGGCGGCAACCTCCAGGGGATGAACAAGGTATGGTTCACCTGAGAGCCGAACCTGCCCCAGATGAACCTTCGCTGAAAAGACATAGGCCTTCTTGATCAGGTCCAGATCTGCCTGTGGATTGTATCCAACCACCAAATCGAGGATATCGTCGATACGAATCATTGGCTAAGCTTGTAAGTTACTGTAAGGTATGGAAAATTTTCATTACTCAGTCTTAATATATATGGGAATTGTCGGAAAAGCAAGGGGATTCTCGTCGCCCGTCCCGTGTCTGATTCCCTCGCCCTGCAAGGGATTCAGAGATCCCAAAAAAACGGCTTGATTTTTTCCTTCGAGAGTGCTAAAGGAGAATTCTGACGCTCGTCTTTCTTTTCCCGAGTCAAACGGACGAGGTCGACCGTCCGCCCCGGCTCTCCGAAACCCTGCCGAAGGGGAATTCTTGCTCGGTTCTTCCTCGGTAAGAGAATTTTCAAACCCTTTCTCTGGAGCGATGAGATGGCTGAACTCTCCGAGAAGCTTCGGATCATGCGGAAATCGAGGAGGATGACCCTTAAAGACGTGGCGGATCGAGCTGGTTGCACGAGTGCCTATATCTCACAGCTCGAAAAGGGTCGGGCTAATCCGTCAATTGCCACCCTCACGAGGATTGCCTCGGTTTTCGATGCAAAGATCAGCGATTTCTTTCTCGACCACGAGGATAAGGACGACGATGTCGTCGTCCGGAAGAATGCGCGGGTAACCATGGGATTTAACCGGGGGGGGACAATCATCGATTCTCTGATCAAAAGCACCGAAAACAAGCGAATGCAGGCATTTCATAACACAATAAGGCCTGGTGGCGGATCCAATGGTGAGTATACCCACGAGGGAGAGGAGTTTGGGATTGTTCTCCAAGGAGAGCTTGAAATCACAGTGGGTGATCGGGTGTATCAAGTGAAAGAAGGTGATAGTTTCTATTTTCCATCAAACCAACCGCATAGCTTCCATAATCGAAGGGAGCGTGACACGATTGTCATCTGGGTCACCAGCCCACCGTCCTTCTGAGGGGCACTCAATCCTTTTTCTTGTCCCCTGCATCATCCCGCGTTATGACAGCCTCAATGATCACCTGATCAGAAGGCTCTGATCTTTTCCCATCCTTTGAACCCTGCGAAGATTCGAGTTGTCTGATGTAAGCACGTAATTCGGGTTTCTGTTCCAAGGCTCTTCTGATCTGTTCTTCAGCGATGGCTGCATCATCTCGGAGTGCATCCAGTTTAATCTCAAAAGGAACAATGGATGACAACAGCTGAAGGATGGCCAAGCTATCCCGGGGAGATCTCATCTGGAGATAATGGGGGACCCGGCCCCAAAGCATGAACGATTCAATCCCGTGCGCTTCGGCCGATTTATGGAGCACAGACACATGCCCGCCTGGCCCCACGTAGTCGATGAGATCGACCTCATGGGCAAGGAGCTCATCAAGCAGGCGGTGATTACTCGCCACGACAGAGAGCTTTCGGGAAACCGTGTGAGCCACCTGGTCATAGAGGCCACCAATGGTGACGATTCTCTCGACCCTCAGTTGGACTGCCAGATCGAGAAACAGGTCAGTGAAGGCCTTCCATCGAAGATGAGGCTCGTGCCCAATAAAAAGGATGAGGTCTGGCAAGGAGGGTTTATTTTTCCAATAGAAGAATTCGTTTTTGGGAAACTCTAGATGCCGAATAAGGCCCCCCGCGACCACAACACTGGGCCTCGAGTCTTTGAACTGATGAAATCCATCGGACAGAATCTCGGCAAATTTCTGAGCTCCGAGCCTTTCCTTGACAAATGTCAGGGATCCCGAGGAGACATCTCCCGCATCGATCCATCCCCTATAGCCCGCTATGATCCACGGACGAGAGAGATCTGGCTTATCATAGAAGACGAGCTCGTTGTTCTCCATCGGATTCCCTACCTTTGAGACGCACCTCCAAGCCTAGCAACACCTTCAATCGTTGTCAAGGGAGGAGATGGAAGCGCAGGATTTATGGGTCAGAAGTCCGGTGCCAGCTAAGGAAGAGCAAGGTGGGAAAGGGAAAGGTATGCACGATCTCGCGACCGAAAAAGCGATCCGAAGATGTGTGGCTCCCTTGACAGTCCTCGTTTGGTCCTGCTAGTTTTCTCTGTCACAGAATCAAAACCGTAAATAGCGAGTGCCATGTTGACGCGAGGGAGGAGGGTTTTTTGAGGTCTCGGTCCCTGTGGTCCCCAGCGAATCAGGTTCTTTTGCTGATATGGCTTTTCTTTGGGATGTACTATGTGACCCGGTTCAATTACTCCGCCGTGATTCCCCTCGTGAGAGAAGACCTTGGAATCACGAATGCCCAGGCAGGGGGGCTGATGGCCTTTTTCTTCGTGACTTATACGATATTCCAGCTCCCATCAGGGTATCTCGGGGATCGGTTCGGTCCTCGGAAAGTTTTGACATTCGGGGCCTTGGTCTCGATTGTCGGAAACATCATCTTCAGCCAGGGGTCGAGTTTCGCTGTGCTGTCTCTTGGCCAACTGGTCAACGGGATGGGCCAGGCCATGGGCTGGAGTTCTGCAATTAAGCTGGTCGTGAGTTGGTTTCCCAGATCGAGACGCGCAACAGCCCTGGGGCTGTTTGCGACCTGCATTACAGGTGGAAGCAGTGTGGGGATTCGGCTCTCCGGGTTTGTAGGAGATCATCTGGGATGGCGGAGTTCTTTTATTATCCTGCCCGCAATGATGGGGATCGTTGCATTGGTGTTCTGGATTCTGGTCAGGGATCGTCCCATTGAGAAGGGGCTCCCAGAATTTGAGGACGAACTTCACTTAGAGAGACAGATTGAGAGTGACCCGCGGTCAAGGCTTTCTGTCGTCTTGACCAATCGGACACTGTGGATCGTTGCGCTGGTCTATTTCTGTTTTGTCTACGTTCAGTTTGGGTGTCTTGTATGGATACCACCCTTCCTGAAGGAAGCCTATGCCATGTCTGTGGACCGGGCGAGCACCATTTCCTTTCTTGTCTTGCTCCCGGGGGTTTTTGCATCTCCTCTGGCGGGGTATCTTTCAGACCACTTTTTTGGAGGGAGGCGGAAGCCTCTGATCATTTTGGGGTTAGCTGTTCTTTCGGGTTCGGCTTTCATCCTTTTCCTCCGTGTCGGTATCGGTTTGGCCATGGTTCTTCTCGCTATTGTGGGGCTGATGATTGTCATGCCGGACATTCTCCTGGCAGCTTATCCATCGGACATTATGTCAAGGAAATTGACCGCCACGGCGACGGGGTTTCTCGCAACCTTTACGAGTATGGCTGGAATCATCACGACCCCGCTTTCTGGGAAGATCGTCGATCTGTCCGGCTCTTACTATGCGTTCTTTCTGTCCTTTGCCATCGTGGCTCTTGCAGGGACCGCATTAACGTTCTTCATCAACGAGAAAGCCATTCGAGAGAAATCAAAGGGGAGCTGACCCGGACAGTTCGAGTCCTTATCTGGATGGAAGGGTTCAAGACAACCGCAGTTTAAGGCTCATGGTCATCGCATTGGATACGCGTGTTTTTTTCCTATGGCAATGGCAGACAGGTAAAGGGCCTGTTGGGGATAGGACGAGGAGGTGATGGAGCGGTGCAAAGCCCGGCCGATATTGTCATCATTGGAGGGGGGGTTACGGGTTCAAGCATAGGTTTCAACCTGATGGCCGACGGTTTCAGGGGAAGGATTGTTGTTGTTGAAAAGGACCCCACCTATGAGCATGCCTCTTCATCGCTGGCTACAGGGGGTGCCCGCCAGCAGTTTGGTACCATTGTCAATATCGAGCTCACCCGCTACAGCGTGGGCTTCTACGAGCGATTCGACGAAATCATGGCGGTCAACGGCGAAAAGGCGAACTCGGAATTCAAACAGGTGGGGTACCTTTTCCTCGGTGGCGAGAAGAATTGGCCGGTTCTCGAGAGAAGGGTTTCAATTCAGAGGGAGCGGAACGTGGCCGTGGAGGTCCTGACTCCGGGTGAGATCGAACGAATTGTTCCGGGTATCTATGTGGAGGATCTTTTCGGAGCCACCTTCGGGCCAAAGGACGGCGTGCTCGATCCCAACGGGGTCTTACAGGGATTTGTCAGAAAGGCGAGAAGTCTTGGTGTTGAATTCCTCCACGACGAGGTCGTCCAAATCATGAGTGATAAAGGGGTTGTCTCCGGGATTAGGACAAAGAAGAACACCCGGATTTCAAGTCCCGTCGTTGTGAACGCGGCAGGTCCCTGGGCGAAAGAAGTGGCGAAAGCCGCGGGAGTTGACATCCCCGTGGTACCAGTGCGACGCCAGATCTTCGTCTGTCTTCCCGCACGCGAAGCCCAGCGTCGATTCCCCATGGTGATCGATCCAAGTGGAACCCACTGGAGATCGGAGACGGGGGGAAGGATCCTTGTGGCTAAGGCCAAGAAGGACGAGGCTCCAGGTTTTAGTTTTGTATTGGAGAGGGCATATTTCACGGATGAAATCTGGCCAGACCTGGTCCACAGGTACCCATCCTTCGATCGGCTGAAGATGGAGAGGGGCTGGGCAGGCCTCTATGCGGTCACTCCGGATGAAAACGCGATCTATGGGGAACATCCGGACATGAAAGGCTTCTATTTGGCCAACGGATTTAGCGGGCATGGCCTCATGATGGCTCCGGCTACTGGGAAGGTCATGTCAGAGCTGATACGTCTTGGACGATATGAAACGATTGACGTGAGTTGCCTAAACCCAGACAGGTATCGGACAGGGAAGCTCGTCGTCGAGGAGGCCGTTATTTAACGGTTTACCAGATGTACTTCTTGATCGTTGACAGGCCTTTTGGCGCATAGATCATGACGGTGATGAGGAGAGCACCGAACATCACGAGGCGCCAAGCTCCCAGTTGTCGGAAGTATTCCTGAAAACCGATAAGGACAAAACCGGCAAGGATTGATCCCCAAAGGGTCCCCCTGCCTCCGACATAGGCAACCGTTAGCACTTCCACAGTTCTGGGGACTCCGAACTCTGTGGCATCGGGGGTAAGAATCCCGATGTAGTGGGCATAGAAGGCCCCGATCAAACCCGTGAAGAAGCAAGCTGTGGTGAAATTAATGAGTTTGTATTTGGTGGCACTGAGCCCCAAGGTTTCTGTGGCCAACTGATCCTCTCGGATAGCCTTGAAAGAGAGCCCGATTTTGGAACGCACCATGAGGAAGGCAACGGAAAAGATAATTATGACCAGAGCCAATAGCAGATAGTAATAGGGGAGCAGTGCTACTCGCGAGAAGTCCAGACCGAAAACATCAGGCAGGGGCTTGACAGCTAGGCCGAGCATCCCACGGGTGTATTCGGGGGTGTTTGAGATGGTGAGACGGAGCACCTCGGCGATAAACCAAGTGGCCAGACCCACGAAGATTCCTCTGAGTCTGAGGGTGATCAAGCCGGTGAAAAGGCCCAAGACCCCCGAGGCGGTCGCCCCAATCAGAAGCCCGTACCAGGGATTAACCTCATAGTGGAGTGCTGCCAAGCCTGAGGCATAGGCCCCAGCACAGATAAATCCTGCAAAGCCAAAGTTGTATAGACCGGCATAACCGATCTGAAGATCGTACATGACCCCCCAGATACCGAACATGAGGGCCGAGATAAAAATGGTTGTGATGAACCGGTTTTCCCTCCATATCAGGGGAACTCCGATGAGGAAGGCGAGGACGAGCGCCACCTTGGCGTAGCGGGCTACGCTCATTCCTTTCTGAGGACTTCCGAGGAGACTCATGGTCGCTCTCCTGCACGGGCAAAGAGTCCTGCTGGTCTAAAGGCGAGAACCGCGATGACAATGGAGGCCACAATCACATTCTGCCAACCTCCAGCGAGAAAGAACATGGCAAAGGCCTCGAGGAGTCCCACGAGGATTCCTGCCGCGACAGCGCCCTTGACGTTTCCCAGGCCTCCCACGATAACGACCACAAAGCTCTTCAGAACTGGCCCCATCCCTGCATTCGGATTGGCCGGGAAAAGGGTGATCAAAAGCGCACCGGAGATCCCTGCCAGGGCTGCCCCGATGCCGAAGGCGATGCTGTGCATCTTGCTGACATCAATGCCCAGGGTTTGGGCTGCCTCAGAATGCTGGGATGTGGCCCGGATGGCCTTGCCCATGCTGGTGTATTTAACGAAATACCAGAGCAGTCCTACGGTCAGGAGGGCCAGACCAAGAATGACCAGATGGTCGTAGATAAAGACCACCCCTTTGATAGCCATTTGGCCAGCCACCAGATTGGGGATTCCTCGCTGGATGGCCCCGAAGGTGATCAGAGCCAGATTCTGAAAAATCACCATGAGGCCGATGGTCAGGACGAAAGAGTCCATGAGCCATTCTCGGCCGGCCTTTTGGCGGAGGGTCGAGATCAAGCCTTTCTCCAGGATGACTCCCACAATCAGAAGCCCTACCCCAGAGGCGAGAATGCCCACCGGAAAGGGGAGGCCCAGCATTGCAGTTATGAAATACATGAGGTAACAGCCCATCATGAAGAGTTCCCCGTGGGCGAAGTTGACAATATCCATGATGCCGAAGATGAGCGAGAGGCCGACCCCCATGAGGGCATACATCGATCCCCTCACCAGACCGAGGACAAGGAGCTGAACGAAGATACTGAAATCCATCGTCTCTATTTCCTTTCAGGGGCAATCCACTTCATATCCATTCTTTGATGATGTCCTCAATCGTATCGACAAACTTCTCTCGTGGGCCGTGATGGCTGTTCTGCCCCAGGCGAAGTACATAGATATAGTCGGCCACATCCACGGCTTTGTGGACTTTCTGATCCACAATCAAAATGGTGAACCCTTTCTCCTTGAGATTGACGATCTCCTCGTAAACCCTATCGACAAGTTTTGGCATCAACCCAACTGAGGGCTCATCGATCAGAACGGTTCGGGGCCGTGTCATGGTGAGACGGGCAATCTCGAGGGTCCGCTGCTCGCCCCCCGAAAGGGCGCCGGCTACCATCCTGCGCCTCTCTTTGAGAGTGGGAAAGTGTTCAAAGACCTCTTCCAGGGCCATGTCGAGGGCCTGCCGATTATGCTTAATAATCCATCCTCCAAGCTCCAGATTCTCTTCAACCGTCATAGCTGGGAACACACTGTGCCCCTGGATGAGATGGGCAATCCCTTGACCCAGCATCTGATCGGGCTTCAGCCCTTTGATCGATTTTCCATGGTGGAAAACGTCTCCTTCGGTGGGATGGAGGTATCCGTAAATGGTCTTGAGAAGGGTGGATTTTCCTGCCCCATTGGGGCCGATGATGGCTGTGAGGGCCCCTTCGTGTGCAATGACGCTGACATCCCTCAAAATGGGAACCTCTTTGACGTAGCCCGAAGTCACCTTTTTGATCTCAAGTGTCATACTTGGTTCCCCTTGTATCCCCTCATCAATGGCCCAAATAGGCATCAATGACTGGTGGGTCGTGACGAACCTTTTCAGATTCCCCTTCGGCAATGGTTTTCCCGGCCGAAAGGACAGTCAGATTCTTACAGAGTTTCATGACCGAAGGAATGTCATGGCTTATCAGCAGAAAGGTTTTTCCTCGGGTTCGGTTCAGTTCCTGGGTGATCTCGATCAACCTCTCGATCAACGCCGGGTTCACTCCGGCAAAGGGCTCGTCCATCAGGACCACTTCGGGGTCTGCCATCATGGTTCGCATAAACTCGAGAAGTTTTTTCTGCCCCCCAGAGATTTCAACGGCGGGTTGATCCCTCAGATGGGTCAGTCCTGCCATCTCCAGAAGCTCCAGTGCCTTCTTCTCACCTTCCTTTCTCGACAGCCGCAATGGGATGGTGGGGACGATCATGTTCTCCATGAGCGTCATCTCATTAAAGACTCGAGCGACCTGAAAGGTTCGGCCAATTCCCAAGGAGGCGATGTGATTGGGTTTGAGACCTGAGATGTCACGGGCCTTGAACCGGACGGTGCCCCTTTCGGGGCTGTAGACCCCATTGATCACATTAAACATGGTGGTCTTTCCTGCCCCGTTGGGCCCAATGACTCCGTGGACGTTCCCCGCTTCCAGGCTCAGAGAGACCCCATCCAGGGCGGGGATGCCACCGAAGTGTTTGTAAACCCCGTCGACCTCCAACAGTCCCATCATTTTCCTCCAAAAATCCACAAGCCCCCATAAGAAGGGGGGCTTGCGGATGCAAGAAAGGTTACCGTCGCTTCTTCCAAGGTGATAGAAGAATAAGATTTACACCCACGGAGGCGCCTTGAACTCGTCGTCGGCAAGATCAAGGGGCCAGAGGATGTTAGGCTTTCCACCGAACATCTGGACCATGGGGAAGAAGAACCCCTTCATGAAACCACCTGTGCGGATATCGTTCCTTGAGAGCTGATGAAGGGTTCCCTCCTCGGAGAAGTCTTTCCAGAAGTCGTTGTAGGTGGCAAAGTCATAGAACTGCCACACCCCCTTGTATTTCACTTTCTCCCGGACGTGCTCCACCAGCTTCTCAAATTTGAGGGTCCCCGCCTCGTTCAGAACCTTGATGGCCAATCGGGTATGGTCGTAGGGCTGCCCAGACTGAGCGATACCTGCCTCCATTTTATACTTATCCTTGAATCGCCTCATCCAAAGCTTCTGCTCAGGACTGATTGGACGAGGGGAGTCCATGCAGAGCGTGTAATCTGAAGCCGCTCCCGTGTTTTCATACCATTCGGCTGTCCATGTAAGCCCATGTCCGAGAAAGAGTGCCTTGAGGCCCATGGCACGGACTTGTTTGGTGAAGTTGTACATAGGCACGCCGCCGGTCTGGGTTACCGCCACAACTGAGACTCCAGCAGCCTTGTATTTGGTGATGATGGGGGTGAATTCGGTCTGATCAATGGCGTTCACGTCATAGGGCATCACATCAAAGCCAGCAGTTCTCAGGCTAACCTGAAGGGCCTCGCCCCACCCGCGACCGTAGTCGGTGTCCTCGACAATAACTGCAGCCTTATTGCTTGCCGGCTTCCACAGGCCTTTTTCCATGAAATGCTGCAGCGGAGGACCGTAGAGTCCTGCAAAAACCGGAGGCGATGCCCACCCCTTGAACCACCCCTCGTATTTTTCCGGATGGTCATTGATCTTGAAGTTGATGTACTGGGACTCTCCCTGATGACCGATGTGAACGATCTTCATGGGAGATTCTGCATCCATGCAGGCCATGGCCACAGACGAATGCCAGCCGGTGACCATCATTTTGACCCCTCGATTGACAGCGTCTGTCACGGCCTTGACCGATTTTTCTGGGCTTGACTGGCTGTCCACCCAGATAGGCTCGATGTCCAGGGTTTTCCCGTCGACTTTTACTGGGATTTCCCCTGCTGTCCGGGCGTCCTCCAGGGCCATATTAATGCCATCTTTGAACCCATCCCCTGTCCGACTAGCAGGACCTGTGAACGGACCCATGAAGCCGATTTTCAACTTCTCTGCGGCATGGGCCTCTTTCGGAAGTCCCATAGACAGGACACCTCCAGCCGCCGCAGCCACCCCCACAGATTTCACAAAGTCACGACGCGTTATTCCTTTTTTCTTTTCCTTTTTTGCCATTATTGTCCCTCCTTTACCCTTCTTCGTTTTGGCGTGAAGGGTGATGAATTCGATTTCTGTTGCTCTCACCTCCTTTGTTCCAACCTTTCTGGTCAAAATAAGTCGTCAAGCCGCCCCTGAGATTACCTTGCCATATTGGCACGTTAGCGTTCGGTTGTCAAGAAGAAAAAGAGGAAGAGGAGTTCCCCCATTTTTGAGGGAGCCTCTTGTCTCTGAGCGATCCCGCCTCGGCGGGATGGGGACCCTTCGAGGATGAGCAGGGAGGGGAAAACCCCGCCTTCAGAGCGGGGAAGGGGTAAGTATTCTCCGCCTGCGAACCTCGATTGGGTCACCGCGAGAGCTTGGGAGCGAAGGGATAGTAGGCTCCCATTTGAGAGATCGAAAATATTTCAAGAAATCTGTAGCTTGTGAAACACACCTCTTGAGAAATGGGGGAAGTCCTCGAAAAAGAGGAAGACCTGCATCTTAGCCTCAGTGCAGGGTACCCCGCCTTGCTGGATATTCCTATGTTGTGATAAGCTCTCTCGGTCTTGTCGAAGGCCTTCCATGGATAATGCGGCGATTGAGCAAATCATCAAGAATTTCGTGGCGTCCTACCCGCGGCATCGAACAATCGAAACCGCCTGGCGTGAACCCATTGTCGGATTTGCCTCTGCTCGCGATCCGCTGTTTGATCGACTGAAAGCAGTCGTCCGCCCCACCCATGCCACTCCGCCTGAACTGCTCCCTGGAGCCGAGAGCGTGGTGGCCTACTTTGTTCCCTTTTCGAAAAAACTCCACAGAGAGAACTTCGGAGTGAAGCACCATTGCTCCCGGAGTTGGGCCGTGGCCTATGTGGAGACCAATCGGCTCATCTCCGATATCAACAATCACCTCAGGAGTGAGCTTGAGTCGATCGGCCATCGAGCCGCCCTGATTCCGCCGACTCATAACTTCGACGAAGAGAGCCTCATGAGCGATTGGTCTCACAGGCATGTGGCATACGTGGCCGGTATCGGACGTTTGGGTTTCCACAATCTGGTGATTACAGAGAAGGGCTGCACCGGTCGCCTCGGCAGTCTGGTAACAGATCTGGCTTTGGAGGGATCACCGAGACCTGAAGAAGAGTTCTGTCTCCATAGGGCCGGGTTCGACTGTTTGAAGTGCGTTAAACGGTGCCAATATGATGCGCTCTTTACGGATCGATACGACCGTCACGCCTGCTATCGCCAGTGTCTGGCCAACGATCGATTCCACCGGGATCTCGATCTCACCGATGTGTGTGGGAAGTGCTCTGCCATGGTTCCCTGTAGCGTGACCAATCCGGTCAAGAACTCGCCTCAGCGCTAAAGCGTTCCCTTAATCCATTTTCCATAATTAGTTGCCACTGAAAAATGCCCATTCCGCTCCTTGCACGAAGTTTCTGACCCGTTCTAAGGCTCCTTGCGTTCGACCTCCTAAACTCTCCGCCTGAGGCGGACCAGTCCGCCTTCGGCGGATCAAACAGTAGGAGCTCGCCCCTTCGGGGACACTCCAGTCGCCAAGACGGGTCGCCCCAGAAACTTCGTAATGTTCGCTCCACGGCCATTTTCCAGCCACGACTAATTAGTGAATCTCCAAACTCTTGGATCTGATCTCAACGAAGGACGTCCTGATGATTTCGGTTGCCTTCCTCAGAGATGGCAGTTAGTATTGTGATTGTGTGAGCCGACCGAGTTTACTCGCACGGGGAAAGGAGTCTGAAGACGCCCGAAGTGAGCCTTAGATTTATCAAAAAACCTTTGGGAAAAGCGGAAAAGGGGTTGGGGCACTTCGTCAATCCAGGAATGGGTTTAATTTCAGCTACTTGTGCAATCATACAGTTGATTTCTCAGGAAACTTTAGAATTTTAAGCCTTGAGATCTTAATACGTGCGATCAACTTTGGTGTGAATTTCATAAATTAGTTTTGGCACGTGAAACGAGAAAGAGAGAGGTTGACAAATGGGTCGGATCTATGTTCCTGACGAGGACGAATTTCGTGCAGCAGATGTGGTGGTGATTGGGGGCGGGATTGTTGGCGTTGCAACAGCATTCTGGCTTTCAAAGGCACGACTCGATGTCGTCCTCGTGGAGATGCGGGAGGGACTTTCGACGCTGACGACGACGGCATCCGTGGAGTGTTTCCGGGCGCAGTTCACGGAACCGATCATGTCTTCCCTGGCGAAGGAGAGTATCGAGATGTTCGAGAATTTTGGGGATATCATCGGCATTTCGGGATATGACATCTCGATCCATCAACAAGGGTATCTTTTCATGACCGATGAGCCAGACATGGTGAAACATATTGAATCCGCTATTGCCCAGTATCATAAGCTGGGTTTGACCGATGCAGAATTTCTGAGTGGAGATGAGGTGCGTTCCCGATTTCCCTATGTCGCTCCATCTGTGGTCGCCGCCACCTTCCGTCAGCGCGATGGGTGGTTATCGACCCATGAGGTGACCCAAGGGTTTGCCAAAGGCTGCGATGCCAGATTCTTCACTGAGACCAGGGCGACCAAGATCCTCCTCGACGGTAAGGGAGTCTCCGGTGTGGAGACGAACCGGGGAAAGATCCAGACGAGAACGGTGGTTAACGCGGCGGGTCCCTTTGCCGGTGAAATTGGGCGCATGGCGGGAATCGATTTACCGATGGAACCGGTTAGACGACAAAAGGCCTTCGTCACGCCTTCTCCGAGGATACCCCAAGATGCGCCATTTACGGTGGATTTGGTGAACAACTCCTATTGGCGACCAGAGGTCGGAGGTGCCCTTCTGGGCTGGGTGGATCCAGATGAGCCCGTGAGCGAGCCCTCGGAGAATCTCAAGGTTGATTGGGATTTTCCTGCAATTGTGCTGGACAAGGTTATGCGTCTGAATCCTTTCTGGGAAGAAGTGGCCCAAGGGTTGAAGAAGCGTGATATCATGGTTTCAGCTGGCCAATACGTCTACACACCGGATGACCAACCGCTGATCGGGCCGGTGGAAGACGTTCCGGGATTCTATTTGAACTGTGGGTACTGGGCGGGTGTGATGCTTTCCCCTGCAGCCGGAAAGAGACTCGCCGACCTCGTCACTGGGAAGATCGATGAGAAGAACAATCCCTTACGCCTGAGCCGTTTTGAGGAGGGGATTATCAGGAAAGGGAAGAGCTTCTTACGTCACTGAGAGGGATCCTCGAGAAAGGAAAGGAGAGAAGTTCATGAGGGTGAATTACAGCGAGAATGTGACTCCCCGATATCAGTTGCTTTCAGACGACCAAATTGAGGAGATCCTGAGCGCGAGTTTTGAAGTTCTCGAGCGCGTCGGGGTGAAGATTCATGACAAGGATGCGGTCGAACTCCTGAGAGAAGGGGGGGCGCACACCCGAGACGGCATCTTGGTGAAGATTCCCTCTTTCATGGTGAAAAGAGCCCTCGTCACGGCCCCAGGGAGAATCGTTCTGGCGAGTCGGAATGGCAAGCGGAATGTGGTCCTCGAGAAGGACCGGATCTATTTTGGGACCGGCTCGGACTGTCCTTTCTTTGTGGACCCTCGTTCAGGGAAACGCAGGGCAACTGTTTTTGATGACGTCGTCAATGCAGCCAAGGTGACAGATGCCCTTTCCAACATCGATTTCTTCATGTCCCTTGGTCTCGTATCCGACGTTCCTCGAAAGCCGTACGACCGTCATCAGTTTCTGGCAATGACAACGGGCACGGCGAAACCCCTGGTGATCACGGCTGTGGACGGTCAGGGGCTCACGGATCAACATGAAATGGCGTGCCTGATCGTCGGTGGGAAAGAGAACTTCCGCCAGAACCCGATCTTTGCCGTTTACCTGGAGCCGAGTTCTCCGCTGGTCCATTCGCGAGAAGCGGTGGAGAAGCTCATGATCGCTGCTGAGGAAGGCATTCCTGTTGTGTACGTGCCTGCTCCCAGTGCTGGGGGGACCGCTCCAGTAACCCTTGCCGGGGTGCTGGTTGAGGGACTCGCGGACACCCTGGCCGGTCTCGTCATCTCCCAGTTGAAGCGCCCGGGGTCACCGATGATTATGGGAGGGGTTTTCACCACCCTGGATATGAGGACCACAGTCTTTTCCTACGGTGCCCCCGAGCTACTCCTCATGGATGCAGCACTCACGGAGATCTCCAAGAAGCTCGGATTTCCGGTATTCTCGACGGCCGGGTGCAGTGATGCGAAAGAGTTAGACCAGCAAGCGGGCCTCGAGGCTGGCCTATCGATTCTTATGGCTGCTCAATCGGGGGCGAATCTCATCCACGATGTCGGGTATCTCGAGTCGGGATTGCTCGGATCTCTCGACATGCTGGTTCTCTCTGATGAGACGATTTCGATGGTGAAGCGCATCATGCGGGGGATTACCGTCAGTCCAGAGGCCCTTGCTGTGGAGGTCATTTCTCGAGTCGGTCCAGGAGGGCACTTTCTGGATGATGAGCACACCATTGCCCATTTCAAGGAGGAGATTTGGATCCCTGATCTTTTAGACCGGCGCAACCTCGAGGACTGGGAGAAGGGGGGGCGGAGGAACCTAGGCGATAGAGTTCGGGAGCGGGTGCACGAGATCCTCAAGGATCACGAACCGCCACCGTTGGAGGAGAAATTGGTCAAGGAGCTCAAAGCGATCATTGCCAGGGCAGATGAGAAATATGCCTAGAAGCGAGATCAAAGCAGTTGGCCTCCGATCCATTAAGACACCGATTTTTCTTACCATGGGTGAAATGGTGGTTAGGTGAGATCGCCGAAAAAGGAAGCTCCGAGTGCGAATCAAGATTTTTTCGGAAACGATTCTTAGCGAAGCGGAACGGACACAAATCCAACTGTCTGAGCCCGAAGGGCGAGTTTTGGATTTGCAGTGTAGCTGAGCTTTAGAATTGTCGAAAAAAGGTTCTGAGCAGCGAGGAGCGATCTTTTTTGGTGATCGGTGCAGAACCTGTTGACCGAAGAATGGAGGTAGATTCAATGGCCAGATTTACCCATATGATTTCGGCCATCGATACCCACACAGCAGGGGAACCTACCCGGATTATCCTGAGCGGTTTGCCGCCCATACCGGGGAACACCATGGCCGAGAAGAAACGCCATATGATCGAACACCTGGACCATTTCCGAACGCTCCTGATGGAGGAGCCTCGGGGACATATGGACATGTTCGGCGCCGTTCTCACGCCGCCCACAACCGATCGGGGCCAGTACGGCATCATTTTCATGGACAACGGTGGCTATCTCGACATGTGCGGACATGGAACGATCGGCATCGCCACGACACTGATTGAGATGGGGATGGTTGTAGCGGAGGAGCCGGAAACCGTGGTGGCGTTTGATACACCGGCTGGATTGGTTGAGGGTCGGGCCAGGGTGGAGCGGGACCGAGTGGTCGAAGTATCTGTCTCCAATGTCTCTTCTTTTCTCTATGCCAGGGATGTCGTTCTCGAACTTCCGGAGATTGGGAGAATCACCATCGATGTGTCGTTTGGTGGGAATTTCTTTGCCATGACACCAGCAGGCCAGCTCGGTGTTTCAGTTGATCCCAGGAATATGTCAAGTTTGATTCACCTGGGCATGATGGTGAAGGGGGCTGTCAACGAGAAGGTCGATATACAGCACCCGACAGAGAAACACATTACAACCGTTGAACTCACCGAGATTTATGACAAACCTGACGCGACGAAACCCTATTCAAAGAACGCGGTCATCTTCGGCGATGGCCAGGTGGACCGTTCGCCCTGTGGCACGGGAACCTCGGCTGCCATGGCAATGCTCCATGGTCGCGGCAAACTCTCTTTGGGTGAGGAATTCATCAACGAGAGTGTGATCGGTACCCGTTTCAAGGGGAAGCTCGTGAGGGAGAGCCGGGTAGGGGATTTTACCGCAGTCGATCCCATCATAACGGGAGAGGCCTATATTACGGGGATTCAACAATTTGTCGCTGATCCAAATGATCCGGTCAAATACGGATTCGTCGTGGGGCGTTGAGGCCCAGCCTGTAAGGGTCGTTTTCTCCTGATGGAGATCTTTGAATCGGAGGAGGGCTAAGGGGAACCATCAGGAAACCGTGGAACGGATTAGGCGAGTTCAGAAAAGGCCGAGGGTGAATATGGCCAGACCCAAAAACAAAGGACAACAATAAGCTCGATAGGGCTCGACAAAATGAAAGGCAGATTCTTAGCGATCAGTCTCATAATAGGGGTCTTTGGAGGGGTTGCTTTGATCACAGTGGGCTGCAAGCAGGCGACCGGCGGAGGCTGGATCCCGGTTCACTATGACTGGTCAAAGGGATTCCCCCCTACCTATTCTGATGACCTGTTAGGCAAAGCGACATTCGACTTCCAGATGAGATGCGAGACAGTCGATGGACGAGCCGCATTTACTGCAGAGGTCCAATATAATGACCAATACAACAACATCGAGTTTCACGCTACAGGCCACACAGACTATTCCCGAAGCTGCGAAGACTTGGATGACGTGGCCGAGCTTTTTGATGCCATGAACAGGTTCAAACTCTCAGGGACTTACAGGCCTCAACCCAGAGGTAAGGAAGGGAGGCTTACCCTGTATGTGGTTGATGATGGCGAGCCTGGCATAGCAGATCCGGTAGATTATTTCCATATCAGGCTTTACGGAGGCCAGTATGGGTATTACATGAATGAAGGCCGTCTGAACGGTGGCAACATGCAAATCCATGTCGAATAGCTTCCATTGATTGCAAACCGAAGGTTCTTTCACATTTTCCTCTGCATCCATTCGATTCAGCAAAAAGCGCATTCCCACTCACGCTGGAATATCAAATGCAAGGAGAGGAGAATGCGCTTCCACAGAGATGAGCTTCAAAAAAGGTCACATCACTCAGTCCCCAACTTTACCGGTTACCCAATATCGGGTAAGCCCCGGATACTTTTTGACGAACTTCATTGCTGCGGTTGCATCATCGGTTTCATAGAGGTCAACCAGCTCGTCTACCTTTTCAATTGGGAGATAGAAGCGGGTGAGGAACATGCTGACCTTATTGGGGAAGACCTCCAGGAAATCCCGCCGGGCGATCTTATGGGCTCTTTCCTCTGCGCCAAGGATTTTCTTCGGCTCCGCTATGTACCGGATGTCGAACCGAGCGAACGCAAAGTGGGGTCTCCACAGGGTAACCACAGTCCACTCCTTTCGGTCCATAGCTCGTTTCAGAGCAGCCATCATAGCATAATCACTGCCCTCAACGAGCTTCCACTCTTTCAGTTCCGGATACTCTTTCATCATAAGTGCCGAGTGCTGCATCAGCCCGGAACCGGGATCGATCCCGATGATCTTGCCACCGGACTTCTCACGAACCTCTTTTTTACCCATATCCGTCACTGAGTTGAAAACGTCCTTAGGAATGTAGTTCGGAACAGCCCATCCCAAGCTGGCGTCCTCGTAGAGAAGGCCGAAATCGCAAACCTTGCTTGCTATCTTGTCCCAGTAGGCTTCATGGGTCAGGGGAAGCCAGGCTTCGATGAATAGATCCAGATCCTTGTTTGCAATGGCTGTATACGCAACACCGATATCTGGATTTGTTACTTCAACAGGCTGGCCGATCTCCTTTTCCAATAAATATTCAATCACACTCCCGATGGCCAATGCCTCAGACCAGGCAACAACTCCAAATTTAAGCGTCTTTTTCTCTTGGCTGATCGCAGGAGTTGTCGCAAATGCAAGGACCAAGACTGTTAATAGCACAAATGCTCCCAACGACTTTACCTTTGTCCTCAACATTGTTCTACCTCCTTTCAGGTTATGGGTTCGAAGTTAGGTCCCTATGACCTAACCCTGAGAATTTGTGGACATCACTCATGGCCTGCGTATCACCCCCTTCCTATTTGGCTTGCCTAGTCCCGCCTTGGCTCACTTCCGCTGGCCAATCGTTCTGGTAGCCCGGTCCAAAATGATGGCCACGAAGACGACGGCGATTCCGGCGACAAAACCCTTGCCTACGAGCATCCGCTGAATACTGCGGACCACTTCGCTGCCCAAGCCACCGGCTCCGATCAGGGCGGCGATGACCACCATGGACAAGGAAAGCATGATGGTTTGGTTCACTCCGGCCATGATCGCGGGGCGGGCTACTGGTAGTTCGACCTTAACCAAGAGTTGTGCGTTAGTACAACCAAAGGCTTCACCGGCCTCCACCAATTCATCGGGAACTTCCCGAATCCCCAGGTTGGTTAACCGGACAGCCGGGGCGACGGCGAATATGACCGTGGCTATTACTCCAGGCGCCGGCCCTAACCCGAACAAAATGACTGCCGGTATCAAATACACGAACACAGGCAGCGTCTGCATAAAATCGAGGATCGGTCGGATGATGTTGTCCGCCATATCGGATTTTCCAGACAAAATGCCGGTTGGAATTCCAAAAAGTAGGGCGATAAATGCTGCAGTGAGGGTGAGCGAAAAAGTCTCCAAGGTCTGGGACCACAATCCCAGGTTCGCAACAAACCAGAGGCTGGCAAAACCGAATATTCCGGTCCAAATACTTCCGACCCACCAAAGATAGGGGATAATTAGGATTGCCAACAAAGGCAGGGCGACTGATGGGCCTCCTGTGGGGAGGGCATAGATCGGGATGAATTGGAGAGCCCTGAGAAGGGCAGCATTGACACTATTGATGATCACCATGACCGTATCGAAGAAACCCATGAAGGTGATGGCAAGCCAACCAATGGCTACATCAATCCAGTAATCGAGCGGGATTAGCGCTCTCGTTCCGATTTTCTCGAAGAGCTCGGCCCCGTATTCCTGGGAGAAGCCCGGCGAGCTGAAAGCCACGACCGGCAAAATTATCCCCATCACATATATGAGAATCCGAGGTGTTTTCAAATTGCCACCACCCTTAGCACTCATCCTCCTCCTCCTCCTCCCTCTTTCTATTTCTCTCTCTCTTTCTCTTTTTCTTTCCTTCCCTTCTCCAATATGCCTTGGAGGATCTCTCGTTCGGTGATAACCCCCCTAAATTCCCCGCGATTGGAAACGATGATAACCATGTTATCCGAGGTGTTGAGCCGTGCTTTCATGATCTCTCGAAGGGTAGTATCTTCGACGGCAGCAATGATTACATCTCGGCGGCTGACCCCCTCGGGCTTCTCTCCGAGTTGTTTGATCGGCAAGGTCTTTTGTTCCCGGACAGCCTTTATCGGCCGACCGTCCTTATCCAAACAATAGATGATGTTGCTGTCCTTCGCTCGCAGCGCGCGTTCGATTCCGCTAATCTTCATGTCCACATCAATGAATCGATCCGGGTCGCTGGAGACCGTTTTGGCGATGGTTCCCGCGGTCAGCACTCCAGTCGGATCGGCGTGTTCCACGAAGTTCGCGACATATTCAGTCCGGGGGTTCACGATGATTTCCTCCGGAGTCCCCGATTGAATGATCCGTCCAGCTTCCATGATTGCTATTTTGTCCCCAATCTTCAGTGCCTCGTCGAGGTCGTGGGTAACAAACAGGATTGTCCGGCGGACCTTTTCCTGGAGTTTGAGCAGCTCATCCTGCATATGAACCTTGATCAGCGGATCGAGGGCGCTAAACGGCTCGTCCATAAGGAGAACCTCGGCCTCGGTGGCCAAAGAGCGAGCCAGTCCCACCCGCTGTTGCATCCCCCCTGACAATTGAGAGGGCAAGGAATTGGCCCAAGCCTCCAGGCCTACCAATTCCAGAACTGCTCTGGCTTTCCCAAGACGTTCCTTTTTATCCACCCCTTGGACTTCCAGTCCCAGGGTAACATTGGCGATAACAGTTCGGTGGGGGAGAAGAGCGAAACGCTGGAAGACCATACTCATCCGCTTTTCCCGAACCAGACGGAGTTCTTTTCGGGGCAAGGCGGTGATCTCGATCTCTCTGCCATTGGATTCTAGATAGATCCTGCCCGATGTGGGCTCCACCAACCGATTAACACAGCGCAGTAATGTGGACTTACCGCTGCCAGAGAGTCCCATGATCACGAACAGTTCGCCCGACTCAAGCTGAAAGCTCACATCCTGGACTCCAACCACCTGACCCGTCTCGGCCTGGACATCCTCCTTGGTCTTTCCTTTCTCAAGGAGCTTTATTGCTATTTCGGGCCTCTCGCCGAAAATCTTATAGATGTTCTGAGCACGAATCGCCGCCATTCTTTGTCCCCTATCTGTGATTCCTTACGGGCACGAAAGGGGCCTCCTCCAGGCTATTTTTGGCCTCTCATAGGCAAATGGTCGTCCCTCTGGCCCTGTTGCTGTTTTAGAATATCAGTTTTGGTCATGTCAAGTTTTTTGTCCAGCGAGAGAATGTGCCGAGACTTCTCCAAGGCATCGAGACTGAGAGAACTACTTCGGCAGGACCAGGGCACCAAAGGGCATGGCGGCAATCGAAGCGCTTTTTCCATAGCAGTTCAGGGCGTCGTCAAAGGCCTTCTGGACAGGGGAGGCATGGTCGAGATGGACTTCTTTGAGTTCCTCCTTCGTCATATTATTCGTGACGGTAATGATTCGGCAGCCCTTTTCGTGAATCAACCAGGAGAATGCATGGAGGACGCAACTCTTTTCGCCCCCGATTTCCATCCTCTCCGTGAGGTCTCGGAGCTTAGCCGGGGTGGGCATCTGACGCATCCAGTCGCGGAATTCCTCGTGTTCGAACCCCTCGTAAATCCCTTCCCGGCATTCGTTGGCCATGATGAGGGTCCCACCTTCTTTGAGATAGCGATCGACTTCACCGCAGACGCGTGACCCCCCCTGGAAAAGGCTCACCTCGAAGTTCACCTCGCCGACACCTGTGACGAGGACATCGACCTGTTGAGGGACTTTGACTTCCACATAGGGCAGTAATTTCTCAATTGCGGCCCGGTGGACAGACACATGTTCGCCCGCCCAAACCGCGATAGGGTTATTTCTGGTATCGAGAACGGTGTTAATCACCATGTCGATTCCGCTTTTTGTGGCGGCTTCTTCGATGTCTGTACGAACGATGTTCTGCGGCGGCATTATCCCGAGAAGTGAACCACATTCAAGGTCCGCCAGGATTCCGGTAAAGCGTTTGTGGTTTTCATAAATGGTTTGGCGGCTCGCCACCCCTGGGAGGACGATCTTTCCTCCTCCAGACCAGCCTGCCAACATGCATGGAGTGACGTTGCCGGTTCCGATTCTGATATCCGCTTCAGCAAATCGACAGTGGACTTCGACGGGAGTCCCAAATGAGGTTTCCCCCATAAAGACCATGGCATCTGCATTGTCGGGCTCGCTGTTGATGACTTCCACCCGATCCGCCACAGCCTTACCAACATTCTGGCGGATCGCTTCGGCGCTGTCTGGGGCATGCATGCCGACACCGACGATAATGGTCATGTCCTTGTCTCTCACCCCGAGGGTGTTGAGTGTATCGAGTAATATTGGGACGATCATGTGATTTGGTGTTGGGCGAGTGCGGTCGGTGATGACAATGCAGGCTTTGGCACCCGGTTTGGCGTTGTTCACGATACCACAGGTCTCGAAGGCTTCATGAATCGACCGTTTGAGTTCTGCTTCAGGATCCTGAAGGACGGGCATCTGTTTAGGTAAAAAAGATCCGAGGAACTGGTCCCTTGGGACGATCACCTGCTGCATTTCACTCCCGAGCGGGACATCTATGGCGATTTTCTTATCGGCCATGCCTTCTCCCTACTCAGGCGAGGAGGGCTATTGCTTGTTCCCGCCTGAGTGTTCGCAGGTGCGTTAATAGAGCACACCACAGGGAGAATGTCAAGAAAACAAACTGAGTTATGGGTAATCGTGATTCGCTCCTCTTTTTCGCGATGAGAGCCGAATTTATCTATGTACAGGCTTCGTTTCCTATGGTAGAAACTGAAGGATATTTTATGCTTGAGTTTTGAAAACGTCTGTGATAAATCTGGATCAATGATTGATTGGTTCCTATATTAAACAATTCAACATTACCTGTCAACGGTTTTTTTCAGCCCATCAAATGGCTCGGAGAATAGATCCGAATGTGTCCCTTCTGGTCTGAGTCCCCAGGTTCTCCGAGGTCTTGATCCGAGGGGGTGGTGTGGAGGATGGCTGACGAGGGTGCTCTATTCAATAAGGTTCAGCTGACTCGAAGTTACGAGGAAGTGGCAAGGCAGATTCAGCAGGCCATAATCGACCGGCGCCTGAAGCCCGGGGAAAAGCTTCCTTCTCAAAAAGAACTCATGGAGATGTTCCAGGTGAGCAAGTTCACCATCATGGGGGCCCTTCGCCTCCTGGAGCAGTGGGGTCTCGTGTACACCAAGTATGGGGCTACAGGCGGCACCTTTGTCTCTGAAAGCAATACAGCGGCTTTCAGCGAATCGCTTAGGCTGCTGGTGAGCATGCGGCGGGTGACGTTGGAGGAACTCGCGGAACTACGACTCACCATCGAAGGTCGGGCAGCCTATTGGGCAGCGAAACGGCGGAACCGACGAGATATCAAAAAGATGGAAGAGATCCTCGATAGAATGGGTCAGCTTTTGGCCCTGAATCGAACGATGGAAGAAATCATTCCCCTCGACATGGCCTTTCATCTTGCCATTGGTGAGGCTTCTCATAACGGCCTCTTCCTGGCGATCATGGAGGCCATTCATGCGTGCTTCTTGGAGCAGGCTTTCTCCTTTATCCCCCACGGAAAGGAGAAGGCGGATTACAATGACCTGTCCGCGGTTCTCCGGGCGATCAAGAGTAGGGACGCGAAAGTGGCGAGAAAAGTCGTGCGGGATCATATCGTCCGTTTTAATAGACTGATCGTTCGTGGTTTTCAGGAAAAACATCCAAGAGACGATGCCCTTTTGGGGGATCCATCTCGGGAAAAGGAGGTCGGGGATGCGAGCGAATCTTGAGGTCAGTGGAGCGACGCAGTTTGCTGTCCTTTCGGAAGACCAGGCCGAGTCTATCTTCCTGGGTTTCCTGGAGGTTCTGCAGCGAACTGGGGTTCTTGTTCATCACAAAGAGGCCCTGTCGGTACTCAAGAAGGCAGGAGCCATGGTGGATGGAGACCGAGTCTATATTCCGCCCGGTCTGGTCCAAGACGCCCTCTCCGCAGCCCCCCGGGAGACCGTGATCTATCACTGGGATGGCTCGGGGGTACTTCGTCTCCAAAAAAACGAGGTTAACTTCGGGCCCGGCCCGACTTGTCCCAACTTTATCGATCCTGAGACCGAGGAGCGACGGTCTTACAAAAGAAAAGATGCAACGAGTGTAGCTCGGGTTTGCGATGCCTTACCCAATATCGGGTTTGTCGAATCCCTCGGGAGTATCAGTGATGTGACCCCTTCGCTGGCTGATGTTTACGAGTTTGCGGACATGATCACCAACACGGCGAAGCCCATCGTCGCGTGGTCTTTCGGTCGGGAAACCTGCCGGGATATTCACAAGATCGGTGTCGTCATGGCTGGGGGTGAGGAACAGTTCAGGCGAAGACCCAATTACATTTTCTACTGTGAGCCTCTGTCACCGTTGACCAGCAGCTTTGAGGCCATGGACAAAATGCTTTACTGCGCTGAAAATCGTATCCCCGTTGTCTACACGCCGTGCTGCATTGCCGGCGGAACGGCGCCAGCGACGTTTGCGGGAGTTCTCATCAATGCCATGGCAGAGTCTCTTCACGGTCTGGTGGTCGCCCAGCTGAAAAACAGAGGCACCCCATTTATCATGGGGGGCGTTGTCTCGATCATGGATATGCAGCATTCTGTCCTTTCCTATGGTGCTCCTGAACTGGGTCTTCTCAGCGCTGGCCTGACGGACATGGCCAAATACGTCGGCCTTCCTATCTGGTCCACTGGCGGGTGCACGGATGCCAAGGTCATGGATCCGCAGGCGGCAGCAGAGGCCGCTCTGTCCGTCCATTCGGCGATGCTGAGCGGTGCCAACCTGGTCCACGATGTTGGGTATACGGAATCAGCCATGACCGGGTCCCTTTTTCAGCTGGTCATGAGTGACGAGATTATTGGGATGAGCCGTCGGATCTGCCAGGGGATCGAAGTGAATGAAGAGACCCTGGCCGTTGATGTGATCGATCGCGTGGGTCCGGGGGGCAATTTTCTCTCTGATGACCACACGCTCGTGCATTACAAGAAGGAGCAATGGCAACCGTTTCTGATGGATCGGTGGAACTACGAGGCCTGGGTTACACAGGGAGAGAAAACCTATGAGCAACGCGTGAAGGAGAGAACCCGGGAAATTCTCGCCACCCACAAAGGTCCACAAGTGTCTGACGCGGCGAAGAGAAAGATCGAAAACATTCTGAAGGCCGCCGAACAGAGAGAGAAGAAAAAGACGAAAAAACATTAAGGAGGTAAAGGGTCATGTCAGAACTCTACGGGAAAATGTCAGAGGTGTTGATTGCCGGTAACATCGAGGAAATTCAAAAGTTAACCCAACAGGCCTTGGACGAGGGCAACAAGGCGAACGAAATTCTTGGGAAGGGACTGCTCCCTGGAATGGACATCGTTGGCCAGCGATTTAAGGCCTGTGAAATGTTTATCCCAGAAGTCCTTCGTTCAGCAAAAACGATGCACGCCGCCATGGATATTCTCCGGCCGCTCCTCTCGGAGGCGGAGGCGGCTGGTGCGGGAACGGTCGTTATTGGCACGGTCGAGGGAGATCTCCATGACATCGGCAAAAATCTGGTTGGGATGATGCTTGAAGGGGCAGGCTTTAAGGTTGTTGATCTCGGAACCGATGTCAAGCCTCAGCAATTTGTGGAAGCTGCCAAAGAGCACAAACCCAGAATTCTCGGGATGTCCGCCCTATTGACGACCACTATGCCCAAAATGGGCGACACGGTCATTGCCCTTAAAGAAGCCGGTATTCGTGACCAGATCAAAGTCATGGCAGGTGGCGCCCCGGTCACACAAGACTTTGTGGAGGAAATTGGAGGTGACGCATACGGATCCAATGCCACGGCAGCCGTGGAGAAGGCCAAGGCTTTGGTCGTCAAGTAACCGAAGACAGGGAGGGCAGACTGGGGATGGAAGATTCTCAGTATCTGGGCGCTTCGATACCCCGATAGGAGGAGAATCATGCGAGTAAACCTGACGGATCAAAGGGGTCCGAGATTTCGGGTGCTCTCCGAGGATCAGATCGAGATGATCTACGGGGCGGCCCTTGAAGTCCTGGCGAGGACGGGGAGCCGGGTGTTCCATGAGGAGGCCTTGGATTTGCTCAAAGAGAGTGATGCCGTTGTGACCGATGGAAACCTTGTGAGACTTCCCGCCTCCATGGTTGAACGGGCGCGAAGGGACTGTCCGCAAAAGATCACGATCGCGGGTCGAGATGGGAAGAGAACCCTCCATCTGGAAAAGGATGAGGTGAATTTTGGAACGGGATCTGACTGTCCTTTCATTTATGACAGGAAGACAGGCGAGCGGAGACGGTACACCTTCAACGATGTGACCGAAGCCGCGAGAATCGTAGACTTTCTTCCGAATTTCGATTTCTTCATGTCTCACGGTCTGGTTTCGAACGTGCCGAATCCAAAGGCCTATGATCGTCATCAGTTCATGGCCATGGTGACCAACACGACAAAACCGCTTATCCTGACTGCTGTTGACGGAGAGGGGCTCCGAGACCTGTATGAGATGGCGTGCCTCATCCGGGGGGGTGAGGAGGAATTTCGGATTAACCCGATGTTTATTATATACATCGAGCCGGTTTCTCCGCTCTATCACGGTAAAGAGGCGGTTGAAAAGCTCCTTTTCGCGGCAGATAGAGGCGTACCTGCGATGTACACCCCGTGCCCAAGTGCGGGAGCCACCGCACCGGCTACTGTTGCGGGGATGCTGGTCCAGGATCTTGCCGAGACCCTGTTCGGTCTGGTCCTGTCTCACCTCAAAAAGCCGGGGATGCCCCTCATTATGGGAGGGGTTCAGACCATCATGGATATGATGACATCGACTTACTCATATGGGGCTCCAGAGCTCTCGCTTGCTTCCGCGGCCAGTACTGATATTTCGAAATGGCTCGGACTGCCGATGTTTTCAACCGGGGGGTGCAGCGATGCCAAAGTCGTTGATGAGCAGGCGGCGGCTGAAGCGACCCTCTCCCTGTATACGGCCATGCTCTCAGGTGCGAGTTTGATCCACGACGTGGGCTATTTGGATAGCGGTCTCAACGGTTCCCTTCAGATGCTCGTTCTGTGCGATGAGATTATCGATATGGTGAAGCATGTTGGCAAGGGGATCCGTGTCGATGCAGATCATCTCGCTCTCGATGTAATCGATCGGGTCGGTCCGGGAGGCCAGTTCTTGACCGAGGATCACACCATGGAACACTATCGGACAGGCTTCTGGTTCCCCCGGTTGCTGGACCGGAGCAATTATGAAAACTGGGCTGGTGGAGGGAAGAAGAGACTCAACGAGCGGCTTGAAGAGAAGATGAACCATATTCTGGAGACCCATCGCCCAGAGCCAATCGATGAGGGGGTCAGAAAGGAAGTGAAGAAGATCGTCCAAAGGGCGGATGAGAAGGCTTCCTGATCACCATCGGGACGAGTTCATGCGAAGAGAGGGCGGGGCCTCGGCAGGAGCCCCGCCTTTCGATAGAACGGGTTTTGAAATTGGGCTATCCAGATGACAATCAATTTTCCGATAGATCCTCTGACGATTCTGTGATTCCCGTGGACTCGGTGTGTTTAGGATTTTTTGGGAATGAGATCAGGCGTTGAATATGGGGTCAAGGAAGAAACGAGAGAAGGGGGCTTATCGAGACGCTGCCTACATGATCGGCATCGATACGGGGGGGACCTATACAGATGGCGTGCTCCTCGAGTACCCGTCTCGGCAAGTCGTTGCGGCCAGCAAAAGCCTGACGACCCGTGAGGATCTCACGGTTGGGATTACCGCGGCGCTCGAGGGCCTCAACGTTGATCACCCATCAAAGGTCAAGCTCGTTTGTATTTCGAGTACCCTTGCCACGAATTCGATTGCGGAAGGCAAAGGACGAAGCGTGGGGCTTCTCCTCATTGGCTATGACCGAGATCTGATACTCAGCTACGACCTCGAGTCGAAATTCCCTACCCCTTATTTTGCGTACTTCCGAGGAGGCCATACGGTCCAGGGAGAGGAGAAAGAGCCCCTAGATCGTGGAGCCATAAAGGCCTGGGTCAAGGAGAACCTGAGCCGGGTGGATGCCCTTGCGGTTTCTAGCTACTTCAGTCCGCTGAACACGACCCATGAAGAAGAGGCATTTGATAGCGTTCGAGAGGTCTCCTCTTTCCCTGTTGTTCTCGGTCACCAGCTATCGACAAAACTCGATTCCATCAAACGAGCCACCACGGCCTGCCTCAATGCCTCTCTCGTTGTCATCATGCAGGAATTTATCGAGGCCGTCAGAGAGTCCCTCAAAGCCCACCGGATTGAGGCGCCTTTGATGATCGTCAAAGGTGACGGCTCCTTGATGCCTTATGAGATGGCGGTGAAAAAGCCCGTTGAGACCATTCTCTCTGGGCCGGCTGCAAGTGCCATAGGGGGAAGGTTTCTCTCCAAGTACCGAGATGCTCTCGTCATCGATATTGGTGGGACCACTACGGACATCGCTGTGATCGAGAATTCGCAGATTGCGATCGCTGAAGAAGGAGCCCGGGTCGGGGAAATTGAGACAGCGGTGAAGGCCGCTCGCATTCGAACCATAGGCCTTGGCGGAGATAGCAGGATTTCCTTTGCTCTGGATGGGCGGTTGATCGTTGGACCCAGCCGGGTTGTTCCTCTATCATACCTGGCCGCGAAATTCCCTCGGGTGGAGAGAGAAATACTTGAGCTGAAGAGCAAACCGCTTCTGGACTGGAAACAAACCGATCTGGAGTACTGGTTTTTGCACAAGAACCGCTCTGATAGCGGGCCATATGTCCGCACATCCCTTCATCGCGACTTGCTCGAACTTCTGAGTGAGGGCCCCCTATCGCTGTCAAGGCTTCTCGAGAAAATGCAATTCTACCATCCCCTGCAACTCGGCGCCGAAGGTTTGATTCGTCAAGGCCTCATTGAGCCGTCTACGCTGACGCCAACGGATCTGCTTCATGTGAGCGGCCAATTCACGGCGTGGAGCACAGAGGCTGCACGGACGGCTGTACATATTGCTTGCACGCTTTTTGAAAGGAGGAAGGAGAGCCTCGTCGATGAAGTCCTCGATCTCATGACAGCCAAGATCGTCGAGGAGGTTGTCGTTTTTCTGGCACAGAAAAAGGATAAGGGGCTCCCAGAAAAGGTTAGTGACACGTGGGGTAGGTGGTTCCTCCAGAATGCCTTGGGCAGAGAGAACCCATGCCTCGATGTGACCCTGACGAGTAGAATCCCCATCATCGCCATCGGCGCCCCGGCAGGAATATTTTTGAAAAAAGTGGCAGGCTTTTTGAAGACTCCCCTTTTTCTACCCTCCTATGCTCACGTGGCCAATGCTGTCGGAGCCGTGGCAGGTTCCGTGATGATCGTCAAAGAGGCTCTGATCTATACCCATGAGACCGAGCGGGTTCAGAGTTTCTTTGTTCAGGCCGAAGGGCAGAGGTCCGGGTTTGAAAAATCTGAGGACGCCCTAGACTATGCGAGAGAGTTCCTTGGAAACAGGGCACGCCTTGCCGCTCTTGAGGCGGGCGCGGTTGATCCACAGGTTATTGTCGATGTCTCCAGAGAAGGGGGAGCCTTCCGGGTGGTCGCCAAGGCCCTTGGAAATCCCAGATTGTCATGGTAATATCGCGCGTGAGCGGTGTTCCTCATCTCAGCGGGCTTCTTGCAGAAACCCTCTCTGCTTTTCCCAAACGCTTTTTTGTCATGGTGCCTCTCACAGGTGGAAACCCACCCGTTTGAAAAGGTTGAGCTGAACTCCGAAATAAATCTAAAAATCAGGGGGTACGTCATGCTTATTGTGGGTGAACGGATCAATGCGAGTCGCAAAAACATTAAGCCGGCCATTGAGAGCAAGGATACGACGCTTATCGTCAAAGAGGCCACGGATCAGGTCAATGCCGGCGCCCATTTGGTGGACGTGAATGCGGGTGTCTTTGTGAACAAAGAGGTCGAATATCTTCCCTGGCTCGTGGAGACGATCCAGGCAAAGCTCGATGTTCCCTTGTGTATCGACAGTCCCGACCCGAAAGCCATTGAGGCGGCTCTTGCGGTTCACAAAGGCCAACCGATGATCAATTCGATTTCCCTGGAGGAGAAAAGATTTGAGGAGGTTCTGCCTCTCATTGGAAAATACAAGGCTAAGGTCGTGGCCCTTTGCATGAGCGATAAGGGAATGCCAAAGACGGCGGATGAGCGATTCGAGATTGCTTCAGAACTGATCGAAAAGCTGAAAAAGGCGGATGTCCCACTGGACAATATCTATGTCGACGCGCTCGTGATGGCCGTGAGCACCGATTCGAGTTTCGGCATTGAGTTTCTCCTGGCTGTTCGAAGGATCATGGAAGGCCATCCGGGTGTCCATACCATATGCGGGTTGAGCAATATCTCTTACGGACTTCCCCTCCGGAAGCATATCAACCAGATCTTCGCGATTATGGCAATGGCTATGGGACTGGACGCCCTGATCATCGATCCCTTGGACAGAGGGATGATGGCTGGCATACTGACCGCTGAGACGCTTTCCGGTGCTGATCCTTACTGTGAAGGGTATCTGTCTGCTTACCGGGATGGTCGGCTCGAGGCAGCCTAGCGCTTGCCGAGAGAGTCTTTCGAGGCCGCCCGGAGAATATGGTATACTCCCACTTGTTGAGAGGGAATTAAATTGCTCAACGCAGGGTTTTCACATTCCAACCTGGGCGAAAGGACGAGGCATATTATTGCAGTTGGGGGCGGCAAAGGAGGAAGCGGGAAAAGCTTTGTCACCGCCAATATGGGAGTCAGTCTTGCGAAACAAGGTCAGAAAGTGATCATGGTGGATACAGACCTCGGGGGAGCGAATTTGCATACTTTCCTGGGGCTCTCCCCTCCTCAGATTACCCTCGATGATTTTATCAAACGACGTGTCGAAAACATTCGCAGTGTAATCGTCAACACGGAAATCCCCAATCTAGGGCTCGTCATTGGAGCGCGAGACATCCTCGATGCTGCGAATCCAAAAGTCCACCAGAAGTTGAAAATCATTCGACACATCCGGAATCTCGAGAGCGATTATGTCATTGTCGATCTTGGAGCCGGGAATTCATTCAACGTGTTGGATTTCTTTCTAATCTCTGATGGTGGCATTCTCGTGGTCACCCCAGAGCCCACATCGATCGAAAATGCATATCGTTTTATCAAAAGCGCATTCTATCGAAAGCTGAAAAAACTCACCCGCCATCCTGAAGCGCGCGAGGTGATTGAGACTGCGATGAATCAGCGAAACGAAAGGGGGATTCGGACGCCACTCGATCTCATCGAAGCCGTCGAGAATATCGATGGCAGTATCGGACAAATGATCAGGCGTGAGGTTGAGGGCTTCAGACCGAAGCTGATTGTCAACCAGGTGAGGACGAAGGGCGATGTCGATGTTGGGTTTTCGATGAGGAGTGCCTGTCTTCGATTTTTTGCCATCAGTCTCAGTTACATTGGCTATATTGCCTATGACAATGAGGTCTGGCAGTCGGTACAGCGGAGGAGACCCCTCGTGATTGAACGGCCATATGCCAAGGCGTCGAGATGTATTGCGGAGATCACCAACAAACTGTTGAGGAAACAACAGCTTACATTTAACTTTTGACGATGAAACGTCTGGGAAATCTTAATTACTACGAGATTCTCGAAGTTAGCCCAAATGCGAGCCAGGGTGAAATCCGAAGTGCCTATGAACGGGCCAAGGAGACTTACCGTCGTGACTCTATCGGCATCTATTCTCTGTTGGATGAAGACGAGATCGAGGAGGTATCAACGCTGATTGAGAAGGCCTACCAGACGATCGGAAATGAAATCAGTCGGCGAGAGTATGATCGAACGCTCGGCCGTGAAGACGTGCAGGCGGCGAGGAGAACGGGTGTATCGTTCTATCAGCACGTTCTGGAAGCGAACGCCTCCCCGTTTCCCGATCAGGCCAGGCCTTTTGGCCCTGATCACCGTCGACGGATCGAGGAGATGATCTCCCAGCCGGATTTCGAATACTCAGGACCGGCCCTGCGGAAGATCAGGGAAGCCTTGGGAATCGATCTTCGAGAGATTTCCGTCCGGACTAAGGTGAGCCGAACGAATCTGGATTTTATCGAGTCGGAAAAATATGCCCATCTTCCAGCACTGGTTTACCTTAAGGGTTTTGTTCATGAGTATGCCAGATCCTTGGGTCTTGATTACCGCCAGGTCTTGGAAGACTACGTGAGTCGATATCGAAAGTGGGAAAGGCAGAGAGAGGCGTGACCCGGATCGCGACGGATGGTGGGGAAGAAAAAGAGGAGCGTTGACGGGTTTGCTTTTGAGGTAACGGAAGCTATGGGAAAGCTAAACTTGATTGTGAAGGTCAGAGACACGACTGCGGGCGAGGTTCGAAAAGCCCTCAAGGCGGCTGGCATCGAGGTGAGAAGCATTGTGGCCGTCTACAAGGAAGAAAATGAAAACTCGGCGGCGAAGGATGACAAGGATAACGCGGAAGTCACTCCATCGAGCGGTGTGGGCTAGGGTATCCGAAGCCTCCAATTCGTGCCTCTCTCGGGCGACGTTGTGAAAGCCGGAGCACGTCTTTCAACCTTTCTGGGTGTTTTTCTGGTCTCTCTTGCTGCGCTATCCTTTCAGGTGACCCTGAGCCGGGTCTTTTCGGTGGCCCTCTCATATCACTTCGCCTTCATGGTCGTCAGCCTCGCCCTCCTGGGGTATGGCGCCAGTGGTTCGTTCCTGGCTCTTTTCCCGTCTTTTTTGAAGAAGAATCCTACTTCCCTCTTATCCTTTTCCGCCATGGTTTTTTCTGTGTCCTCCGTGGGCGCTTACCTGGTGGCAAACGCGCTCCCATTTGATCCCTTCCGGGTCTCTTGGGATCGCCTCCAGTTGGTCTACCTGTTTGCCGACTACCTCCTGTTAAGCGTGCCCTTCTTTTTTTCTGGCCTATGCATCTCAGGGGCTTTAACTCATCTCGCACGTAAAGCTGGAAGGGTCTACTTCTTTGATCTCGCCGGGGCAGGACTTGGATCCCTTCTGGTCCTTGTCTTGTTCTCACCTTTCGGTGGGACCGGGATGGTCGTTTTCCCAGCCCTCGTGGCTGCCTTGGGGGCGCTCCTCTTCGGAACGGAGAGGCCTTCAAGTCGGTGGGCTATGACGGTCTCGTCCGTGCTTCTGGGGTTTATGATCTTCCTTCTGTGGGCGAAGCCGTCCATTCTGGAGGTTCGAATCTCGCCGTACAAGAGCCTCAGGGTCGCCCTTCGATATCCGGAGAGTCGGCTCCTGGACACCTGGTGGAATGCCTTTTCACGAGTTGATGTTGTGGACAGCCCCTTGGTTCGTTTTGCTCCTGGGTTGAGTCTTCGTTTTCAGAAACCAGTTCCCCCTCAACTCGGGATCACCATTGACGGTGAGCATTTGACGGCAATAACCCGTTATGACGGGGAAAAGACCCTATTGGATTTCTTCTCTCATATGCCCGATGCGCTTGCCTATCGAATGACCGAAAGGGATCGGGCTCTTGTGATCGAGTCCGGAGGGGGTCTCAATGGGCTGATGGCTCATGCGTTCGGAACCAGGAATATCGACCTTGTATTCAACAATCCCCTCATCGTTAAAGCACTCGCCGAGAAGTATCGAGAGTTTTCGGGCGATATTCTGAACGATCCTCGGGTATCGGTATTCGTCAAAAACGGGCGGAGTTTTCTCCGGCAGACTCAGGCGTCATACGACATCATCCAATTTTCACCGTTGAGCACATTTGGCGCCTCCTCCACGGGAATTCGCGGACTCCACGAAAGCTATATGTTCACCGTGGAGGCGATTATGGACTTCCTCGACCATCTGAGGCCACACGGGGTGTTTTCAATCACCCAGTACCTTCTGCCCCCACCAAGGCAGGAGATCCGGCTGGTCCATGTTGTTCTGGACGCGCTCAAAAAAACCGGGATCGCAGAACCGGGAGAACATCTCGCCATCATCCGGACTTGGGGCACTTTCACCCTTTTACTCAAGAAAAGCCCGTACACTGAGGAGGAGATCCGAAAGATCAGAGACTTTTGTGATCAGCAAAGATTCGATACCGTCTATTTCCCAGGTATCCTAAAGGATCAGGCGAATCGTTACAATCGTTTCCCCCGTCCTCTCTATTTTGAGATGGTTCAGGATCTCCTGTCGGAAGTCAATCGAGAACGTTTGGTCAACGAGTACCTCTTTGATCTGAGGCCTGTTACGGACGACGACCCCTTTTTCTTCAATTTCTTCAGATTCCGGAAGGTCGTCTCGCTTTACCGGGCAATGCACAGAAAGTGGCAACCCTTTGTGGAAGGAGGTTACCTCGTTCCAATCGTGCTGGTTGGATCCATCATCGCTTCTAGCCTCTTCATTCTTCTTCCTCTCGTTTTCAGAGCGAGAAAGACCCTCTCGGGCCGGAGGGGATTTCGGCTGTGGGTTTTTGCCTATTTTGCGCTTCTCGGGTGGGGATATATGTTCGTGGAGATTGTTTCGATTCAAAAACTGATCCTTTTCCTGGACCATCCGGTCTATGCCATGGCGACGGTCATTTTCGGCTTGCTCGTCTCCTCTGGCATCGGGAGCTTTTTGTCTCAGCGAGTGACGACACGGAGGCTCAAGACGACCCTGGTCGCCGTTCTCATTTTGGTGGGCCTTCTTATTTGGGGGTATCTCCAGGTCATACCCATGGTGGTGAGCCACTTCCTGGGTCTTGGATTGATCTATCGTGGGGTGCTGACGCTGATGCTCCTTTCGCCCTTAGGGTTTCTCATGGGAATGCCTTTCCCTCTCGGTATCAGGTTTTTGAAGGAGGTGGCTCCGGATACGATTCCCTGGGCTTGGTGCACCAATGGCTGTTTTTCGGTGATCGGGTCGGTTCTTGCCGTTGTTCTCGCACTGGGAGTCGGTTTTTCAGGGGTTTTGGTCGTGGCAGGGGCCCTTTACATGGGCGGAGGGAGCTTAGTTCTGTTTTCGTTTCTGGACCTCACCGACCATCGGAACAAAGCTGACATCCCCGAGGTGTTGAACGTCTAAGCCGTCCTGTTTCTTCTCGATGAGTGTCAGAATCTGCCAGTAGGTCGTACTTCCCACGGGAATGATAAGCCTTCCTCCCACGCGAAGTTGTTCAATCAGGGGTGGGGGGATGTGGTTCGCGGCTGCCGTGACGATGATGGCGTCAAAGGGGGCGTACTCCTTCCATCCAAAGTAACCATCACCGTGTTTGACTCGGACGTTGTGATATCCCAGATCCTTCAATACCCTCTTAGACCGCTCAACCAAACCCTCCCGAATTTCAATGGAGTATACTTCAGGTGTGAGTTCAGCAAGAATGGATGCCTGGTAGCCCGATCCGGTTCCGATTTCCAAGACCCTCTCTCCCGGTTTCAGTCTGACTGACTGGGTCATGAGCGCAACAACATAGGGCTGGGAAATGGTTTGCCCTTCGGTAATGGGGAGAGGGTGATCGCCGTAAGCGACTGACCAGTGTTTCTTAGAGACGTATAGGTGACGGGGAACTTTCTCCATGGCGCTGAGGACCCGAGGGTCGGTGATGTCCCGACCCTTCAGATCGTCATCCACCATTTTACTTCTCGCCTGGGTGAAGGAGGGGTCTTCCGCCCGGAGAGATTGAGAGGGCAAGAGGAAGCAAATGGCGAGGGCGATGAGAAAGACGCTTCTAATCATTGACTTTCTGTCTTCCATTCATCGTTATCTGAGGAGAATCTCGATTCAATCTCCTCTTCCGCCAGAAAGTGTCATCACTTCTCGAGTGCCCTTTCCAGCAATTGGCGAAGTGTCTCCTTCGAAACGACTCCCACGAGTTGTTCGAAGACCAGTCCATCCTTGAAGAGGATCACGGTTGGGATTCCTCTAACACCGTACTGTCCGGGTGTTTGCGGATTCTCTTCCACATTGATCTTGGCAATTTTGACTTTTCCCGAGTACTCCTTGGCCAATTCCTCGATGACGGGGGCGATGGTCCGACACGGGCCACACCAATTCGCCCAGAAATCGACCAGAGCCGGGATGTTCGATTCCAGAATCTCTTTTGCAAAAGCGCTGTCATTCACCTCCAAGACCGATCCATATTCACCCATGTTTCTTTCTCCAGTGCACCCTCCTGCGGACAACCGACATCGGTTTTGGGGCTAGCTCTTCCGTTCAATCACGTAGTCGGCCAATGCCAGAATCGCTGTCTTGGCTTCAGACGGGTTGAAACCGGTGAGATAATTCTTGGCTTCTTCGACAAAACTCCTCGCCCGCTCAATCGTATAGTCTGTTCCTCCATACCGCTGAATCAGCTCTGTCACGAGCATAAAGTCCTCATGGGTAATCGACTCTGAAAACACCACCTCTTCGAGCTTTCCTTTTTCCTTTGATGTGCATGTCTGGAGTGCATAGATTAAGGGGAGGGTCACCTTTCCATCTCTGAGATCGATCCCGATGGTTTTACCGAATTCCTTCTCCTGAGAGATATAGTCCAACGTGTCATCGACCAGCTGAAAAGCAATTCCCAGATTCAAGCCGAAAGCACCTAGAGAAGCCTCCCTTTCAGGGCCGACCTCACCGAGGATGGCGCCGATTCGGCAAGCGGCAGAGATGAGAGCCGCCGTCTTCCGAGTGATGACCCAGATATACCGATCTTCAGCGAGTGAAAGGTCGTTTGTATTGATCAGCTCTTGCATCTCCCCCTCTGCAAGCTGAGTGGAGGCATCTGAGATGACTTGAAGAATCCGGAGGTCTCCATCTCCCACCATAAGAGAAAAGGACCTGGAAAACAGGAAATCACCGACGAGCACACTCGCTTCACTTCCCCAGAGTGCGTTCGCCGATGCATTGCCTCGCCTCAACTCTGCATCATCCACCACATCATCATGAAGGAGAGAAGCCGTATGGATAAACTCGATGACGCTGGCCAAAGGGATGTGCCGATCCCCCTCATATCCGCATAGTTTTGTGGAGAGAATCAGGATCATCGGGCGGAAGCGCTTGCCCCCGCTGGAGAGGAGATGCTCACCAATCTTTGAAATGAGTCCGACGTCGGACAGAAGGTTCCTCTTGAATTCGATTTCCACCCTTCGAAGATCTTCCTTGACGAGACGCTGAATAATGGGATCCATCGGAATCGCGGTAGTCACTTGAATTTATTGTATTATTTCCTGAAGCATATCGGATTCTCAATCAATTGTCAAAGCAATTCCCCGGGGTACATTCCACAACGGTCAAGGATCGACAGTCAGAAATCGGTCACTGTTTACAGGGTTCAGCAGTCCGTCCAGTTCCCGGGGATCAGAGATCAACAGTCAGGGGTTCATCTCAAGGAGTCCGTAACACTTGATCCTTATTATACTGTTGCTTCCGCTTCTCCTTCCCTCAGCCAACCGCTGCCTATATCTTTCCTAATCCCTGTCAGGTGCCAACCGTTACGCTGGTTTTTCCCGATCCCTGAGAACTGCTGTCTCATCTTTGCCTTGGCTCGTTGTGTAAATTCTTTCCATCTCCTCTGTAAAATGGCCGACGAGATCATAGACAAACAGGGGCCTGAGGATCTGGAGTTCCTTCCGACCACCTTTGACGGCCTCGGCCATGACAAGCTTCGCTTTTTCTCTAGAGGTAGAGTGAACGAGCCGGAGCTGCTTGGGTTCCAGATCTGTTTTTCTCAACGTGAGTACCATATCGACCGTTCGAGACGCTGGATAGATCAGGTAGAACCGACCCATTGGACGGAGAAGAAAGGAGGCGATTCGAGCCATATCCTCCAGGGATCCGAGGATTTCATGTCTTGCCAGGGCTTTTTCCCGCTGTGGATTGATCCTCCCAGTCTGAACGGGACGGTAGGGGGGGTTGGTGAGGGCAACGTCAAAAGCGGCCGGATCAAGACTGCCCGGTAGATTCTTCACATCTTGATGAACCAGCTCGATTCTCTCTTCGAGGTCATTCAGTGCGATATTTCGACGGGCCATGTCAACGAGTTCAGCCTGAAGCTCGACACCCACAATCCGGTTTGTGGGATTTCGGGTCGCTAGGAGCAGGGGGATAATGGCATTGCCCGTTCCAAGGTCGATAACCTTCTCGGCCTTCTTGAGGCGGCAGAAATCGGCAAGGAGAATCGCGTCGATGGAGTATCGGTAGCCCTTTCGCTTCTGAATGATGCGCAATTTTCCATTCTGAAGGGCATCGAGCGTCTCGTCTGAATGAATCCGTACCTCCAATGAGCGCTCCTCTCAATTTCAGGGTTGACTGGATCAAGTATCGTATCATTGCGGTGAGCCTGTCAATATCGGTCTAGAATTCCCAAGGCGCCTCACCTCGTTCTGTGTCCATTTGCTTGTGTTGCAGTCCAGCTTCTCCCCTTCGGGGCCATGCAATGCAGCTTTCGCGACGAATTGCATGGGGGTACCCAATCTATTGAACCAAGCGAGGCGTTGAGGTTTTTGACCTGAATCGCCTTCCCGGCGATTCAGGTGGAAACTCAGAGGTCTCGGTGTGGTCTGCGAGAGATGGAAACTGACTTCGTGCCCTTGCACACGTTTCTTTGGTTCTCAATCCGGGGATGATGTGAGTCGGAAGCCATGAGGACAGCTTCGGGGTCTAGGAGGTATGCGAGGCTTCTTGCTTGGAGTCGGTTACATCTTCAAGAAAGACGTCCTTCTTGATGCCAACTAAACCCCGAAGGTTCTGCCGGAAACCCTCAACAATGGCATAGGAGCAGGGGATAATGATGAGGGTGAGGACGGTTGAAACCGAGAGTCCAAAGATAATGGAGATGGCCATGGGCGAGAGGAACTTGGCCTGACCCGAGGCGAAAAAACCGAGCGGGGTTAGGCCTGCCACTGTCGTAACCGTGGTGAGAAGGATAGGCCGAAGGCGAATTTCACCGCCACGTACGAGGGCTTGGCCTAAGGGCATCCCCTCACGTCTCAGGCCGTTGACAAAGCTGACCAGAATGAGAGAGTCATTGACCACCACGCCAGCCAAAGCCACCATGCCCATCACGGAGAGGATTCCAAATGAGAGCCCCATGACGGCGTGGCCCAGAATGACCCCATTTGCGGCAAAGGGTATGGCCAGCATAACGACGAGCGGCTGAATGTAAGACTTGAACAAGGCGCCGAGAATGAGATAGATGAGGAGAACAGCGACCAGGAAACTCTTCAACAAATCGAACATGGATTGTTCAAACTCCTGACGTTGGCCCTTGAACTCGAGTTTGTAGCCAGGATATTGAGCCTGAAGGTTCGAGAAGGCTTTGCGCACCTGTTTGGTGATTTCCAGGGTATTCCCTTCCTTTTCGTCTACATCTCCGAGAACCGTGATCGATCGCTTCTGATCGGATCGGATGATCTTGGTACTTCCCACCTCCTGTCTGAGTTCGGCCACTTCGCTGAAATAGACTTTTTCCCCAGCGGGTGTGGTCAGCACAAGATCTTCGACCCGCGAGGGTCGGTCTCGAAACTCCTCTGCGTACTTCACAACAATGGGAATGTCTTCATCGGATCTCAGGATCTTAGAGGATTCAGCTCCATAGAAGCTCCTCTGAACCTGCCGGGCAATCGCCGCCACATCTAAACCAAGGCTCTTGGCCTCTGGGCGGGTCACGATGCGTAGCTCCTTTTTGCCAGGCAGGAAGTCGTCCCGGATATCCTCGGCAGCTGGAAAAGTGGCTAAAAAAGATTTGACTTTGGCCGCGATCTCCTGGAGGACGGAAAACTGATCCCCGACGACACGAATCTCGATGGCAGCGCCACCTGGACCTGCTTGAGGCTTGTAGTATTGAATCTTTGTCGCTCCAACAATCCCTTTGGTTCGCTTACGAAGATCGGTGATAATGTCCTGGCTGGAGCGACTCCTTTCGTGAGCCTCCGTCAGCTCCACGATGATCTGTCCACCGTTCGATCCGCGGACGACCCGATTTATATCCAAGAAGATCAGCCCGACATTGGATGCAGTGGATTTGAGTTCTGTCGGGGGAAGGCTTTCCATGATGATTTCTTCGATCCTCGCGATGACATCCCGTGTATCCTCAATCTTGGAAGTCACAGGCGTTTCAACATTGATGAAGAATTGCGTCGATTCAAATTCATGAAAAAGGATGAAGGGGATTCGCGTGAAAGCGAAAGTCAACACAATGGCCGTGATTCCTAAACTGGCCACCATACTCACGTACTTCCACCGGAGACAGAAACCGAGAAAGCGTGAATATCGATTCCGAACTGCCTCGAGCCAGCGTTCAGCTCGGGGTGAGATGCCCTGTCGATGTTTTTTGGGGGCCCAGTCTGCCAAGTGAGAAGGCAGGATGACGAGGGCCTCCATGAGGGAGGCAATTAGGGCGAAGGTGACGACTTTGGGAATGACGGACATGAATTTGCCGGTGCTTCCCGCCACCAAAAGCATGGGGAGGAAGGCCGCAATGGTCGTGACCACGGTGGCCACCACCGGCCCCAAGACCTGTTGTGTGCCCAAGACGGCCGCTTCGTCGGGAGGATATCCTTCTTCCATATAGCGATATGCGTTTTCTGAGACCACGATCGCGTCATCCACGATAATCCCCAGCACCAAGATCAGGCTGAACATGGAGATCATATTCAGGGAAATGCCGAAACCCTGCATCAATAGAAGCGCACCCGCAAAAGAGACCGGGATACCGAGAGCGGTCATCCCAGCGACGCGAAAATTGAAGAAGATACAAAGGATCACAAGGACGCAGGCAAAGCCTGCCAGACCGTTTCGCTTGAGCGTGTTGAGTCGATTTTTGATGAATACGGAAAAGTCGTTGAAGACATCGAGATGAACACCGGGCGGAAGACGTTCTTCATACTCAGCGACGAACTGGCGGACGGCCTGAGAGATCGCAATTGAATCTCCCTGTTTTTCCTTACTCACCGCGAGATTCATGGCGCGGCGGCCGTTGAAACGGCCAAGGGTGACAGGATCTTCGAAGTGGTCCCGAACCCGGGCCACTTGGGACAGGGTGAGGACATTTCCCTGAGGATCCGAGCGCAGAATGACGCTTTCCAGCTCTCTGGCTTCTAAGATCTCTCCTACGGTTCGAAGGAGAAACTCCCCTCGTTCGGTTTTGATCGTCCCACCTGGAAGGTTAAGGTTTCGGGTCTCCAGCGCATTTTTGATTTCCCCCAGGCCCAGTTGATATTGCTCCAGACGTCTCGGATCCACCTCAACCCAGATCTCACGGTCCCGGGCACCGGAAAGATAAACAGAACTCACGCCAGGAATCTCACGAAGATTGTCCTGGACTTCCTCAGCAATCTGCTTCATTGTCAATTCAGGCAGGTCGCCGAATACCGAGACCGTGATGATTGGCAGGGCATTCTTTATCTCACTGACCACGGGATCATCCGCATCCTCCGGTAGGTCCTCGATCCTTTCGATCGCTGAAGAGATGTCGTTGATGACTCGGTCCAGATTCGCATATTCGGACAGTTCCACGGTGATGACAGAAAGCCCCTCCTGAGATTCGGAATAGATACTATCCACATCGTCGAGATCCGCTATCTCGTCCTCAATCTTGATGGTGATCAGCTTCTCCACCTCTTGCGGTGAAGCGCCTGGGTACTCCGTCCGGATCGCGATGGATTCGAGTGAGAACTCGGGAAAAATCTCCCGGGTGATTGAGAGATAAATGAGAATCCCCGTGACTAAGATCACCATCATGAGCAGATTTACAAAAACCGAATTGCGCACAAAATAGCGTACCATGCGTTTCCTTATCGACTGGGACTTCTCAGGTTTAAGGGTATTGAGCCTTGCTTTAATTGGTTATGTCTACCGCCTGCCCCGATGTGGAGCTTGGTGCAGACGGGGTCCACTCAACGAGTGCCCCCTCATGTAACCTTTCCTGACCCCGAACGACCACCGTCTCACCCGCAGTCAGTCCCCCCATGACGAGGGCCTCGTCCAAACCCACCTCCCCGAGAGTGAGATCTCTCCTATGGGCAGTCTGAGTCGAGGGATTGACGACATAGAGGTAGGTCCCCAGGTCATCCTCCATGAGCGTATCTCGGGGGATTAAGAGCGCTTGATCCAGGGTTAGGACAGGGAGACGGACCCTCGCAAACATACCGGGGAGCAGCTTGGGTCTTCCTTGGTTCGCGACCTTGACCTCAACGGCGAAAGTCCGGTTCCTTGGGTCCGCTTCTGGATAGACATGGATCACCGTGCCGTTGAAAACCGTTTTGGGATACGCTCTGGTTGTGACCCCCGCATCGATCCCGGCCTGGATACGGCCGATAAACTCGGATGGAATCCTGGCGACAACCTTGACCGAGGATATTTCGAGAACCGTAAAGAGCCTCTGCCCTGGCGCCACTTGGTTCCCGATTTCCACAAAACGCTCCCCGATGACGCCGTCGAAAGGAGCCCGGATGGTCGTATCGAGCAGATCCTCGCGGAGCCGATCGATCTCGGCTTTTGCGGCAATGATGTCAGCCTGTGCGGTTTGGATTCGTGCCTGGCGGCTTTGGAGTTCACTGCGGGCGCTCTCAAACTCCGATCTTCGAAGTTCCATCTGGTTCTCGGCGTCTTCCAATGTCTGCTTCGGGATGAGTTCCTTTTCGAAGAGCTCCAGGTTGCGCTTATAGTCAGACTCGGCCAACGCCAATCTCTGGTTTGCGATCTCATAGACGGTCGTCCGCCTTTCGTTCTCATTCCGTTCGATCTCCAGCAAGGCCTCCAGTTTAGTTAAATTCGCCTTGGCTTTCTGAAGGGTGAACCGGTAACGCTTGTCCTCAATCTTCGCCAGTTCCTGTCCTTTTGTAATCGGCATTCCAGGATCTGTCTCTCGGCCAAGACTCGCAATCGGGCCGCTGACTTGGGCGCTCACGATGCCCTTGCGAAATGGGGTAACCGTTGAGTAAGCCTCTACCCAGCGAGTGTAAGGCCGGGGGTAGATTTGGCGCACCTCGACCGCAACCCGTCGGATCGGCTCCTGGAGCCGGGCCGTACTCTCTGGATCGGTTTTGACCAATATGAGGACTCCGACAGTTGTCAAAACCAGAATGAGAAGGAGGAGACCTCCGGAAATCCAGAATCGCTTCTGCACTTTGGCTCCTCATGAAGAGGCGTTCGTGCGGTCTTCCAAATATACACTCGCTCATTGGACGAGTCAAACAAGCGTTTGAAATTCAACATTTTTTGTGTTCCTCCCCTCACTGCCAGATTTCTGTACGCTACAGAACCGTCCGATTTGGACGATTTGCTTCGGATTGGCCTCTCAAAAACCTCGGGCAAGTCTTCCTGGTGCCCCCCTGCGGCCTCTGTGAGAGGTAAGAACAGGTCCAGAACAGCTTCCGAGCCCTTCAAGGTCACCGTAAATCCACTTCTTTTCAGGATTGTTGTTGATTACCTCCCAGTTAGCTCGTGTCCTCCTCCCATGGGAGAATCGATTCCCAGAGGATGCATGTCCGAGAACGGTCGGAAGGAGGTCTTGACAAGACCCGAGGAGATACATATGTTTGGTCTTTGAGGAACTGGCATAATTTTTGATTGTGAACCATCGAAAGAAAACAGGTGCATCACAAGGAGACCATGATGAAGAAAGGGATTCCCATTCTCATTTTGACCGTCGTTTTTTGTCTCTTTGCATTTTCTCATGCTTATGGACAGGATCGGGGGGATGAGGTTTATGTGATCAAAAAGGGCGACACCCTCTGGGATCTTTCTGACGCCTATCTGGACGACCCTTATGCGTGGCCTGAGCTCTGGCAGCGGAATCAGTATATCACCAACCCCCATCTCATCTATCCGGGAAACTCACTCCGTCTTCGTGGTGAACCTAAACCTCTTCGGCCTAGAACGGTTAGGGAGACCGAAAGGGTCGGAACGGGCGTGACCGAAGCGGTGGCCGTCCCGGAGGAAGCCGAAGCGAAAGGCATCGAAGCAGGCATTGAGGAATCTGCCGTTGTCGGGAAGAAGGAAGAGGCCCCGACGCCAGTCGAGGTTGAGGAAGGTCTCGGCGTTGGGAAAGGCGAATTTGCAGAGATTTTTCGCAAGGGAGGGGTTGAGTACATCATTCTCGAAGAAGATTCCCTTGGAAAGATCATCGATGCACGATATCGCAAGAGGCTTCTTGCTCAGGGCGACACGGTGTATATCGCCACAAAGGAGAGGCCCCCCGAGATTGGAGAGCGATTTCTGATCTTCAGGACTCAGAAGATGCTTAAGAATCCATACACCCAGAGGAAGGGAAAGAAGATCTATCTCCTCGGTGCGCTTAAGGTGACAGCCATCAAGGGGGTACTCTACCAGGCGGAGATTACGGACTCTATGGATGCGATTCTCCGTGGGGACGAAATCATGACATACAGGTCCATACAATAGACTGGTTTCCCTCTCGAGTTACGGGCCTTCCGTGGTGACGGGAGGCCTTTCTATTTTTGATCAAGACTGGACGATTTTCATCCACAAGGTGGACAAAAACCTGTCACTCGGGCGCATTGGGGTGGACGGAACTTGCCTTTCTCGAACACATCCGGTATTTTGGGAATCCTGAAGCGCTTTGTTCATAAGATCCCTCTGAGAAAGATGAATAGAGGATCTCCTCACGGTTCAACCGTTGAATTCGGTGAGCCGATAGCCTAGGATGAGCGGGTTGAATCGGAGGGCTTGAGGGTAATGCGGGATAATCGATACTGGATCGCTTTGAATCTCGTCCCAGGAATTGGGAGTGTTGCATATCGAAACCTCATCCAGGTCTTCAAAGATCCGAGGCTGGTTTTTGAGGCCTCCCGGAAGGAACTGCAAAGGGTGGATGGGGTGGGGGCCACGCTGGCTGAAGCGCTTAGTAACTTTCCCCTGGAAAAGCGCCTAAAAAACGAACTTAATCGGATAGAGAATCTTGGTGTCTCCGTAGCCACCTACCAAGATCCCGGGTACCCCAAAAACCTCCTTGCGATTTACGACCCCCCGCCGGTCCTATACGTTCGGGGGCAGTTTGAATCACGGGATAACTCAGCCATCGCCATTGTGGGTTCTCGTATGGCATCAAGGCACGGCAAGTCCTTTACGGAGAGATTGGGGCGAGATCTCGCTGTGCGCGGTGTCACCGTTGTCAGTGGGATGGCTCGAGGGATCGATTCTGCGGCTCACCGGGGGGCTCTTCTTGGACGTGGGAGAACGATAGCGGTTCTTGGATGCGGTGTAGATGTGATCTATCCACCGGAGGGTCGTGCCCTGATGCAGGAGATCATCGGGAGCGGGGCGGTGTTTTCGGAATTCCCAATGGGAACCAAGCCTCACTCCTTCAATTTTCCCCGTCGCAATCGAATCATCAGTGGCCTTGCCTCGGGTGTGGTTATCGTAGAGGCAACGAGTCGGAGTGGATCTCTGATTACGGCCAATTATGCGTTAGAACAGGGGAGAGAGGTCTTTGCCGTACCCGGCAATGTTGGTTTTCCCGGCAGTCAGGGAACCAATCGTCTGATCAAAGCGGGGGCTAAGTTGGTGGAGAGCGTAGAAGATGTCCTCAATGAGATCACTCCTCAATGGGCGGGCCAAGGGGAGGGCGAGAGGAACGGAGAGCGTTCGTCGGGTCCCACCTTGACCGAAGAGGAGAAGGTCATTTATGGTCTCCTTGGAGCGGAACCGGTTCATATCGATCGGCTTATTACCCAGACCCAGTGGGATGCTAGTCGAGTCTCACAAGTCCTGTTGAGCCTCGAACTGGCCGGTCTGATCAGCCAACTGGCTGGGAAACATTTTGTGCGCATTTAACAGAAGAAGGATACGGGAGCCCTCATGTCCAAATCCCTAGTCGTGGTTGAATCCCCGACCAAGGCGAAGACTCTGAGCAAGTTCTTGGGGTCGGACTATGTGGTGAAGGCCACGGTCGGCCACGTCAAAGATCTGCCACAGAATGACCTTGGAATCGACATCGAGCACGGCTTCAAACCGCGGTACGGGGTCATTTATGGAAAGAAGAAAATTATCAAAGAGCTGAAAAAGGCGAGCGAGGACGTTGGGAAGGTCTATTTGGCTCCCGACCCGGACAGGGAGGGAGAAGCCATTGCCTGGCACATAAGAGAAGTGCTCAATGGCAATAGGCGACGTTTCTACCGTGTCTTAATTAGTGAGCTGACTCGCCGAGGAGTCCTCGACGCGATTCAGAGAGCAGGGCCGCTGAGACAGGGCTTGTATGATGCTCAGCAGGCAAGGAGGGTCTTGGATCGATTGGTGGGCTACAAGATTAGCCCCTTGCTCTGGCGAGAGATCAGAAGAGGATTGAGCGCGGGCCGGGTACAATCGGTGACTGTTCGTCTCATATGTGAACGGGAGAGAGAGATTTGGGCTTTTAAGCCCAGAGAATATTGGACGATCACGGCAACGCTGAGAAGCCAGCATGATCATAAACCTTTTGAAGCCAAGCTCGCAAAGATCAAGGGCAAGAAGCCGAAGATATCCAGCCGACAGGAAGTCGATGAGATCGTTCGAAATCTCGAGCGCGCACAATTTGTCGTGAAGAAAATCGAAGAGAAGGAAATTCTTCGAAATCCTCCTGCCCCATTTATCACGAGCAAGCTTCAACAGGAAGCGGCTCAAAAGCTTCGGTTTTCTCCCAAGAAAACCATGAGGATCGCTCAGGACCTTTACGAGGGGATTGAGCTCGGTGACGAGGGCCCCGTCGGACTCATCACTTACATGCGTACCGATTCGCCGCGAGTGTCCAGCGAAGCACTCCAGAACGCGCGCCAATTCATCCGTCACCGCTATGGAGAGACCTATCTGCCGAAAAAACCCAATTTTTACAAAAGCAAGAGAGGGGCACAGGAAGCCCACGAGGCGATTCGACCGACCTCCATGGAATATGAGCCGGAAAAAACCGGCCGGTACCTCACCAACGACCAGAAGGCTCTCTATCACCTGATTTGGGATCGGTTCTTGGCGAGCCAAATGGTTCCTGCCCTTTTCCTCAGGAAGTCAGTGGACATCGAGGCCGGGGAGGCCATTCTGACCGTGACTGGATCGGTTCAGAAATTCCCAGGGTTTATGGCGGCTTACCGCACCGGAAAGGAACCAGAAGAACCCAGTGAAGAAGAAAAAGTCTATGTACCGCCTCTGGCCCAGGGTGAAGTCCTCGAACTTCTGCCTCCCCTCAACCCTGAGCAACATTATACCCAACCCCCTCCCAGATTTTCCGAGAGCACGTTGGTGAAGGAACTCGAGGAAGAAGGGATCGGGCGACCGTCGACCTATGCGACGATTCTCAGTACGATTCAGGAAAGGGGATACGTTCAACTCAATCAGGGGAGATTTCATCCCACAGAACTCGGTTTTCTCGTCAACGACCTCCTCGTGAAGAGCTTCCCAAGTATCCTCAGTGTGGAGTTTACAGCGAGGATGGAGGACGTTCTTGATGCGATCGAGGAACAAAGAGTAGACTGGGCAGAGGCTATGGAGGATTTCTATGGCCGGTTCACGAAAAGCCTCGAGCGGGCCGAGACCAGGATCCCTGAGCTGAAGAGAGAGGTGACGGCGACATCCCTGGTTTGCGGCGAGTGTGGAAGTCCGATGGTTATTCGATGGGGAAGGAAGGGATTCTTCCTGGCGTGCGATTCTTACCCCGAGTGCCGAAACACCCGGGATTTTGTGAGGAATGAACAGGGTGAGGTGGTCATTCGGGAGGCCCCGGAGGAATCCGATCAGACATGTCCGACCTGCGGCAACTCTATGGTGATCAGACGGGGGAGATTTGGGGAGTTTTACGCGTGCTCTCAATATCCACGATGCAAGACGACCAAACCAAAGCACCTCGATATCGCCTGTCCTCAAGAGGGGTGTGATGGCTTCCTCACCCAGAGGCGTTCTCGAAGAGGAAAGATCTTCTACGGATGTACTCGCTATCCCCAGTGTGAATTTGCGATATGGAATAAGCCGGTGAATCGGTCGTGCCCTCAGTGTGATGCGCCATTCATGATCGAGAAATGGACCCGAAGAGGTCCTGTTACTGTCTGTCGGGTATGCAAATCGAAGACTTAGTTCGACACGGAAAAACACTCCTTTCGTTCTCTGGACGAAGTTCCTGAGCCGATTTAGGGCCTCCCCGCCAGGAGGCGGGATTCGACCTTCCGAACTCTCCGCGCTCGGCGGATCAGACCGTGGTAAACGAAGTGACCCGTCAGGGTTCATTTCGCCTGTTGGGGGACACTCCCTTCGCCGAGATGGGTAACCCCAGAAATTTCGTCATGCTCGGGACATTTATCGGTGCGGACCTGCTAGATCCATGAATTTTGGGGAGTGTGGGGCTTTGGCGCAGAAGGATCGACTTTTGATCATCGGGGGTGGCCTTGCCGGATGTGAGGCTGCCTGGCAAGCGACGAGGCGGGGAATTCGGGTGATCTTGTATGAGATGAAACCGAAGCGATTCTCTCCGGCTCACAGATCCCCTCTTCTCTCCGAACTGGTATGCAGCAACTCTCTGAAGTCGAACTCCCTGGAGAACGCTGTTGGCCTCCTGAAAGAAGAGATGCGAAGGCTTGGATCCCTGATTATCCTGGCAGCCGACCAGACTCGAGTTCCGGCTGGAGGGTCTCTGGCCGTCGATAGGGAGGAATTCTCCCGCTTTGTCACAGAGCGCCTTGAAAATGAAGATGGCGTGAGCGTCATTCGCGAAGAAATGACCGATATTCCACCAGATGATGCGGTCATTATCGCCACGGGTCCTTTGACCTCAGAGGCATTCACGCACAGTCTGAAGCGGCTTACAGGGGGGAATTCGCTCTATTTCTACGACGCGATCTCACCCATCGTCACAAGGGATTCTATCGACTTCGGGATTGCCTTCAAGGCGTCTCGGTACGGACGGGGAGGCGATGACTATGTGAACTGTCCCATGACGGCTGATCAGTACTATGCCTTTGTGGAGGCCCTGATTCAGGCAGAGAAGGTTCCTCTGAGAGAATTCGAGAGAGATGCCTTCTTTGAGGGATGCATGCCCATCGAAGAGCTGGCCCAGCGAGGAAGAGACACGCTGGCCTTTGGACCGCTGAAGCCAGTGGGACTCATCGATCCAAGAACTGGAGAGAGGCCTTTCGCTGTGGTTCAGCTGAGGCAGGATAACCGCCCGGGTACGCTGCACAGCATGGTAGGGTTTCAGACGAAGCTGAAATGGGGGGACCAGAAACGAGTTTTTCGTATGATCCCTGGACTCGAGAGGGCAGAGTTCGTTAGGCTGGGGAGTCTCCATCGAAATACCTTTGTGAATTCTCCACAATTCCTCAGTGAGCGCCTTCAATTCAAGAATCACCCTCGGATTTTCTTGGCGGGCCAGATTACCGGTGTAGAGGGATACGTGGAATCTGCTGCCATGGGACTTCTGGCCGGGATTAGTGCGTGGATGTGGGTGAAAGGCATGCGAATGGTCACCCCATCACCCACGACTGTCTTGGGGTCGCTCGTCCATTATATTACCCATGCCAACCCGAGCACTTTCCAGCCCATGAACGCGAATTTTGGGCTGTTACCCCCCCTAAAGGAGCGGCTGAAGGGGAAGCAAAAAAGGAGACTCCTGGCGAACAGGGGAATCCAAGACATCGAACGGTGGAGGGACACACTGGAGGGATAAACCGCGTCAGTTCCTCATGTCTCCGAACAATAGGAGACCGCTTTTCTGGGAGATTCCTCAGACGGTCTCGTATGATCTAATGCAAGGGCATGAAGTGAGTTTCCATCTCTCGCAGAACACACGGAGATCTCTGAGTTTTGACCTGAATGGCTGAGCGGGCGAGAGAAAGTGTTAGGACATTGTCCGGAAAAGCCAATCTGAAGACATCTCATGCGTCCGATGTTCGATTTTCGGATCTCATCATGTCGGTTTTGTGGACACCATGGGATCGGATAAATTATGCAAGGTACTCCTGAGACACTGCACGAGGAGGAGCTCCATGATCTAGAGGCGGCTTTTAGGCGGGGAGGTTATCTGTGAGAACGGTGAGATAGCCATCGGAGGAGCCCCCGGTCCTTTGAATATCGAAAAAGGTGAGCCCATGGAGAGTCAGAGCTGTTTTTGGTGCGCCAAGCACCTGCCGTTGGGAAGCCTAAAGTATGTCGTTCACATACGGGTTTTCGCCGATTTTGATGGGGTGTTGTCCATTCCCGAAGAGGATATCGACGGGGAGTTCGATCGGATTCTTCAGGAGATCGAATCGAGAACCCCGGATGAGTTAGAACGTGAGGTCTATGAGGAGATCGGCCTACTCCTTTGCAAGGAGTGTAGAGACAGATTCGTCTGTGATGTCAAGGGCGCAGGCGAAGTGGGGGGGAATGGGCTAACGTTTCACTGAGGAGTGGCTACGGAGGCAACCCAAGAGGGATCACGGTTTTGCCGTGAGTCTCGGTTTTTGAAGCTCATCGTCAAGGAGGCGGGATCCCTCGTTCAGAAATGCCATGGTCCGCAAAAGAAGATCTCAGCCTGTTTCCTCTATTGGGAAGATCACGATTATTCCGCTTGGATCGGTGGATGAACCCGTCCTAGATTTTTTGAGCGGCCGTCTTCCAGAGGTTTTCCGGAAGAAGGTGGAAATCGGTTCGCCCATTGAGGATTTTGGTTATGCCTATAATGAGCGGAGGAGGCAGTATCTGGCTGAAGCCATCCTCCTGAAATTGGCCCAAATGAGAGAATCCATAAGGGGAAGAATTCTGGGAGTGACCGGGGTTGGCCTCTATCGACAGGACGGCCATCGCACTTTCGGGCATGCTAGTCGGGAACAAAAGGTGGCGGTCCTCTCGATTCACCACCTGAGGGACGAGCAATACGGGCTTCCGCGTAACCCCGAGAAGCTGCAAGAGCGGGGATTAAAGGAGGCGATACACCAGATCGGACATACGTATGGGATTGGGGGATGCAAAAACCCGTTGTGTGCCATGTTCGATACTTCGCAACTCTTTGATTTCGACATCAAAAGGCCTTCTCTGTGTTCCAGATGCAGGGCGGCGATTCCATAAACCAGCCCCCCAGGCCTCGAGCAGGGGGCCATCCAATACAATGAGCGTGAAGAAGAGATCCTCAGCCCTCAAAATTCCTCCAATCGTTGAATGTCTCCACCTTATGGACCGTTACGGTATGAGGCCACACATCCGGCGCCATTCATTGATGGTTGCGCGACTGGCTGCGATCGTCGGCAGAGCCTTGAACCAGGGAGGAGGCCATTTGAGGATTCCCCTCATCATCGCCGGTGCCCTCCTCCATGACATTGCGAAAACCCGTTCACTCCATGAGGGAGGTAACCACGTCGAGATGGGCCGGCGAATGGTTATGGAAATGGGTTATCCTGAGGTGGCGTGGGTCGTCGGGGGTCATGTGGATTCAGGCCCTGAAATAGCGGATGCCATCGATGAGGCGACTGTGGTGAACTATGCCGACAAGCGTATTCAACATGACAAGGTGGTCCCACTGAAAGAACGGTTCGAAGACATCATCGCCCGTTATGGAAAAGGCCCTGAAAAATCCGCCCGTCTTCAGAAGCTGTCGAAAAACATGGAGAAACTCGAAAAGGAGATATTCTCCCGGATTTCCCTTTCGCCAGAAGATCTCGAGTCTCTCATGGAAAATCCCTCTTCGACCTTCTTGCCAGAAGACGCGGCCCTAAAAGGGGATACGGGCGAAGCCTCTGGGAAAAAACGGGGAGCAAATCGGCATTAGAACGGTATCGGGGGCACGGTGGACGGTGTCGTTGTTCAGTCTCAGGGTCACGATGGGCCTCTGCCGATCGCAGGCCTCGACCGCTGTATCATCAGTGATGGCGGTAATGCCACCAGCGGTAATGGGGATACCAGTAAGGATAAGCCGGATACCAGTAAGGGTAGGGCTCGTAGTAATCCATTTGCTCCGGCCAGAGGTGTGTTTCTCTGTTCTCGATAACCACATAGGTGTATTCTCTGTCGCCAATCTTCGAAGATCTCTTCCCTGTGACGATCCCGGCAACCGTGATCTCCCTCCCCTGGCTGAAAATGTATGGATCCTGGAAAGTAGGATACCACGCGAAAAAACGACCATCTGCATCCTTGTCTTTCAGGGGCTTATCGGTATTCCGACTCAAGGGTCTCTGCAGCACCTCGATCAGCGTTTCATTCTCCAGATTCCTTGTTTCAATGATCTCCCCCCCGATGAGAACGAGCTTGCCCTGGTAAGCGTCAAAATCCCGGAGAATTGATTCTGGAGTAAGACCCTGAAGGGCCAGTTCCCTGTTTTGGCGAGAGATGGCGTGGACGCATCCGCCAAAAATGAGGACTGTCATGGTCAGGGCGATTAAGCGGGCGATCGTAAGTTTCATGGGAATACGCTCCTTTAGTGAAGAGAAAGCCATTCGGTCCTACTTGAATTTTGACATGAAAACTCTGAGAAAACAAGACGATCCAGCATGCAATTCAGGTTCAGACTTCGAGGGTTCTTGCCCAAATTCCTTTGCCCCAATTTTTCCCCTCAGAAAATTGGGGCAGATATCTGATGCATCAGGTTTTTCGCTCTGTGAACTCTGGGGGCTTGAGCGTACCCAGGGACCAGCCCCGGGCAGAGTCTAAGGGGAGCGGGCGAGAGAATCAATTACTCGAGAATAGGGGCGAGTTTTGGATTTGCAAAGGAAGCTCTGAACCAAGAGTCGTTGCTTGTGGTCCGTGGACCGCTGTTCATTGCATAAAGATTAGGATTTATGCATCCACGGCTATTCAAGTCACCAGCCCGGGGAATTTCATTTCCAATCGGATGACGTGAATTGGTCGTTACAACTGACGACTGGCAACCGACGACAGACATCTTTAGAAAAGATTTTGGAGCAGGGAAGAGTGCCCTTTTCCGCTTTCTTGGACAAAAGTCGAGAAAAGGGACTTAGGCAAGATGCGGTCGAGATCTGACGATGACAGGATTGAAACCTGGTGAATCACCGTGAAGGAGCCCCGAGATGAAGTCAAGGTTTTCTGTATAGATTCTCCTCTTTGCTTTGAATTTCTTGGCACAGAAAACCTGGCATGATATATACCGAGACAAATCGAATGAGGCCAGCCCCTTAAAAGGGCATCCTGGCCTTGCCATCTTCCAGGCATACCATGATTCGGAGATTCGAACTGAACGACCTGAACGACATCCTTCAAATTGAAGCCCAGGCCTTCCCGAAATCGTCGTACCCTGTCGAGATGTTTCTCGATTTCCACCGCCGCTATTCGGACACTTTCCTGGTTTTCGATGAGAGGAAAGTTCTCGGCTATGTCATCTTTGAACCTGGTGGCCATGTGATCTCTCTTGCCGTCGACCCACTTCACCGAAGGGAAGGAATTGGCGCCCATCTCATGCAGGCATGCGAGTCGTGCTGCAGAGGCGACAGGCTATTTGTTGAAGTGAGGAAGGGGAATATCGGGGCCCAGAGGTTTTACGAGAAGTTGGGATTCCAATTGAAAGCTAGGATTCGTTTCTATTACGGGAGGGAAGACGCTTACCTTATGGAGAAGAGATTATCACCGAATCGCTAGTGTGGTGCTTCAGTAATAATTTACATAATTTACCCGATCGCACGGTGTTCGGAGAACCGACATCTTAAATCCGAAATTCGAATGTCCCGCCCGAGGCGGGAAACAAATTAGAATATCAAATGACCAAAAATGCCAAACATTTTAGGGAATTGGAAGATTTTAATTTTGATATTGTTCCGGATTTCGAATTGGTTCCTCTTGGGACGGTTTGCTTCTACCTCGCGTTTCAAATTCTGGCATCTTAATACGTACGATCGGTTTTGGTGTGATTCTCGTGAAGTAGTTTTGAAACGTGATACGAATGCGGACGCATTAAATGCCTTCTCGGTGGCTTTTGAGGACAATGCCCGACCACTCCCTCTCGCCCGCTCCCCTTCGACCTTGCTCAGGGCAGGCCATTCGGCTCTGCTCAGGGTCGATCGAGCCCGCAGCGTTCACCAGAGATGATCTTCACTCTGGCCTGATTTTGAGAAAAAAATCAGGCCACCCCCTCCGGGGCCATGCAATATAGCTTTCACAACGAATCGCGTGGGGGGACCCAATCAATACATGCGAAGCACTGACGC